>CALGLV010000007.1 GCA_937958985.1 uncultured Aquimarina sp.
CTTTTAATAGACCACTTTGTAAAAATTGATTTTTTAAATCATCCATAATAAAACTGTGTGTTATAAAATTAATAAAAAAATTAGGCGGGGTTTTAAAACCCCGCCTAATTTCTGTTTACACAGTTTTTTGGATACTACCAAATAAAAAATAACTTACTACAAATATTGAATACTTAAGAAGTAGTGTTGTTAAGTTTCATCCGTTCTAGAGACAACAACAGCTACCTAATTGCTTAGATAGCTGTTACTTTGTTTTATTTGTGTTGCCTGCATTGCTGTGTTGCTACTAGCTAAAAGTAGTATTATACAAAACAAAGGCTACTGCTAGCGTCTCGCTAGTAGCTACAAAAATTCTAAAAAAACTCTTTGTAGAATAGCTTTGTTTTATACGCTTTGCCTGTAATGCTGTATTGCTACTAGCCAAAGCCTAGCAGTAGCAATATACACGCTATGCAACAGCGGGGGAATCCTAATACTTGATTAAGATTCCTTCTTCTAATGTCTTATCTATGTCCTGAAATAACAAGTTAAAAACGTGTTAGTTTATTCTCGTTGTTGCCACTAGCTAAAAGCTAGCGGGAGCGGGTAAACGTGACCCTAGTTATACTACACTTATAAAAATAAGTAAGTACTTCAATTTAAAAATTGAAGACTTTTTTGGTAATGGATTTGATAATATTTAAACTAAAAAAACACATCTACTCTACCGAAAACTACCTTACTACAAACATTGAACAGTTAAAAAGTAGTGTTCTTAAGTTGCATCCGTTGTAGAAAACAACAAAAGCTACTCTTTTTATAGAATAGCTTTGTTATAATTACTTTGTTTTATTCTCGTTGTTGCTACTAGCGTGGACGCTAGCAGTAGCGCTATTTTTTATTCTTTTTCGCTAGCGGCAGCAGGGGGGCTTACTATCTCAAATCAACTTCTGTTTGATATTTTTTGTATTTACCTAATTGAATTCGACTTATACTTGGATCACTTTTAAGATATTTAACATCGAAAAGTTTTCCAACACAGCCTTCTGTTCCATCATCACATTTGAAATCAGGATCTACCGATAACTCTCCTTTATATAAAACTCCTTCAACAGTATAGTTATGCTCTATTTTAAACAAAGACATTGCAACTGAATAGAAATTTGTGATTTTCCCATTTGATACTCCATCTAATTTTGAATATAATTTTTGATTTCTAAAATAGTTAAATGTGGCAATTGAAAATAGTATAACTAAAACTGTAATTAATGCAATTTTTTCTTTTTTTTTCATTTTTGTAATTGTGAGGAAGCTAATTTAATACTTGAAATACCCACCCAAGAAGCTGGTTGAAGAAACGGAGATTTTGCTTTTAATGCCCTGTTATGAATAGTCCCATTTACTCTGCTTGTAATAAAATTAATAGTTGTAGCTTTTAAATCGTTACTTCTAAATTCCCCTTTCAAAGTATACTCATACTTAGAAGTTATCAAATCAGTAAATGGAGAATCAACAGCTGCACCAGCAATGCTCAATAAATTTGCATCAGTCCCTTTCGTTGATAACTCAGTAATTGCCTCAGTGCCAACTCTTACTCCAGCCCCTTTAAAACTGAATGAGAAAAATCCTGCATCGGCTAATGTTCCTATTGCTGCTTCAAATGCTACAGATGAAGCTAGTAAAGTACCACCTATAGTAACAGCTGAAAAATTCATGAGTTGATTTCCTAATCCGTTGGGATCCCAACCTCGATGCCCTAAATTGTACATTACTGCAAAATTCTCAGCGGTATTGTCTTTCATACTTGATCCATATAAAGTAACGTTGCTCAATGCATCATGTAATTGTCCATCAATCTGAGGAACTAAAAGCCCTCCGTCAGGAGAACTTTGATTAGAATCAACAACAACTCTTTTAACTCCACTTTTATTTGGGCACTTTGTACAACCTCCATCAGGATCAATTGTACTAATAGGATTATTCCCCATCCCTAAGTAAGGACTATAAAACTCTCCATACGGATCCGTAGTCAACCACCTTCCAATACGTGCGTCCCAAAGTCTCAACTCAAAAGCTTCTTTACCTGTTTCGGTATCTTTTTCTTGTCCTTGGTAGGCGTAACGGTAATTGTAAAAAGAGTTACGATCTGGCATTGGCATACCAAATGGATAGTAGTCGTTGTAAACTACCATTTTAAATCTTCTTCCTCAATCTAGCTACAGGTAAATCTAACTGTTCGCGGTATTTGGCAACGGTTCTACGAGCTATTGGATAGCCTTTTTCTTTAAGAATTTGCGCTAATTTTTCATCGGTAAGTGGCTTGCGTTTGTTTTCTTCTTCGATAGTGATTTCAAGAATTTTTTTTATTTCGCGCGTAGATACATCTTCTCCCTGATCATTTTTCATAGATTCGGAAAAGAATTCTTTAATTAATTTTGTTCCGTAAGGAGTATCAACATATTTACTATTAGCTACTCTAGAAATAGTACTAACGTCCATTTCTATTTCGTCGGCAATATCTTTAAGAATCATTGGTTTTAAATTACGCTCATCGCCCGTAAGGAAAAACTCTTTTTGATAATTCATTATAGCACTCATGGTTATTAATAATGTTTGTTGTCGCTGTCTTACGGCATCAATAAACCACTTAGCGGCATCTAATTTTTGTTTTATAAAAAGTACAGCATCTTTTTGAGACCTTGTTTTTTTCTTAGTGTCCTTATACCCTTTCAGCATTTCATTATAGGCACCCGAAACGTGTAACTCAGGAGCATTACGCCCATTTAAAGTTAATTCTAACTCTCCTTCTACTATACGTATCGAAAAATCGGGAACCACATGTTCTACAATACGGTTATTTCCAGTAAAACTACCTCCTGGTTTGGGGTTTAAGTGTTCTATTTCCTCAATGGCTTCCTTTAACTGTTCTTCGGAAATATTGAATTTAGCAATAAGTTTTTTGTAGTGTTTTTTTGTAAATAATTCGAATGCTTCATCTATAATTTGCGTAGCTCTAACCATGGATGGCGAATCCCCTCTACGGTGTAATTGTATAGACAAACACTCTTGTAAATTCCTAGCTCCAACTCCTGCTGGGTCTAATTGATGTACTAATTTTAAAACCTTTTCAACATTTTCGGCATCCGTATATACGTTTTGAGTAAACGCTAAATCATCGGCTATATCCTCTAAAGGTCTTCTTATATAGCCACTCTCATCAATACTACCTATTAAAAACAACGCTATTTGATAATCGTTTTCTTCTAAACGGTAGGTGTTTAATTGTGATTTTAAATGCTGATTAAAAGTAGTTCCTCCTGCATAGGGCATGCTTTTTTCCTCATCGTCGGAACTGTAATTATTGGCTTGTAAACGATAGTTCGGAATTTCATCATCGCTTAGGTAATCATCAATATTAAAATCGGTTTCTTCGCCTGTATATTCTTCTTCTTGATTATCGAATTCATCATCCAAATTTTCTATAGACTCTTCTTTACCGGTATCTAAAGCAGGGTTTTCTTCAATTTCTTGCTTCAACCGTTGTTCAAACGCTTGTGTAGGAAGTTGTATCAACTTCATCAACTGAATTTGTTGAGGAGAAAGTTTTTGAGATAATTTTAAATTGAATTGTTGCTTTAACATAATAATTGAAAAAATATTCTAATCCCGAAGATAGTTATTTAAGTAGTGTAATATAAAGTAGTTTTCTTTTTAGTTTAAAATTCAGCATTCCCAGGTGTTCTTGGGTAAGGAATTACATCTCGAACATTACTCATCCCTGTTACAAATAGTACTAAGCGTTCAAAACCCAATCCAAAACCACTATGAATACAGGTTCCAAAACGGCGTGTATCTAAATACCAATATAATTCTTCTTGATCTATTTTAAGTGTCTTCATTTTATCTTTCAATACTTCCAATCGTTCTTCTCGTTGAGAGCCTCCAACTATTTCTCCGATGCCGGGAAATAAAATATCCATTGCTCTAACGGTTTTTCCATCATCATTTAGGCGCATATAAAAGGCCTTGATATTGGCTGGATAATTAAATAGAATGACTGGGCATTTAAAATGTTTTTCTACTAAATATCGCTCGTGTTCACTTTGTAGGTCTACTCCCCATTGATCAACAGGATATTTGAATTTCTTATTTTTATTTGGCTTTGATTTTTTTAGAATATCAATAGCCTCTGTGTAGCTTACTCTTTTGAAATTATTTTCTGTAACAAATGCTAACTTTTCTCGCAGTGGCATATCACTTCTTTGCTCCAAAGGTTTTTGCTTTTCTTCGTCTAATAATCGTTTTTCTAAAAAAGCTAAATCATCTTTACTGTGCTCTAATATATAATTAACTACAAACTTGATAAAATCTTCGGCAACGTCCATGTTTTTATCAAGGTCACAAAACGCCATTTCAGGTTCTATCATCCAAAACTCGGCTAAATGCCTAGAAGTATTAGAGTTTTCGGCCCTAAATGTAGGTCCAAACGTATAGATATCACCTAAGCCCATTGCATACGTCTCCCCTTCTAATTGACCGGATACAGTTAAATTAGTTTGCTTGCCGAAAAAATCTTTGTTGAAATCTGTTTTTCCTTCTTCATTTTTGGGCACTTTATCAAAATCTAAATGAGATACTTTAAAAGTTTCTCCTGCTCCTTCTGCATCACTCGAAGTAATTATTGGGGTATGAACTAACTGGAATTTTTTTTGTTGAAAATATTGATGGACTGCAAAAGATAATTTAGAACGCACCCGCATAATCGCCCCAAATGTATTCGTTCGAATACGAAGATGAGCTTGTTCTCTTAATAATTCTAAACTGTGTTTTTTAGGAGAAAGAATCGTTTTTTTAACCTCCTCAGCATTAGCATCACCTTCAATACTAAGTTTTTTCACCTCTAGCTCTACTCGTTGACCTTGCCCTTCACTTTCTTTAAGAATACCTATAATTGTAATAGAGGCAGCAGTGTTTAAACGATCTAAAGTTTCTTTATTTAATACATCATCTTCAATAACACATTGTAGGTTATTTATTGTTGATCCATCGTTAAGAGCTATAAACCTCCCATTCCTAAATGAGCGTATCCAACCACTTACTTTAACCTCTTGCAATAATTTTTGCTCTGCTAAAATTTCAATTACTTTTAATTGCCTCATAAATACTTTCCGCCTTTATTGAAACATAAAAATAATAAGATTTAGAAAACAGTAGCCAATAGTTAACATTTAAAAAATAAAATATTAACAATGTACTTGTAGACGCTTTTTATGAATTAGCCTACTAATTCCAATTCTATTTCATTTAGGATTTCGAACTCCCTATAACAGCTATTCAATACTATTTCTATAGCATCATCAAATTCTAAAGATTGTATAACACTATTAACTTCGAAGAGTTTTACACCTTCGCAAAGCATTTTCCTGACTACGGAAAGTATTTTATAATTTTTTTCCTCTAACAAGTTTAATTCTTCCCATCTACCTAAAAAACCATCATTATTGTATTCAACCTCTTCTAAGCTTAAATCGATAGTAACTTTTGTTAAATTGTCAAATTCCTGAAGTATTAATTTACATAGAGGGCTGTTGTAAAACAAATCATTAAAAATTTGCTTTATGTTTTTCACATATTCGTATTGAAAACGGTGTTGATTTTCTACAAGTAACGCTATTTTATAAGGAGTAATTTCATCTTTACCACTCAACTTTGTAGTTTTTCTATTTTTAAAAGAATGATCGGCTATAAATGTATTTGACATCTCTGTAGTTAAGTGTAGAGAAGACAGCCAGTCTTTATATTGAATTTCCAAACTACTGGATTTAAAAGCTACTTTTTTAAGTCTACCAATACAATACATGGTAAGCATTGAGGTGATTTCGTTAGATAAATGGTGGTTTGCCTTTCTAAATTCGTGAGTAGCATCTCTACCTGCATTATCTTCAACTATCTTATCTCCCCCAGGATGAATTTCCTTAAATTCCGTTAAATCATATACTTTTTCATCTATTGCTACCCAGTATCCATTTTCCGGATTATTATGTTCAATAATATCGGACATATTATATTCTTGCCTATGAGAATCACAAACTTCGGAAGGAGTTGTGAATATATCTTGCATTATTCGGTTTTCAGAAAACAACTTATAAAATATTTCTTGGCTATTTTGGTCACTTAAATTATTAATACGAATTACTTTTTTTAAGAAATTTAAAACAGTCAATGCGTAACCAGCCTTTCCACAAGAATAGAAATATCCTTTTTCATCTTTATCATTTATAGGAGCCATTGCCCTATATAATTTATCTAAATCATGTTTATTTTCTATAAGACTACCCATTTTGTTGTTTATATTCAACTGGATATTTTTAAAAACTAAGGTCTTTTTTTCTATGGATTTTGATATATCAAGTATTTTTGATTCTCTTGTTACTAATATTTGCATACGAGCATTTCCTAGTAATATACGCTCAAGGTCTTTTTTAAAAACAATATCTTTAATATTCTTAACACTATAAAAAATAGATAAATTCGATAATTCGTTGTTTTTTTCTAAGGTTTCCCAAAAGCCTTTAAATGGCGCAATACCCGACCCGCCTGCAAACAAATATATGGGAACATTTTTTTTAATGGGTAATGAAAATCGTAATGGAGATACTACTCTAAACGGAATTTTAGAATTTTCATTTACTTCATTTGAATGTAAATATGAAGAAGCTACTCCTTCATAAACTTTATCGCCTACAACAGTCGTTGCATTACCTACGGTTAATTCAATTTTATGCTCCTCAAATCCAGAAGAAATACTATACATACGTTCTCCCTCTGGTTCTAAAATAGTTGTAAAATGAGGAAGCAAAAATTGTTTCGCATCCATATTGAACCGCTTAAATTGACTTACTAGGCTTAATAACGGTAACTGCCCGTTATCTTCTAACTTAATAAATTCTTTAATATGCCCACACATATCTAAAGCTTTTGAAACATTACCTAATTTTGCAGAAGTAAGAATTCTTCGCACATTAGTTTCGTTTAATTTTTCATTATAAAATGTTTGAAAATAGGTTTTCCAATTTTTACTTAAAAAAACAGATTCTTCCCCTGAAAGATTCATTACTTCCAGTAATTGTGAAATTTTATCGGTTTTATTTTTAGGCACTACAGCACATCTATCACCAGGCTCAAAAGAAACTCCTTTATCACTTACATCTAACACTATATTTTTTGCAGCACTATCTCCTATTGATTCTTGACTTATAACTCCACTGTAAGGGCATTTAAGTTTTTTATCGGCATAACGCTCTAATCGTGTAGTTTCTAATTCATCATCAACTTCTTCCCAAGTACGCTCTTTAAAAAGACCACTAAACCCACCTATAGTTACTGAACGACCTACTTTAAATGCCATTTGTAAATAGCCATAAACTTTTCTGCGATGCACCCCTAAAAAACCTTTATCGCCAGAGTAAGCTTCTACAAAATCATAAAAAGCGCCATTTAAAGTTTCGTCATTACATTTTTCAATATACTTACCTAAAGAAACTTTATCTACTTCATTTAGAAAACCTCTCCAATGTTCGGGATACCATTCTCTAATAAACAAGGCTTCTTTACCTAAAATAGTTTCATATTTATTTCTTTCAATAAAAGTATCTATTAAATGAAAAAAAGGAGATGAGGTACCACTAGGTCCTTGAACACCTTCTTTAAGAGGTACTGCAAAAGGAGCTACCGTTTTTGCCCATACAACAGGGTCTACATAAGTAGCGCTTCTAGGGTTAGGGTTTATTTTTAAAAAACTACTTTTTGTTACTTTACCAACAACTCGCTTTAATTGTTGTAATCCTTTAATAACTTTTAATTTATCGTCATTTACAATAGCATCTTGAACTGCAACTACATAATTTAAAATCTCTTTTGTTTTAAAAGCGATTTCTGTTTGGGTTAAATAAAATACATTTTCCTCTTGGTTATTTACTGTAGGTGTAAGAAGGTTTAAATTGCTTAACTCAAACGAACCGTTTACATCTTTTAATTTCCAATTGTATATAATTAAATCGATGTATGATAAAAAAGGTTTAGGCCTGTTTAATCGCTTAGTAACTTCTTCCCAAGGTTTAGAGATACTATCTGGAATATTTAAATCCTCATTTCTCTCATTTCTTACATACGCATGAGCCAACATACTTAATAACATAGAGGCTCGACATAAATACTTATCTTCTAACAAATCGTTACTTGCCGTTAAAATCGGCAAATTTTGTATTGCCTTACGTAAACTTTGATTTTTATAATGATAGGGCATTTCAGCTGCAATTTCATCCCATATAGAAAACGGAAATGGCAATTGTTCTAACGGCGCTATACTAGGCATAAAACCACGTTCAAAAGATAGAAAACCTAAGTTTTCGTGTCCTTTAGATTGATTTATTTTTTCAGCGTATTTAACGTAATTATGGGCAGGCGAAGTAAGTTTTTGTAATTTCATGGTAAGATTTTGAAATTATGAGTTGAGTTTTACAGGCTGGGATTCTACTTTTTTAATTCCTGCCTTATTAAGTGAGCTAGTTTTTCTGCCGTAACAAACCCTTCGGTTAAAACTTTAGTGCTATTTCCTATTTTAATGGCACTAGCTGGATAGCCCCGGAAACCGTAATTTTGAATATCATAGAAAGATTTTTGAGCTTTATTCTCATAACAGTTACTATGCAACCTTTCAACAAATTGATCTAAACTAATATCATAATCACCGATTAAGTCTAAATAGAATTCATCGGAATGGATATCTTTTCCCTCTCCAAAAAATGCTTCCTGAATTTTAGCCGCGAAATCGAACACTTTTTCAGGTCGTAGGTCTTTAACGATTTCAATAGCCACAGAAGCTTTCATTGAATTGTACGGATAGTTTATACTATCTAACAGCTTCAAGAAACCCTCTCCAAATATTTGCCCTGTTCGATCTGTTACAGATTGCATATTCCTTCGAATATGGCTACTCATATACCCCATCTTAGGCCCTCTAATGCCCGCAAACAGACCAACGTTTACTAATTCAAAGTCAACTTCATTCTTTAAAAGATGAATTGCTTTTTTTAACTCTTCTGAAAAACCATAGCACCATCCACATAAAGTATCATAACCGTAGATTAATTTAGGCTTGTTGGTTGTAGGCTGATGTCTAATTATTACATCGTTAATTGTTGGTTGATTAATCATTAATTTTATACGTATTGTTGGTTAATATTTTTTTTTAATTGTAATTCTTAATTTAATGTGTAGGAATACTTTGATCTATTCACTTTTTTACTAACACATTTATGTTGAATATTTCTAGAATAGCGATTCTCGATTAAGGAATCTTTAACGTCAAAAATCTTATGTATTTGCTTAGAGATATTTTTCAATTTCATTAAGCTAATTTCAATGTCGCTTAGGTTATGAAATTTGATATTTGAAGTGTGTGAATTTTTAGAACTGGTTTTATCGTCTATTGAATTAAAATGAATTACGGGTAATCCACTTTCCTCAAACAACTGCTGAATGTAATTACACAGAGTCAACTTTTCGGAACAATAAACTTTACTCGAAACACATCTGCTCCTGTCAAAAACAATGTATGCTGGTTTATTATACCTGCATGCTGCAAGTAGGTCATAAACAAACTGCATGGTTGAGCTCTCATCAAAATTTAATGGTAACGTAAAATATATGATGCTACTACCTGCTATTAAACCTAAAATGTTAGAGAAACCTGAAATATGCCTTTCTGAAAACGATATACTAGAAGGAATTAAAAAGCTACTACTGTCAGTAGAATTTGAAAAACAAATTTCTTTTCCTTGTAAATCATCTTTTTCATATGTAAATTGTACAGTGCTAGGACTTAAAAAAGTATAATTTTTCATGCTTTGAGGTTTAAAATTCAGTTGTTGCTCTCTATAAATCTAACAACTAATTACCTCAAAACCAACAACTTACCTTTTAGTCAGCAACGAACATAAAAGTTAGAAATACTGAAAACCAAACTATTAGATATGGAAAAAAATTCACAAAAATTAATAGACACCTGTCCTGTTAGGAAATCTTTGGATGTTATTGGAGGAAAATGGCGTTTATTGATAATAGGACAATTCTTTCAAAGTAAGATTCACCGATTTAGTGAACTAAAGCGTCTTTTACCTGAGATTAGTGAGAAAATGCTTAATCAAGAATTGAAATATTTGATTTTACATAAAATACTTCAAAAAAAATCATATCCCGAAACACCGCCTAGGGTAGAATACTCTTTAACACAATTAGGAGAGAATGCACTTCCTTTTATAGGAATGCTGGCTGAGTTTGGAACTAAAATTGAAGCCTCTGATGAATAAAAACAAAAAAAGCGAAATAATACATTTGTATCATTTCGCTTTTTTCTAAAAATTATGTTTAAATATTTATTTCAAATATTTATTTACTAAGTATATATATTTTTGTTTTGCTTCATCACGACTAAACTTACCTACTTGGAATAAGGCGTTTAATTTAAAAGCATTTCTTATTTCAACACTATCAGAAGGCCTGTATAAGCCTGTATTTTCTGTAGCCTGCTTATAATAAGCGTAAAACTTCAATTTAATATCAACTGGTAACTTTTTGGTGTAGGCATTTGCTTCTTTAACAGCTTCTAAAAATTCTTTATGTAATTTTTCATTATCCATATTTACAATGAAGCTAAAACGCTTTCACCACCTTTAACCTTATCACCTAAGTTAGCGTTAATTTTTGTTCCAACGGGTAAATAAATATCTACACGTGAACCAAATTTTATAAATCCGTTATCTCCTCCCTGAGTTATACTTTCACCTTCCTTAGCATAATTAACAATTCGTTTTGCTAAAGCTCCTGCTATTTGCCTGTATAATATAGAAAAGTTAGAATCGCCTATTACAACCGTTGTTCTTTCATTTTCTTCGGAAGATTTTGGATGCCAAGCAACCAAAAATTTACCTGGGTGGTATTTACTAAAAAGCACTTTTCCTCCAATAGGGTTTCTTGTTACATGAACATTAATTGGAGACATAAATACAGATACTTGAAGTCTGTTTTCTTTATAATATTCTTTTTCAAAAACTTCTTCGATAACAACAACTTTTCCGTCAACTGGAGAAACTATGTGTTTATCATTAATTACAGTATTCCTTTTAGGATTTCTGAAAAATTGTAAAATGATTATTAAAAAGAAAGTCAATAGTGCATATAACGCAATTTTTAAATAGAAATAAGGAACAAAGAAGTGAGTAAGTACTGTACCCAATGTTACTAACACTAATGTTATTGTAATAATTTTAAAACCTTCTTTATGAAACATAATTAATTATTTGTAAGTACAAAAATACAAAAGGGCTAGCATATAATACGCTATCAAAGCGATCAAAAATACCGCCATGACCTGGCATTATAGATCCGCTATCTTTTACACCTGCTTGTCGTTTAAATTTAGATTGTATTAAATCGCCTATAGTACCGAAAAAACTTACTATTAAGCCAAAACCAATCCAAAGCCATATATTTAATGTACTGGTAATATATGCTATTATTACACTTGCTAAACAAGTAAATAGTAATCCCCCGACAAATCCTTCTACAGTCTTTTTTGGAGATATTTGCTCATATAATTTATTTTTTCCTAAATTCTTTCCTGTCAAATATGCAAAAGAATCATTAACCCAAATGAGTATAAATATTCCTAGAATGTATATGGGTTCATAATAACCTTCAACTTGAAAAGGAATAAGACTCATAAAAACAAAGCATGAAATGAGATAGAATATACTGACTATATATTTCTTTTTTTCGAACATCGGAATAATTCGAATGTATATCAAGTCGTGTAACAGTAACAATTGCGTGATTATCGTAATTGCTAAAACACTCAATATTATAAGTTTTGGCATCTCAAAAAGATGGCATCCTAATATACAAGATAATAGTAATAGGTATAAAGTTATATTTTTAAGGTGTATTAATCTTTTAAACTCCCACAAACATATTACGGAAAGTGAAATTAAAACAGCTAAAAAGGCGTATTGATTGAATAAAATACTTGAGATTAAAATAGCAACATAAACCCCACCAGAAAGGATTCTTTTATAAAATTCACCCATACTATAAATCTTCTACTAATAATAAATATAGGTTTTTTGAACTACTACCATAGCTCATAAAATCATCACTTTGTTTTGTGCTTCCGAAATGTTGAATAGTCGTAATATTTGAGGGTATTACACCTGTTTTATGCTTAATTCCTTTCAAACCTTCACTTATATCTCTAATTAATTGGCTAGTATACGCTATTACAACTAATTGATCTGGAATTTCGTAAAGTTTTTTTTCTTTTAATTGGTTTGAAGAAACTAAAATACCACCTATTCCCGAAATTAAATACTCACAATCAGATAGGTAAAAAGATGCTTTCTCATTTGTAGAAAACTTTAAATTATAATCTGAAAATTCAGCCTTTATAGTATTTTGCAAACAACAAACTTCCGCATTTGACCAATCATTTTCTATGAGAATGTTTTCAAAAGCCTCATGGGCTTCTTGAATATTATCACAATATAGAAATTTGCCGTTTTTTTCGGTAAATTTCAACATAAATTGTTCATCAACCGGGATGTCATCCGCTGGCATATATTTACTACTACCGCAATCATCGATAGATTTCGACGAGGTATTTTTTGTAAATATTTTTTTAAAGAAATTCATAACTTAAATGCGTACTCTTTCAAATCCGCATCTAAGTTACGCAAAATTGTTAAAATTCGTTACTATTTACAACTTACTATTAAGCTTCTTCTACAGTAGACTGTTTATCAGACTCCTTAATATCTTCTTCTTTATCAAAAGGGCGTTTTCCAAAAATTTCCTGAAGATTATCTTTAAAAATAACTTCTTTCTCAAGTAATACTTCTGCTAGCTGTGTTAATTTATCTTTGTTTTCTTCTAACAAATCAATAGCTCTTTGGTATTGTGCTTCTATTATTTCAGAAATTTCTTTATCGATTAACACGGCTGTTTGCTCACTGTAAGGTTTATTAAAATCATATTGATTTTGACCGCTTGAATCGTAGTAGGTTAAATTACCTATTTTATCACTAAGACCATATACAGTTACCATTGCTCTGGCTTGCTTTGTAACCTTTTCTAAATCGCTTAATGCGCCTGTAGAAATCTCATTAAAAATAACTTTCTCTGCTGCTCTACCACCAAGGGTTGCACACATTTCATCTAGCATTTGGTTAGGACGAACAATTTGTCTTTCTTCTGGCAAATACCAAGCGGCTCCTAACGATTGCCCTCTAGGCACAATAGTAACTTTAACCAATGGTGCTGCATGTTCAAGCATCCAACTCACTGTAGCGTGACCGGCCTCATGAAAAGCTATAGCTCTCTTTTCTGAAGGAGTAATTATTTTGTTTTTCTTTTCTAAACCTCCAACAATTCTATCGACAGCATCTAAAAAATCCTGTTTACCAACTGCTTTTTTACCTTTACGGGCTGCTATTAATGCTGCTTCATTACAAACATTAGCAATATCAGCTCCAGAAAAACCTGGTGTTTGTTTTGATAAAAAACTAACATCTAATTTTTCTTCCTTTTTAATTGGCTTTAAATGTACCTGAAAAATTTCTGCTCTTTCATTAACATCTGGCAAATCAACATAAATTTGTCTGTCAAAACGACCTGCTCGCATTAATGCTTTATCTAAAACATCTGCTCGGTTTGTAGCTGCTATAACAATAACATTACTGTTCGAACCAAAACCATCCATTTCTGTTAGTAATTGATTCAATGTATTTTCACGCTCATCATTAGAACCTGACATAGCGTTATTACCACGCGCACGACCTATAGCATCTATCTCATCAATAAAAATAATAGCGGGCGATTTATCTTTTGCTTGTTTAAATAAATCACGAACTCTTGAAGCTCCTACACCAACAAACATTTCTACAAAGTCAGAACCCGATAAAGAGAAAAAAGGCACCTTAGCTTCACCTGCAACAGCTTTTGCTAATAATGTTTTTCCTGTACCTGGAGGTCCTACTAACAAGGCCCCTTTTGGAATTTTCCCTCCAAGAGAGGTGTATTTCTCCGGATTTTTTAAAAAATCTACAATTTCTTGAACTTCTTCCTTCGCTCCTTCTAATCCAGCGACATTATCAAATGAAATCTGAATGTCCGTTTTTTCATCAAAAAGTTTAGCTTTAGATTTTCCGATATTAAAAATTTGACCTCCTGGACCACCTCCACCAGATCCACCACTCATTCGCTTCATTACAAATATCCAAACTCCAATAAGCAAGGCTATAGGTAAAAGTGTAATGATGATATCACCTAAAAAATTAGAATCTGAAACAAAATATATAGTTGCATCTAAATTATTAGCCTTTTTAATTTCATCAAATTCATTTTGAAAATAAGCTAAATCACCTATTTCAAACTGATAATCTGCTGTTACGCCACCTGAAGCAGTATCTAAGAA
This sequence comes from uncultured Aquimarina sp., assembly GCA_937958985.1. Taxonomy (GTDB): domain Bacteria; phylum Bacteroidota; class Bacteroidia; order Flavobacteriales; family Flavobacteriaceae; genus Aquimarina. Next base: position 14,507 of record CALGLV010000007.1, read on the forward strand.
AGATGTGCTTCTTTTTCGCTTATGCTCTTCAAGCATTTTAGCCTCCGGAGTAAGGAATACTTTTGCTAATCTGTTGTTTACTATATTAACTTTAGCGACTTCTTTTTCTCTTAAAAAAGAGAAAAAATCTGAAGTTGAAATCTGTTTATTTGCTCCAACTCCTGAATCGAAAAAAGTAATTGCAACAAATCCTAACACAACTACTGCTATAATCCAATAAGAGTTAAATTTTGGACGCTTACTCTTATCTACTTTTTTATTTTGATTTGCCATTAAATCTTTATCAATAAATTTTAATAATTTGAAGGAATAATAGTGCTCTTTGCATCACCCCAAAGTGCTTCTATATCATACTCTTCTCTAATGTGTTTTTGAAATACATGAACTACCACGTTAACATAATCCATCAATACCCACTCAGCATTTTCAGAACCTTCAACGTGCCATGGCTTATCTTTTAAAGCTTTACTTACTATTTTCTGAACAGAACCAACTATCGCATTTACTTGCGTGTTAGAGTTTCCGTTACATATCACAAAATAGTCACATACTGTGTTTTCTAATTTTCTTAAATCTAGTATAGTTATATCCTGACCTTTTACTTCTTCAATACCTTTAATGATTTCTGCAATTAAGCTATCATTATCAATGTGTGTTTTCGACATTCTTTTATTTTAACAAAACAAAGTTATTCTTTTTTGAGGTTTTAATGCGTTATTTGTAACCTATAACTTTATTATTTGTGATAAATTTAATCAAAGTTGATGCCACAGAATCTACAAACAGCTTCTTAAAAGAGCTTGTTAGGAATAAAACTATCCATAAAACAACATGTGTTTGGGCCAAGCATCAAACTAATGGCAAAGGGCAAATGGGCAATACTTGGTTGGCAAAAAGCGGGCTAAACCTTACATTCAGTATATATACTCCCATTTCTAATGAACTAGCCAAACATACAATTGCTATAAATTTGATATCAGCTTTAAGTGTTTTTAAGGCTTTAAAACAATTTTCTTTACCCTTACTGCATATTAAATGGCCTAACGACATTATGTCAGCAAATAAAAAAATTGGAGGGATACTTATTGAGAATACCTACAAAAATGGCGCATGTAATGGAAGTATTATTGGAATAGGTCTAAACATAAACCAAGATAAATTTGAAAATTTACCCCAAGCAAGCTCTTTAAAAATAATTACTTCAAATACATTTGACTTAGAACAAATTTTAAATTCTATTTTAATGAAGTTTGAAACTTCATTAAAAAATTATGATTCAACAAATTTCAATCTTTTAAAAAAACAATTTGAAGCTGCTTTATTTAGAAAAGGAAAGGCCTCAACTTTTATAAAGAACGATCAAAACACTAGATTTACAGGAATAATTCAAGGAATTTCGAATTGTGGAAAGCTTATTGTATTAGAAGAAGATAACCTAATAAATCAGTATAACTTAAAAGAAATAAGACTCTTATTTTAGTTTCTAAAAGAAAATAGTATTACTAAATTCACCCTAAAATAGTAAAAACCATGTCAACAGTAAAAAAAGATTACAAACGTATTACCACTCGAAGTTTAGTAGAAATGAAATCGAACGGCGAAAAAATTTCGATGGTTACTGCATACGATTATACTATGGCGCAAATGGTAGATAAAGCAGGTGTAGATGTTATTTTAGTAGGCGATTCCGCCTCAAATGTAATGGCAGGGCATGAAACTACTTTACCTATTACTTTAGACCAAATGATATATCACGCATCGTCCGTAGTAAGAGGTGCTAAACGCTCATTAGTAGTGGTCGACTTACCTTTTGGAAGCTACCAAAGTGACCCAAAAGAGGCATTACGCTCTGCAATCAGAATCATGAAAGAATCTGGCGGGCACTCTATTAAACTAGAAGGAGGTTCGGAAATTAAAGACTCTATTAAAAAGATATTAAATGCAGGTATTCCTGTAATGGGACATTTAGGATTAACACCTCAATCTATTTATAAATTTGGGACTTATACTGTTAGAGCTAAAGAAGAAGAAGAAGCCCAAAAATTAATTAAAGATGCTTTGTTTCTACAAAAAGCTGGATGTTTTGCAGTAGTACTTGAAAAAGTACCCGCTAAATTAGCACAACAAGTAGCACAACAACTTACCATACCTGTAATAGGAATTGGTGCTGGTAAAGTAGATGGCCAAGTATTGGTGGTAAATGACTTATTAGGAATGACACATGAGTTTAATCCGCGTTTTTTAAGACGTTACCTAAACTTACACGAGCTTATTACAAACGCTGTTGGGCAATATGTAAGCGATGTAAAAGAAGAAGATTTTCCTAACGAAAATGAGCAATATTAAACCAATTCTACTCAAAATATCATTTAACACATACTTCATAATACACACAACTTGAAACAACATTCTACCATTGAAAATCTTGAGGTTATCTACGAAGACAATCACATTATAGCAATTAACAAAAAAGCAGGTGATATTGTTCAAGGAGATCAAACTGGAGATGAGCCTTTAAGTGAAGTTGTAAAAAAATATATTGCTAAAAAATATAATAAACCAGGCGCTGTATTTTTGGGTGTAGTACATCGGTTAGATAGACCAACTACTGGTGTTATTATTTTTGCACGAACAACTAAAGCGCTTACTAGGCTTAACAAAGCTTTCGCTGAAAAAAATACAAGCAAAACATATTGGGCAATGATTAGCGAGAAACCTCCAAAAGATCAAGACACCTTAATACACTATTTGGTTCGAAATCAAAAACAAAATAAATCTTACGCCCATCCAAAAGAGGTTACCGATTCTAAAAAGGCTAGTTTATCTTATAAATTACTACAAAAGCTAGATAATTTTTCTCTTTTAGAAATTGATTTACATACAGGAAGACACCATCAAATAAGAGCTCAACTTAATAAAATAGGCTGCTCTATTAAAGGAGATTTAAAATACGGGGCAAAGCGAAGTAACCCTAATGGAGGTATTCACTTGCACGCGAGGAAACTTACGCTTATGCATCCTGTAAAAAAAGAACCCTTAACTTTTATTGCACCGCCACCAAAAGATTCTTTATGGGATGTGGTTAGTAAATAGTGTTATGAAAATTAAATAAAAAAAAGCCTCTTTAAGCTAAACTTAAAGAGGCTTTTCTATTAAAATATTACAAGTTATTAATCTAAATCAAAACGATCTAAATTCATTACTTTAGACCATGTAGCGACAAAGTCTTTGACAAATTTTCCTCCTGAATCGTTGCAACCATACACTTCAGCTATAGCTCTTAATTCGGAATTTGATCCTAAAATTAAATCAGCACGAGTACCCGTCCATTTTAATTTCCCTGTTTTTCTATCACTTCCTTCAAACAATTTATCACTATTGGACGTTGCTTTCCATGTAGTCCCTAAATCCAATACATTCTTAAAGAAATCATTAGTTAACGAACCTTTACTTTCAGTAAATACTCCGTGATTCGATTCATCAAAATTAGTATTCAACACACGCATTCCTCCTAACAAAACAACCATTTCTGGAATATTTAATGACATCAATTGTGCTTTATCAAGTAACAATTCTTCTGCCGAAACCTTTTGATTCGGATTCATATAATTTCTAAATCCATCTGCTATAGGTTCCAAATAACTAAATGAGAGCACATCTGTTTGCTCAGCTGTAGCATCTCCCCTACCTGCCAAAAACGGAACTTTTACAGTGTAACCAGCATTTTTAGCTGCTTCTTCAACACCTGCAGAACCTGCCAACACAATTAAATCTGCAATAGAAACTTGTTTGTCTCCTGATTGAGCTGCGTTAAATTCTTTTTGAATTCCTTCAATAATACCAAGCGCTTTGTTTAATTGTTTAGGATTATTTACCTCCCAATTTTTTTGAGGTTCTAATCGAACGCGAGCACCATTAGCTCCTCCTCGTTTATCCGAATCTCTATAGGTTGAAGCCGAAGCCCATGCTGTTGAAACGAGTTCTGAAATAGAAAGCCCAGAAGCTAATAATCGTTTTTTCAATTCAGCTTCATCCTCAGAATTAATTAGTGTATGCGTCACCTTTGGAATAGGATCTTGCCATATCAATTTTTCTGAAGGCACTTCTGCCCCAATATAACGAGTAGCTGGCCCCATGTCTCTATGTGTTAATTTAAACCAAGCTCTAGCAAAAGCATCTTCGAATTCTATAGGATTTTGATGAAAACGTTTCGAAATCTCTAAATATTTAGGATCTTTTTTTAACGCCATATCAGCAGTAGTCATCATTAAATCTTGCTTCCCTTTAGAGTCGCCTGCTTTAGGAGCCATACGCGCATTAGATGCTGCTGTTGGCTTCCATTGATGCGCCCCTGCAGGACTTTTTGTTAATTCCCAATCGTAATTTAACAAAACATCAAAATAATCATGATCCCATTGTGTTGGGTTTGGAGTCCATGCCCCTTCAATTCCACTTGTAATAGTATCGTCGCCAACACCCGTTCCAAAGGAGTTTTTCCAACCTGTACTCATTTCTTCTATTGCACCTCCTGCTGGTTCATTTCCCACATATTTTTCTGGATCGGCAGCACCATGCGCTTTACCAAAAGTATGACCTCCGGCTGTAAGTGCTACGGTTTCCTCATCGTTCATAGCCATACGACCAAAAGTTTCTCGCATATCTTGTGCTGAACCTAGTGGATCTGGAACTCCTTGTGGTCCTTCTGGATTCACATAAATTAATCCCATATGACTAGCACCTAATTGTCCTTCTAATTCTCTTTTCTCTCCCGATACATATCGTTTATCATCTCCAAGCCATTCTGCCTCTGATCCCCAATACACGTCTTGTTCTGGTTCCCAAACATCGGCTCTACCTCCTGAAAATCCAAACGTTTTAAAACCCATAGACTCCAAAGCACAATTACCAGCTAAAATCATTAAATCGGCCCAAGAAAGTTTACTCCCGTATTTTTGCTTTATTGGCCACAATAACAAACGAGCTTTATCTAAATTACCATTATCAGGCCAACTATTTAAAGGTGCAAAACGTTGCTGCCCTGCTCCTGCACCACCTCTTCCATCTCCTACGCGGTAAGTACCTGCACTATGCCAAGCCATTCTTATAAAAAAAGGACCATAGTGGCCATAATCAGCAGGCCACCAATCTTGTGAGTCGGTCATTAATTCATATAAATCATTTTTTACTTCTGCCAAGTTTAGTTTATTAAACTCTTTAGCATAGTCAAAATTCTCATCCATCGGATTGGTGATCGCACCATGTTGGCGCAAAATATTTAATTTTAACTCATTTGGCCACCAATCTCTGTTTGATGTTCCGCTACCTGCAGCCTCTTTTAAAGGTGCTCCAAAAAATGGACATTTACTTATATCCCCGCTACTATTATTCATAATTCTTTTTTTGTAGATTGTTTTGATTTCAAATCTAGATAAATATAAACCACACCACTATTAGTTTTAATTCTTTAAAACTAATAGTCGATAAGAAAAATCTATTACATGTATGATCTAGAAATAAATAGTCTCTAATTATTTTAACTAAAAATAATTAAAAAGCATAACTACTATGTTAAAAAAATTAGAATATTAAAATAAAAATCAATTTTTAAATAAAACGATCAAAACAAGAGCTATGTATTATTTTAAAAGAGCTTCCGCACATTTTTGTCCATCTATGGCTGCTGATATTATTCCGCCAGCGTAACCAGCACCTTCACCGCAAGGAAACAATCCTTTTATTTGGGGATGCTCTAAAGTTTTAAAATCGCGTGGAATTCTAACTGGTGAAGAGGTACGAGATTCAGGAGCGTGTGCTACAGCTTCTTCTGTGAGATACCCTTTCATACTCTTATTAAAATCTTGAAAACCCTGTTTAAAAATATCATGAATAAAAGTTGGGAAAACTTCTCCCATATCTACTGAAGTTAAGCCTGGTTTATATGAGGTTTCAGGTAATGAATTTGAAATTTTATTAGCTACTAAGTCTGTTAATCGTTGCCCTGGAACCTGTTGTGTTTCACCCGCCAAATGCCAAGCTTTTTGCTCTATTGATGACTGAAAGTACATTCCTGCTAAAGGGCCATGCTTTTCAAAAGCTTTAAAATCCTCTGGTCGTAACTCTACTACTATTCCGCTGTTAGAGGTTGGTTGATTTCGCTTTGAAGGAGACCAACCGTTAGTTACTACCTCTCCTGGGCTTGTAGCACAAGGAGCTATTACACCTCCTGGACACATACAAAATGAGTACATTCCACGTCCGTTAACTTGTTTTACAATACTGTAAGGTGATGGTGGCAAATATTCGCTTCGTTGCGGTGTTTTATATTGAATTTGATCTATTAATTGTTGTGAATGCTCTACCCGTACTCCTAAAGCAAAAGCTTTTGCTTCTATTAAAATTTCTTTTTTATGTAATAATTTAAATATATCACGCGCCGAATGCCCTGTTGCTAAAATTACTTTTTTGGATTCTATTTGGTCTCCATTATGCAACTCAACACCTACTATTTGGTTCGATTTTATACTAAAATCCACTACTCGTTTTTCAAAAAGCACCTCGCCACCTTGCTCAATAATTCGCTCCCTTATACTGGCGATTATAGCAGGCAGTTTATTGGTTCCTATATGTGGGTGGGCTTCTACCATTATTTCGGGCGTAGCACCAAAAGCAACTAATAATTTAAGAATATTATTGACATCGCCTCGTTTTTTTGAACGGGTATACAATTTACCATCACTATAAGTCCCTGCACCACCTTCTCCGAAACAGTAATTAGAATCTTCGTTTACAATGTGGTCTCTATTAATAGCTTTTAAATCTCTTCTACGTGCGCGTACATCTTTACCACGTTCAACTACTATAGGTTTTAACCCTAACTCAACACATTTTAAAGCGGCAAACAAGCCTGCCGGTCCCGCACCAACAATAATTACGGGTTCTGCATTAGTTACATCAGGATATTGTGGTAGGTCTACAGCTTTCGGTTCAAAAACCTCATTCAGGTAAACTTCTACCTTCAAGTTAATTTTAACCGCTTTTTGACGCGCATCAATAGAACGTTTTAATATTTCAACATGAGTAATTTCATCTTTAGGAATTCCGTTTAAACGTGCCACTTTAAGTATTAATAAATGTGGCGTTGCTGCTTCTTTAGGAGAAACTTGAATTTGAAAAATTGAAGGCATAAAAAAACTTTGTCCAAAGATACATAATACACCTACTATAATGAATACCGTTGGTTTACTATATTTGCCAAATGCACAAACAAATTTTAAGTCCTCAAAACGCTAAGGTAAAACAGTTGTTTCAGTTAAGAGAAAAATCGCGCTCTCGTAAAAAAGAGCAATTATTTTTAATTGAAGGCATTCAAGAAACTTTATTAGCACTACAAGGAGGCTATATTGTAAAGGATGTTTATGTGTGCCCCGATATATTGAGTATCGATGATTTTAATTCACAATTTTCAGAATACTTAACTACTTTTTCGTTTATTGAAATTAGTATTGAAGTTTATCAAAAACTCGCTTACAGAACATCCACAGAAGGTGTATTAGCAGTGGCGCAATGGAATAATTTAAATTTAGATCAGCTAAAGTTAAAAGAGAATAACCCTTTAGTTTTAGTTGCCGAAGCTCCTGAAAAACCTGGAAATATAGGTGCTTTATTACGTACTGCCGATGCGGCGGGTGTTGATGCTGTTATTATTGCTAACCCACGAACAGACATTTACAATCCTAACATCATACGCTCCAGTGTTGGTTGTGTATTTACCAATGCTATAGCTACAGGAAGTACTTCTGAAATTATTGCATACTTATCTTCTAAAAACATTACCATTTATAGTGCTATTTTACAAGAAGCAATATCTTATACTTCCCAAAATTACACTCAGGCTTCAGCAATTGTTGTCGGTACCGAACACAATGGCTTAAGCAAAGAATGGCGAGATGCTTCTAAACAAAATATTATTATCCCTATGCATGGCAGTGTAGATTCTATGAATGTTTCCGTTGCTGCGGGTATCCTTATTTTTGAAGCTAAAAGACAACGTAGTTGTTAATCAATTTGTACCTTTACTCTTTAATTTTTTATAATGAATAATCCACAAACTGTATTTATAATTTTAATTGCTATAATCGTTATTAACTTTGTTGTTGACTTGATTTTAGATGGCTTAAATGCAAAAAAATACGGAGACACTTTACCTAGTGAACTGAAAGATGTATACCCTGAAGATGAATATAAAAAATCGATGGACTACAAAAAGACAAATTATAAGTTTGGATTAGTTTCTGGCGCTTTTTCATTGGTACTGACCTTAGCTTTTTTCTTTTTAGATGGTTTTAAACTTGTTCATGAGTTTGCAATTTCAATAAGTGAAAATCCTATTATTGTCGGCTTAATTTTCTTCGGAATTATTATGATTGGTAGCGACATTATTACCACCCCTTTTGGATATTACAAGAATTTTGTAATCGAAGAAAAGTTTGGTTTTAACAAAATGTCTGTAGCTACTTTTTTTGGCGATAAAATTAAAGGCTGGTTAATGACAGCCTTAGTTGGTGGCGGAATTTTGGCTTTAATTATTTGGTTTTACGGAATAGCTGGCCCTAATTTCTGGCTATATGCATGGGCTTTAGTAGCTGTATTTTCCGTTTTAATGAATATGTTTTATGCAAAACTAATTGTTCCTATTTTCAATAAACAGAAACCTTTGGAAGAAGGCACTTTAAGAAACAAAATTGAAAATTATGGAGATAAAGTAGGCTTTAAGCTAAATAAAATATTTGTGCTCGATGGTTCTAAAAGAAGTACTAAAGCAAATGCCTATTTTTCTGGCTTTGGAAGTGAAAAAAGAGTTACCCTTTTTGACACTTTAATAAACGATTTAGACGAAGATGAAATTGTTGCTGTTTTTGCCCATGAAGTGGGGCATTACAAAAGAAAACACATCATATACAATTTAGTATTGTCTGTTCTACTAACAGGGTTTACGTTATGGCTACTTTCTTTATTTGTAGCTAGCCCAGTATTTTCTGCTGCTTTAGGTGTTAATCAACCCACTTTTCATATTGGCTTAATTGCTTTCGGAATTTTATATACACCAATTTCAGAAATTACAGGTTTATTTATGAATATAATGTCTAGGAAGTTTGAATACCAAGCAGATAATTATGCTAAAGAAACTTTTGCTTCTGAGCCACTAATTACGAGTTTAAAAAAGCTGTCTAAAAACAGCTTAAGCAATTTAACTCCTCACCCTGCTTATGAGTTTTACCACTATTCACACCCATCTTTAGCCAAACGTATTCGCAATTTAAGAAGTTAAATGATATTAGAAGTTGCTATTTTACGGGTTAAAGGAAAGCTAACAGTATATTAAATAGATTATTATCTTAAACCGAAAATACTTTATTACTACACAGAATCAATTATATGAATCATTCACTTTAAAATTATATGAAAGATGATTGTAAATATATTTTGTTAGTAAACTGGCAAAAACTAGAAAATCATACTGTAGACTTCAGAAATTCTAGCGCGTACCTTGAATGGAAAAAACTACTACACCATTACTATGATCCTTTCCCAACGGTAGAACATTATACTACTGTAATAGGTTTCTAAAAGATATTTTTTTTAAGGTCTTTTAGCAGCTAATATGTTTGCATTTTATCAATTTTAAAAATAACTTAACTGTATATTACACAGCAGTAATTTTCAATACGCATTTATATGACAGAAGCTTTTATAGAGGAAGAAAATAAACTGATTGCTCAAGAGTATAAAGAATTATTACGTATTAGTTACCGTACGCTAACGGATGATGATAAAAAAATGATTCGCAAGGCTTTTGACACTGCTGTTGATGCCCATAAAGAACAACGCCGAAAAAGTGGTGAAGCTTATATATTTCACCCTATAGCTGTATCTAAAATTGTAGCTAGTGAAATAGGCTTAGACGCCACTTCCATAGCCGCAGCCTTATTACACGATGTTGTTGAAGATACTGACTATACACTAAATGATATAGAGCAACTTTTTGGAGAAACCGTAGCACGTATTGTTGACGGACTCACCAAAATTTCGATAATGGATAAAGACGAAGATCGCCCTTTATCCATGCAGGCCGAGAATTACCGCAAAATGTTACTTACTTTAAATGATGATGTTCGCGTTATCATTATAAAAATTGCAGACCGTTTGCACAATATGCAAACAATGGGTTCTATGAGAGCCGACAAGCAAGTAAAAATTGCTTCAGAAACCTTATATATTTATGCTCCTTTAGCCCATAGAATTGGTTTATACAATATAAAAGGAGAGCTAGAAGATTTAAGTTTAAAATACACCGAGCCTGAAGTTTTTAAAGATCTTAAACAAAAAATTGCTGAAAGTAAAGAAGACCAAGATACCTATATCAATAATTTTGCAAACATTATTAAAGAAGGGCTAACTAAAGAAGGACTGCATTTTTCTATTAAAGGAAGACCCAAATCTATATATTCCATCCGAAGAAAGATGGTTGCGCAACAAGTAAACTTTGATGAAGTATATGACAAATTTGCTATTCGTATTATTTACAAATCTGATTTGGCTAATGAAAAGTTTATAGCATGGAAAATTTATAGTATTGTTACCGACTTTTTTAGAGCCAACCCTACCCGAATGCGCGATTGGATTTCAAATCCAAAATCTAACGGTTACGAATGTTTGCACACCACTGTTATGGGTCCTCAAAACCATTGGGTTGAAGTTCAAATTCGTAGTGAACGCATGCACGAAATTGCAGAAAAAGGATATGCCGCACATTATAAATATAAAAATAATGGCGAAAAACAAGATGACAATTTAGAACATTGGCTGGATAAACTTCAAGAAGCACTCGTTAGTGAAGAAACAAATGCCGTAGATTTTGTAGAACAGTTTAAAATGAACTTGTATGCAAAAGAGATTTTTATATTTACCCCTAAGGGGGAAATTAAATCGCTTCCTAAAGGCGCTACTGCCTTAGATTTTAGTTTTAGCATACATACCGATGTAGGCCTACGTACCAGAGGCGTTAGGGTAAATGGCAAACTTGTACCTTTAAGCCACATACTTACTAGCGGAGATCAAGTTGAAATTATTACTTCTAAACAGGCAAAACCTACGCAACAATGGTTAAATTATGTAACCACAGGTAGAGCAAAAACAAAAATCAAATCTTCGCTTAACGAAGAACGTAAAAATATTTCTCTTGAAGGAAAAGATATTTTAAGAAGAAAATTAAAAACACAACGCATAACACTAAATGAAAAATCAATAAATGAACTTGTTAGGTTTTGCAAATTAAAAACAAGTAACGATTTATTTTACCGTGTTGCTATTGGCTCTATAGACAATCAAATTATTAAAGATTATGCCGCTTCACGTAATAATACTTTTATCAATTTTTTCAAAAATAAAATACGAAAAAGTTCTAGTGAAACTGAAATACAGAGTGAAGAAATCACCAACAAATACGACCTTATTGTTTTTGGTAAGGATGAAGAAAAGCTAGATTACAAATTTGCTAACTGTTGCAACCCTATTCCTGGCGATAATGTATTTGGTTTTTTAACCATTAATGAAGGTATTAAAATTCATAAAAACAATTGCCCTAACGCTCTTCAACTTCAAAGCAATTATGCTTATCGCGTAATGCAAGCTAAATGGATAGATAGCAGTCAGCAGGAATTTAAAACCGATTTATGCCTTACTGGAATCGACAACATGGGACTTGTAAACAAAGTTACTCAAGTAATTTCCAATAACATGAATATTAATATTTACAGTATTTCGTTCAATAGTACTGGAGGTGTTTTTGAAGGAAAAATTACTGTAGGAGTAAAAAACAAGCGACTATTAACTGCCATAATACAACGTCTCAATAGCATTCAAGGTATCGATAAAATTTATCGCAATTAAAATTCAGTGTAAAAAAACGAATATATATTCAAGTTTTTAGAATGCTCCGATGTTACTTACAATTAATTAAAACACCTTACTGTTCATTAGTTGTTCATAAATATGATTAAACTAAAAACATTAAGCGCCAAAGACCCCCCTTAAACCAAAAAAATAAATTAAATTTGTTTTTTTATTTTTTGAATGAAAACCGAGGATAACATTAAAGACGCACAGGAAATCGTAAAACAAGTTTTTACAAGTTTTTTGGAAGAACACAAACACCGAAAAACACCTGAACGTTTCGCTATACTTCAAGAAATATACGAGAACGACGAACATTTCGATATCGAGTCCTTGTATATAAAAATGAAGAATAAAAACTACCGTGTTAGTAGGGCTACTTTGTACAACACTATTGAATTGTTAATGGACTGTAAATTGGTTCGAAAACATCAATTTGGTCAAAATTTAGCTCAGTACGAAAAATCTTATTTCGACAGACAGCACGATCACCTTATTATTACAGAAACCGGAGAAGTACTTGAATTTTGTGATCCACGAATTCAACAAATAAAGAAAACAATAGAGGAAATTTTTGACGTAACGATAACGAACCACTCGTTATATTTTTACGGAACTAAAAACAATAATAAAAACTAAGAATGGCTGTAAATTTGCTATTAGGACTCCAATGGGGTGACGAAGGAAAAGGTAAAATTGTTGATGTATTAACAAACGATTATGATATCATCGCTCGTTTTCAAGGCGGACCCAATGCTGGTCATACTTTGGAATTTGATGGTCATAAACATGTTTTACATACTATTCCAAGTGGAATTTTTCACAAAACTGCAATTAACCTTGTAGGAAATGGTGTAGTAATTGACCCTGTAATTCTAGTAAAAGAATTAAAAAACCTTGATAAATTTGACATTGACTACAAGTCAAAATTATTAATTTCTCGTAAAGCGCACCTAATTTTGCCAACACACCGTCTTTTAGACGCTGCAAGTGAAGCCTCTAAAGGCAAAGCAAAAATTGGCTCTACTTTAAAAGGTATTGGTCCAACTTATATGGACAAAACTGGTCGTAATGGTTTACGAATTGGCGATTTAGAGTTAAGCGATTGGAAAAATCGTTACCGTAATTTAGCCGACAAGCATGAAGCAATGATTGAGTTTCATGGAGTAGAGCTAGAGTACGACTTAAAAGCCTTAGAGGAAGATTTTTATGAAGCTATAAATACTTTAAAAGAATTAACTTTTATTGATAGTGAAGAATATATTTTTGAAGCACAGAGACAAGGAAAAACAATTCTTGCTGAAGGAGCTCAAGGTTCTTTATTAGATGTTGATTTTGGAACATACCCGTTTGTAACCTCTTCAAATACCACTGCTGCTGGTGCTTGTACTGGATTAGGAATTGCTCCTAATAAAATTAAAGAGGTTTTCGGAATTTTTAAAGCTTACACCACTCGTGTTGGTAGCGGACCCTTCCCTACTGAACTGTTTGATGAAGATGGAGCTATGATGGCTAAAGTAGGTAACGAATTTGGATCTACAACTGGTCGCGCACGTAGATGCGGATGGTTAGATTTAGTTGCTTTAAAATATGCCGTTCAAATTAATGGGGTTACTCAATTAATGATGATGAAAGGTGATGTCCTTAGCGGATTTGAATCTTTAAAAATATGTACTGCTTATAAATATAAAGGAGAAGTTATAAAACATTTCCCTTATAACATCGAACCAGAAAACGTAGAACCTATTTATACAGAAGTAAAAGGATGGTCTGCAGATTTAACAGGAATGAGTGATAAATCACAATTCCCTAAAGAATTGAATGATTATATTTCTTTCTTAGAGAAAGAATTAGAAACTCCTATATCAATAGTTTCTGTAGGTCCCGACAGAAAACAAACTATTCATATGTAATAAATAGCTAAAAACTATAAAATTTTAAAAAGTGCTTTTCTAAATTAGAAAAGCACTTTTTTTTGCACTTAATCGTACATACCTAGCACTTAATAGATTAAAACGTAAAATATTAAGAATCACACTAGTATAAAACCTTATTGTGGTAAATTTATATCACTAACAAATAAATACTTACATTCTAATGGAAAAAATTACATCATCAATCTATGAGGTCTTCAACATTATAGGTCTTAATGGAAAAATATCAATATTACTAGCAGCTATTGCTATACTTATTATTGGTAGAATTGTTGCAAAGTTTATCAAAAAAATTATTCATAAAGGTTTAAAGAAAACCGATTGGGATAATAAATTATTAGGCGATAAAGCCGGAGGAATGGATATCAATAAATTCATAGCTAGCTTTGTATATTTTATTATTATGCTTTTTGTTATATTACTTGTATTAAGTACTTTAGGAATGGAAAGTGTTTTAGATCCTATTAAAAATATGCTTAGCGAATTTTTAGGTTTCTTACCTAATTTAGTAGCTGCAGGTTTAATTGGATTTATTGGCTATATTTTAGCAAAAGTTATTTCAAATTTAATTGGAATGAGTTCTTCTCTTCTAAATAAAATAGCTGATAAACTAAAAATTAAAGATGTTTCTAAATTAGTTAATGCACTACAAAAAATTGTTTTTGCTGTTATTCTAATTCCTTTTGTAATACAAGCTTTAAATACATTACAAATTAATGCGATTAGCGAACCTGCTAATAACATATTATACTCTATATTAAATATTTTACCAAAACTAATTGCTGCAATAATTGTAATTACGCTATTTGTTGTTGGAGGAAAATACTTAACAAATTTCTTAACTGATTTATTAAAGAGCTTAGGTGTTGACAACCTTTCTAATAAACTTCAATTAAATTCTGTAATTGGCGAAAACCAATCCTTAGCTAAAATAATTAGCGGCGTTGTTTATTTCTTTATTGCCTTTTTTGGAATACTAACAGGAATTGAAATTTTAGAACTAGAACAGTTAAACGATATTTTAAGAACAGTATTGGATTTATCAGGTCAAATATTATTTGGTTTAGTGTTATTAGTTGTAGGTAATTTTATCGCAAATTTAGTAGGTAACATGCTTTCAAAATCTGATAATAATCAATTTGTTGCCTCTATTGCTAAAGGAGCTATTATAGCTTTATTCTTAGCTATATCTTTAAGAACTATGGGTATCGCTAATAGTATTGTTGAGTTAGCTTTTGGATTAATCTTAGGAGCTATAGCTGTAGCTATTGCACTTTCTTACGGGTTAGGTGGTAGAGAAGCTGCAGGAGAGCATATGAAAGAGATCTTAAACAAATTCAAGAAAAAATAATATTTAAATTGTTATTAGTTACACTTCTAAAACTTTAACGGTTTTACACTTTTTAAAGTTTATACAGAAGATGTGTTGTTTTTTAGATGAAAACCCCGTAGTTTGCGCTACGGGGTTTTGTAATTTATAGTTATTTTATTCGACGAAATTAATACTACGAACCCTTAAAATTAAATAAAATGAGAGCTTTAGTTATTTCTGGTGGTGGTAGTAAAGGGGCTTTTGCAGGTGGTGTAGCGGAATACTTAATGAAAGTACAAAAACGAAAATACGATATTTTTGTAGGTACATCAACAGGTAGCTTACTTATCCCGCATTTGTCTATCGGCGCTATTGATAAAGTAAAAGAAATTTATACTAATGTAAATCAGCGTACTATTTTTAGTTTAAATCCTTTTATTGTTAAATGTAAAGGGGATAGAGAATATGTAAGTATTAATTATTTTAATACCATACTCCAATTTATAAAAAGCAAAAGAACATTCGGAGAAAGTAAAAATCTTCGAAAAAACATTAAAAAAAACTTTTCAAAAGAGGAATTCGAATTTGCTCGAAAAAACTCAAAAGATGTAGTCGTAACGGTTTCAAACCTATCTACAAGCGCTACAGAGTACAAGTCAATAAAAGATTTTAATTACGACGATTTTTGTGATTGGATATGGATATCTTGTAATTACATTCCTTTTATGAGCATTGTTGAAAAAAACGGTTACGAATATGCTGACGGAGGTTTTGGCGCACTAGTACCCATACGAGAAGCTATTAAGAGAGGTGCTACCGAAGTAGATGCTATTATTTTAGAATCGGAAAATTTAGAACGTAACAAAATATTAGGAAAAAATCCATTTTCATTAATGTTTAATCTTTTTGGATACTTACTCGACCAAGTAGAACAACATAATATTATATCTGGGAAATTAGCTGCAAAGGCAAATAACGCCACTCTAAATTTGTATTATACTCCTACTAAACTCACTGAAAATTCGTTAATATTTAATAAAAAATTAATGACGGAATGGTGGGAATTAGGCTTTAAATATGGCAAGAAAAAGTTTGAACAACTACAGCTGAATGAGCTTAAAGAATTAGATTTAAATGGTTAACTCAGTGTATTATTAGCAATTAACAGAAATTAATACCATTTTTCAAACCTCCCGTAATTTGCCTAATAATAGTTATTTTATACAAAATACTCTTTAAAAAAAGCCATCTAAAAAATTAGATGGCTTTTGTCATGTCTATAATTTTTTACTAATCTATATCATCAAAATCTTTTAATACTTCTGATATATTCATAGCTTCTTTGGTTACTGCTATTCTTCCTGAACGTGTGAACTGCAATACTCCATAAGGTTTTAAAGCAGAATGCAAAGCTTCAGTTTCTATTCTACGGCCTGTTTTAGAAATTACGAAAAACTTTTTATTAACCGTAACTATTGAAGCGCCACTCCTTTTAATAATATTTTGGATTTGAGGCTCATCAAACAAAAGCTCAGACTTTACTTTATACAAAGCAGTTTCTTGAGATATAGTCTCTTCATCAGTATGATAAAAAGCACGTATAACTTCTATTTGCTTTTCTATTTGACCTACAATTTTCTGAACTTTTTCTTGGGTCATTTTAACTAAAATAGTAAAACGATATACATCTTCTATTTCAGATTCAGAAGCTGTCATGCTTAATAAGTTCACATGGCGTTTCAAAAAAATTGTAGAAATTCTATTTACTAATCCTATATTATTTTCAGTGTATACCGATATGGTATAGTATTTTTTATCTTCTTCCATCTTAACTCAATCTTATATCTGAAACCGAAGCTCCTGTTGGAATCATTGGGAATACGTTATTTTCTTTTTCAACACAAACTTCTAAAAAGTAAGGACCATCAGTTTCAAGCATCGTTTTTACTGCATCGGCTAAATTAGCACGCTCAGTAACTCTGTTTGCAGGAATATGATACCCTTCTGCTATTTTAACAAAATCAGGGTTTGTCATTTCTGTAGAGGCATAACGATTTTCAAAAAACAACTCTTGCCATTGGCGAACCATTCCTAAAAATTCATTGTTCAGTATTACAATTTTAACGCCTGTTTTATTCTGGAATATAGTTCCTAATTCTTGAATAGTCATTTGATAACCACCATCTCCAATTACAGCAATTACTTGCCTATTTGGTGCTCCCATTTTAGCTCCAATTGCCGCTGGTAAAGCAAATCCCATGGTACCTAAACCACCTGATGTTACGTTACTTTTAGATTTTACAAACTTAGCATAGCGAATTGCCATCATTTGATGCTGCCCTACATCTGTTACAATTACAGCATCTCCTTTAGTACCTTCGTTTATATTTCTAATTACCTCACCCATGCTAATACCCTCTTTTGATGGGTATAATTCTTCTTGGATTACTTTTTCTTGCTCTATTTTATCAAAAGCATAAAATTCTTCTAACCAAGAATCATGAGATTTTTTATCTACGAATGGTAATATATCTGCTAGAGTAGTTTTTACACTTCCCATTACAGCAACATCTGCATAAACATTTTTACTAATCTCAGCAGGATCAATTTCAAAATGAATAACTTTAGCTTGCTTAGCATAAGTTTCAAGATTCCCCGTAACACGGTCATCAAAGCGCATACCTATTGCTATTAGCAAATCACATTCATTTGTAAGTTTGTTAGGACCATAATTACCATGCATTCCAACCATTCCTATATTTAACGGATGTGCCGTTTCTAATGCTGAAACTCCTAAAATAGTCCAAGCAGAAGGGATTCCTGTTTTTTCAACAAAGGATTTAAATTCTTTTTCTGCTTCTCCTAAGATTATTCCTTGCCCCCATACAATCATAGGCTTTTTTGCTTCATTAATTAATGCAGCAGCATCCTTTAAAGATTGAGGTTCTGTTTTAGGAATAGCTTTGTAACTTCTTACACCTTTACATTTTTCATAACTGAAATCAAATTCAGAAAACTGAGCATCTTTAGTAATATCTACTAAGACAGGTCCCGGCCTTCCAGATCGTGCTATATAAAAAGCTTTAGCCATTACTGCTGGAATATCTTCGGCTTTTGTTACCTGAATATTCCATTTAGTCACAGGTGTAGAAATACCAATAATATCAGTTTCTTGAAATGCATCCGAACCTAACAAATGTGATGCTACCTGACCTGTAATACACACCATAGGTGTAGAGTCAATTTGAGCATCTGCAATTCCTGTTACCAAATTAGTGGCTCCTGGCCCTGAAGTAGCTATAGCCACCCCTACTTTACCGCTTGTACGAGCATAACCTTGGGCAGCATGTGTAGCTCCTTGTTCGTGACGTGTAAGTATATGAGTTAATTTATCTTGATATTTATATAGCTCATCGTAAACAGGCATAATCGCTCCACCAGGGTAACCGTAAATTAAATCTACGCCTTCTTCTAATAGACAACGAATTACCGCTTCTGCTCCAGTAATACGAGTTTTTTTACTCATTTTTTGTTATGCTTTGTGCTCTAGCCTTAGCTTTAAGCTTGTTCACTTTAATTTAATTATGCTTAAGTTTATAAAATAAAGCTGTGTTATTTAGCGCTACTTTAATGTTCCTAAGGGTTATTTATTTACTTTATTAAAACTCGTCAGTTACACAACCATTTGAGGCTGATGATACTGATCGTGCATATTTATAAAGTACTCCTTTTTTAAATTTCAATTCTGGTTGTACCCAAGCCTTTTTACGCTCTGCTAATTCAGCATCAGATACATTTACACTAATTGAATTAGTTTCGGCATCAATAGTAATAATATCGCCATCTTTAACTAAAGCAATAGTGCCTCCATCTTGAGCTTCAGGTGTAATGTGTCCTACTACAAATCCGTGAGTTCCTCCAGAGAAACGTCCGTCTGTAATAAGTGCTACATCTTTACCTAAACCGGCACCCATAATAGCTGCTGTAGGTTTTAGCATTTCAGGCATTCCCGGTCCTCCTTTTGGTCCTTCATACCTAATTACCACAACATCGCCTTTTTTCACTATTCCGTCGCGAATACCATCATTAGCATCATATTCACCATTAAATACTCTAGCTGTACCACTAAATTGTAATCCTTCTTTACCTGTTATTTTAGCGACTGAACCATCTTTTGCTAAATTACCATAAAGCATACGCAAATGTCCTGTTGCCTTAATTGGGTTCTCTAAAGACCTAATAACATCTTGTCCTTCTTCTAAATCAGGAACATCAGCCAAATTTTCAGCTAAAGTTTTTCCTGTTACAGTTAAACAATCACCATGCAATAAACCGTTTTTCAATAAATATTTAAGTACTGCTGGTACACCACCTATTCTGTGTACGTCTTCCATCAAGTATTTCCCACTTGGCTTAAGGTCGGCTATAAATGGTGTGGTGTCACTAATATGTTGAAAATCTTCTAATGTAAATTTAATATCTGCTGCTCTTGCAATGGCTAAAAAGTGAAGTACGGCATTGGTAGAACCTCCCATTATAGTTATCAAACGAACCGCATTTTCTAATGACTTACGTGTAACTATATCCAAAGGCTTAATATCGTTCTCTAAAAGATAACGCATTTTCTTTCCTGCTTCTATACACTCCGTTTTCTTTTCGTTTCCTACTGCAGGGTTTGACGAATTAAAAGGAAGTGCCATTCCTAAAGCTTCAATTGCCGAAGCCATTGTATTTGCAGTATACATACCTCCACAAGCACCCGCTCCTGGTATCGCTTTTTTAATTACTTGTCTGTATTCATCTTCTTCAATAGTACCTGCTACTTTTTCTCCCCAAGCTTCAAAAGCAGATACTACATCCAGTTTTTTATCTTCGTGACAACCGGAAGCTATCGTTCCTCCGTATACCAAAATTGCTGGACGGTTTAAACGAATCATTGCCATTAAGGCACCTGGCATATTTTTATCACAACCTACTACAGTTACCAAAGCATCGTAAGACATTGCTTGCACAACTGTTTCCATAGAATCAGCTATTACATCTCTTGATGGTAAAGAAAAACGCATTCCTGGAGTACCCATAGAAATCCCATCACTAACTCCAATAGTATTGAAGATTAATCCGAACGTTTCTTTAGTATTTACCCCTTCTTTAACCAATTTAGCCAAATCATTTAAGTGCATATTACAAGGGTTTCCTTCGTAACCTGTACTTGCAATACCCACTAGTGGCTTCTCAAAATCTTCATCTTTCAAACCTACTGCATAAAGCATTGCTTGTGCTGCTGGTTGCGTATCATCTTGAGTTACATTCTGACTAAACTTATTAATCTTCATTGATATGTTTTTAAAGGTATTTTAATTGGAAAATAAAGATAGGTTTTTGGTATTAAAACATAAAACTATTTTTAAGTTGTTCTACGATATTCAATACTATTGTTTACTTGAAACAATACCTATTTCACAATCTACAAAGATAGTTATATCTACAAAATGATAAAAAAAATATGTGTTTTTTGAGAAAATATTCAATGATTTCAAAATCATTGAAATTTCACGTTCCCTGAAATGAATAAAAAGGATGTAATGTGATTTTAGAAGAATATTTTATTGGCCATTTTAAGAAGCTATGGAGTAAACTTCATTTTACTATATATTTATCAAAAGGTTCGTTTTAACAGAAAAACACCTGAATATATTATAATATAACTTTCAATAAGAGATTCCTTTTTTATGAAAACTAAATTAATGGACAATCCTATAATAATAAAGTAGGTTAAAGAAATTTGATGATTAAGTGATCTAATATATAAAGCATCTAACAACTAATAATTAACAAAAAAAAATCAACTTGGTAGTTTTGGGGCCTAGAAGACTATTTATGCATTAATCATTCTTAGGAATACCAAAAGTATTAATGCAAAATCTGTTGAAATAATTCGATGTTTTTTATAAAAAAGACTTAGACTATTCTTCCTCTAGCTCATCTTCTACAGCTAAATTAGTATTTGTTTCTTCTAATTTAATTGCATTATAATTTTCGTTAAGCTCTTGCTGAGCTACCTTTCCTAAAGTATCACCATTCCTAACTGTGGGCGAATTTAAAAGCACGGTTACTCCTACAATTGCTAAAACGAAGATTCCTGCGTAAATTTTTTCTATTGCTTTCATATCGAAATTATTTTAATTATTTCTTTATTAAAAAAATAAGCAGAAAGTTATATCAAACACGTATTGAAAGCTTAAAAGCTAGAGTGGATATGTGTTGGTTGTTTCACACAAGGCAAAACAACTTAACGGCTGATAAATTTGGGTTTTATAAATATACGAATTTATATTAAGATACACAAAAGCAAGTACTTAGCATTATAATAAAGTATTACGTTTAAAGTCTTTTATTAATAATTATCGTTTTCTCCAAAAGAAGGGAGTAAATAAAATCAATACTGTAAAAAGTTCTAATCGACCTATTAACATTAAAAATGAACACCACCACTTCCCTGCTAAAGGCAAAGAGTTAAAATTATTCACAGGGCTCAACTGCCCCAAACCAGGCCCAACGTTTCCTAACGAAGTAGCTGCCCCACCTATGGCAGATTGAAAATCCAAGCCTAACATCCCTAACACTAACGCTCCAAAAATAAAGGACAGAAAATACAATATAAAGAATCCTAAAATAGTGAATACAATTTCTTTATTTACCGCCTTGGTATTGTATCGTACAGGAACTATTGCATTGGGGTGTAACGTTCGTTTAAATTCTAATAATCCATTTTTTATGGTTATTAGGTGCCTAACCACTTTTATTCCACCCGAAGTTGAACCCGCTGAACCACCAGAAAACATTAAACCGAAGAAAAACACTGTTAAAAAAGGCGTCCACATTGTATAATCCGCAGAAACAAAACCTGTGGTAGTAATTACCGCTAAAACCTGAAAGATAGAATGCCTAAAGGAGCTTTCTATTTTCCCCCAAACCATTGGGTGGTTAATTGACGAAGCTGAAATATCGGCTTGAAAATAAATTATAAAGGCAACTATAACACTAAAAATAACGGTGTATCTGGCATAGTATTTAAACTCTTCATCTGAAAATATTTTACTAAATTTTCCTTTGAAAGCAAAGTAACTCAACACAAAATTTGCTCCTGCTAAAAACATGAAAACAATAATTATCCATTGTATTACAGGGTTATCATTCCAATAAGCCACACTAGCATTTTTTGTAGAAAACCCTCCTGTAGATAAAGTGCTCATGGCATGGTTAATCGCATCGAAAAAATTCATTCCTGCAAATTTCAATAACACCGTTTCGATAGCTGTATACCCTACATAAATGTACCACAAACGTTTTGCGGTATCCGTTATACGAGGGTGAAGTTTGTCGGTGCTAGGCCCTGGTGCTTCTGCAGCAAATAACTGCATCCCTCCAATACCTAATAAAGGCAATATAGCAATCGCCAATACTATAATACCCATTCCTCCAATCCAGTGAGTTAAACTCCTCCAAAACAAAATCCCATGAGGAACTGCCTCTATATCGTCTAATATTGAAGCTCCTGTTGTGGTATACCCTGACATTGTTTCAAAAAAAGCATTTGTAAATCCAGGTATCGAACCTGAAAATAAATAGGGTAAAGTTCCACTAAGAGACATAAATATCCAACCGAAAGTTACCACAATATACCCCTCTCTTTTTCCTAAATTCTTCTTGTGCTCACGTGTAAAAAACATAAAACTAACACCAACCATCATCGTTAACAAAGCGGCAACCGTAATTTGAACGGTCACTCCATCTTTATAAATAAGACTGAATAGTGTAGCTAAAAGCATAAATCCTCCATTAATAAGAAGAAGCACACCCATAATATGTAAAACTATTTTATAATTTAATTTAGGCATTACACAAATAGTTTCTCGACTTGAACAATAGATTTTGGCAAACTACAAACCACAACTTTATCGGCTGCTTGTATTTTAAAATCTCCTAAAGGAATCATTCCAACATCCCCCCTAACTACTCCTGCAATTATTGCTGCTCTTGGGAAATCGATATCTTTTATTGCTGTATTTGCAACTTTTGAGCTGTATTTAACTTCAAACTCTAACAATTCAGCATTCATATTACCAAGTTTTGTCATCGCGAGTACCTCTCCTTTACGCACGTATCTAAAAATAGAATTTGCTGCAAGCAGTTTTTTATTAATTAAGGTATCAACACCAATAGAATGAGAAAGCTGAAAGTAGTCCATATTTTCAACTAAAGCGATTGTTTTATCAACTCCTTTTGATTTTGCCATAAGGCAAGAAATAATGTTAGTTTCTGAATTTCCTGTAACCGCTATAAAAGCATCCATATCATATAGATTCTCTTCTTCAAGCAATTCAACATTTCTTCCATCACCATTAATAACTAATGCTTTAGGTAAATTATCGGCAAGTTCAAAAGCTCGCTCTTCCAAACGCTCAACCATTTTAATATTAAAGCTTTTAGAACATAAATCTTTCGCGGTATTAAAACCTATTTTACTGCCCCCTAGGATCATTACATCCTTAATTTTTTTACGCTCTTTCCCTGTTAATTTCGACAGCAGTTCAGCTCCCTGCTTGGTAGTAACAAAATAAGCTTCATCTCCTTCTTTAAATATCGTATTCCCTCTCGGGATAATTGTAAATTGAGTTCCTTTACGCTGAATTGCTATAGGCATAAATTTTAACGCAGGCTCTATTAATGCGGCATCTCTTAACGTTTTACCTACAAATGGAGATTCTTTTTTCAACGTAGTTCCTACCATGATTAAAGCTCCTTGTTCAAACTCGTATGTTTCGCTAAATGCAGATTGATTTAGCAGCAGACTAATTTCATTGGCAGCTAATAATTCTGGAGATATCAATTCATCGATTCCGAATTTTTTAAATCCAATATGCTCCTCATTAGTAATGAATTCGGTATTCGAAATTCTAGCAATAGATTGCTTAGCTCCCATTTCATTTGCCAAAACACATATAGTGATATTGGTAGTTTCCAAACCAGTAACAGCTATTATTAAGTCTGCCTTACCAACATTTGCATTTTTAAGCACACTTATTGATGAAGCATTTCCTTTGACTCCTCTAATGTCCAAATGATTTTCAGCATAAGATAAACGTTCCTTATCCGTATCAATAAGGGTAATATCTTGTGATTCAAAAGAAAGTAATTTTGCTAAGTGAAAACCAACTTCACCTGCACCTGCAATAATAATTTTCATATACGAAATGTTATCAAGGTATGGTGAACCTTGAAACTCATAACAAATATACTTAATTTGAATAGTATTACTTTCTTATTAGTATCTTAAAAATACAGCCTATACTTTTACAAAAACTTATATTTGCACAAACTTTTTAAATGTCAGCAAATATAACCCCATATAAGGATTCTTCTAAAAGTAAAAAAGAACAGGTCGCAACAATGTTCGATGCAATTTCAAAAAACTATGATGGCCTAAACCGTGTAATTTCGTTTGGAATTGATGTGAAATGGAGAAAAAAAGTGGTTTCCATAGTTGCTGAAAATAATCCTAAAACAATACTAGATGTTGCTACTGGAACAGGAGATTTGGCTATAAATCTTACTAAAACTGGCGCTAAAGAAATTATTGGTTTAGATATTTCGGCAGGAATGCTTGATGTTGGTAAACAAAAAATCAACGAAGAAAAATTAGGAGATACCATTAAAATGGTACTGGGAGATGGCGAAAAAATTCAATACCCCGATAACTACTTCGATGCTGTTACTGTATCTTTTGGCGTTCGAAATTTTGAAAACCTTGAAAAAGGACTTACTGAAATTCTTAGAGTACTAAAACCCAAAGGAATATTTGTGGTTTTAGAAACTTCTGTACCTACAAAATTCCCATACAAACAAGGTTATAATTTTCATTCAAAAGTAATTTTACCATTAATTGGAAAACTTTTTTCTAAAGACAAGGTAGCTTATTCTTATCTTAGCGAAAGTGCTGCCGCTTTTCCTTACGGAGATGCCTTTAACAATATTTTGTCAAAAGTAGGGTTTATAAACTGTAAAGATTTTCCACAAACCCTTGGTGTGGCCACAATATACACTGCAAGTAAACAACAATGATAAAAAAAATAAGCATACTCTTTTTTATACTTTTTAGTCTACAAACTATATATTCGCAAGGAATATTTACTAAAGAAAGACTACTAAACAGAGAAAACCACGACAAGAAAAAATACCGTTGGGGATATTATTTAGGATTAAATTCTTTGGACTTCAAAATAGACTATGTTGAAGAAAATGCTGATTTACCTTTAGAAGATCAGGAAATCATTACCAATAAACAATTGGGCTTTAATGTAGGTTTAATTGGTAATTTACGCATTAACGATTACATTGATTTACGAACTGAACCTGGCGTTATTTTTAATACTCGAACATTATTTTTCCCAAATATAGTTTCAACCAGACCTACCGACAATACTCGTGAAATACAAACAACAGCTGTTCATATCCCTATATTAATAAAACTTTCGACTAAACGTTTGAATAATTTTAAACCTTTTATTGTTGGTGGGGTCTCTACCTCTATTAATTTATCGAGTAATGAAGACAATCCCGATGATAATAGCGTTGGAGAATTTAGAACTAAATCAAACTTACTAAATTATGAAATTGGTTTTGGGATAGATTTTTTCTTACCTTACTTTAAGTTTACTCCATCTATCCGTGGGGTGTTTTCCACTACAAATGAAGTTGTTCAAGATAACAACTTACCTAGTATTTATACATCTCCAATAGATAAATTAAGTACTAGAGGTGTTTTTATAAATTTTACTTTTCAATAGAAAGCGCATCCATTTTGTATTTTCCCGAAAATGCTTTGTTTACCTTTTCATAAAACTCTTCTGTTTTGTATGGTTTTGGTATTACATCCGTTATACCATTAACATAAAACTCTTCAATGTGATCATCTAAAGTAACTGCTGTTAGTGCTATTATTGGTGTTTTTTTATCGAATTCTCTAATGATTTTTGACGCCTCTACACCACTTATTCCAGGCATGTGAATATCCATCAATATTAAATCGTATTTATTATTTCTTGCCTTTTCAATAGCCATATCTCCATTATCTGCTACATCACAAATAACCTCTTGCTTTTCAATGATCTTCCTGGTAATTAACTGATTAATTTTATTGTCTTCAACAATAAGAATTTTTTTGGATTTAAATATTTCAAAATCAATTTCACTGAGTACTTTCTTTTTTTCCGATAAATCGATTTCACTTACCAATTCAAAGTCTAGATCAAAGAAAAATCGAGA
The DNA here is from genome assembly GCA_937958985.1 of uncultured Aquimarina sp. Lineage (GTDB taxonomy): Bacteria > Bacteroidota > Bacteroidia > Flavobacteriales > Flavobacteriaceae > Aquimarina. Next base: position 41,033 of record CALGLV010000007.1, read on the forward strand.
ACCTTTACCAACAGTACTTTCCAGTTTAATGTCACTACCTAGTAATACTAATAAATTCTTTACAATAGACAAGCCTAAGCCACTACCGCCATAAACTCTATTGACCTGCTGAGATTCTTGACTAAAATTATCAAAAATAATTTCTTGCCTATTTTCCGAAATACCAAGACCATCATCCTCTATTTCAAAATTTAAGCGAATCTTGCCTTTTTTCTCAAAATTATCGACTGCTTTTACTCTTATTGTAATTGTACCATCTTTAGTAAATTTAATAGCATTTCCTACTAAGTTTATTAAAATTTGAGAAATCTTAAGTGAATCACCTTTAATGCGCTTTGGAATAGTGCTTTCGTAAATTAAATTTACTTTATTATTTCTATCGTTTGCGGCCTTGTTCAAAGCAATAAGAACATCACTTATCCTTTTCTTCAAGTTAAAGGATGATACTTCAACCTCTACCTTATTAGCCTCCAATTTATTAAGATCTAATATATTATTTATTAAAGAAAGCAGGTATTCTCCTGAAAAGCGCAATGAATTTAAATGATCTTTTTGATTTGGAGTAGGATTTTCTTCCAATAAAAGATGAGTTAAACCCGTAACAGCATACAATGGTGTCCTGAGCTCGTGGGTAATATTTGAAAGAAACTGAGTTTTTATTTTGTTCGCCTTTTCTGCCTTCTCTTTAGCTAAAATTAATTCTGAATTTTTTTGCTGCAATAAAAAATTACTTTTAGCTCTAATTTTGTTCAACTTTAACAAAGAGAAAGTTAATACTATTAAAATAGTAATTAATGTTACACTAAAAAGTATAATCAAAGTACTGTAGTGAAACTCCTGAGTAAGTGTATCTAAACTAGCTTCTAAATCTGACGAAAAGGTAGTAGCTGCACCATCGACTGTTGGCACACTTAATAAGTTATTTGTTTTTGGTGAAGAGATTAACAATTCACTGAACAAAAAATATATTATTAAAAAGGAAGTTACCCTATTCATTTATTTAAGTTAGCAGCCTATTAATTTCAAGTGTAACAAAACTAAACAGTTACATAAAAAAAAAGCAAAAATTTTTATTTGAAGATAAGATTTTAAAATTTCATTAACTAATTTACATAAACTTAATAACTGTGTAAAATTATTACTAAAAACAATAACTAAAACATAGGGTTATTTAAGGTGTTTTTGTGCTTTGTAAGATGAACGAACCAGCGCACTGCTTTCAACATGTCTAAAGCCCATTTCCAATCCAATTTTTTCATATTTTTGAAATTGCTCTGGTAAGATAAATTCTTTTACAGGAAGGTGTTTTTTACTTGGTTGTAAATACTGCCCTATTGTTAATACATCTAAATTCACTTTCCTAAGTGCTTCCATTGTTTCCAAAACTTCGTCCTCTCGTTCACCAAGCCCCAACATAATTCCACTTTTGGTTCTGTTAATACCCTCGTCTTTTAAATATCGAAGCACTTCCAAACTTTGGTCAAATTTTGCTTGAATTCGAACTTCACGTGTTAAACGGCGTACTGTTTCCATATTATGTGAAACTACTTCTGGTGCTTCTTTTATAATACGATCTATGTTTTTTTTCTTTCCCATAAAATCCGGGATCAAGGTTTCCAATGTGGTATTCGGATTCATTCTGCGAATTGCTTGAATGGTTTCCGCCCAAATAATTGAGCCGCCGTCAGCTAAATCATCTCTGTCGACAGACGTAATTACGGCATGCTTAATACTCATTAATTTAATAGAGCGTGATACCTTTTCGGGCTCCGCCCAATCAACCGTATCTGGTCTTCCTGTTTGAACCCCACAAAAACCACAAGATCGAGTACAAATATTACCTAAAATCATAAAAGTAGCGGTTCCTTCACTCCAACATTCCCCCATGTTTGGACAACTACCCGAAGTACAAATTGTGTGTAAATCGTATTTATCTACTAAACCGCGAAGCTCTGTATACTTTTTACCCGTAGGTAATTTTACACGCAGCCATTTAGGCTTTTTCACTCGTTCGGTTGCTGGGGTTAAGGTATCTATACTCATGTAGCAATATTTTATACAAATTTAAGCGTTTTAGAGTTAGTAAAGTAATAGTTGCTTTTACTATTGCTTAGATTTAAGAAAAACTTAATTTATTTAAGTTTTGTTAATTCAAACTAAATCCAAAATTAGCATCGTGGGAATCTGGCTTACTGTCTTCATCGGCATCTAACTTCCTTAATTCTTCAATACCTTTAACAGGAAACCCTTCCTCTAACCAACTGCCTTTAACAATAGTATCCGATAAAAAAGTGTATGATACTATACCTAATTTGGTAACGTTATCAGCATCTTCATAAGAATAATTAAAAACTAAAATACTAGGAGTAACTAGCATTCCGTAGGCACTGTGGGTAAATCCTGCGATATTCCACTTCGCTTTCCAGGTGTCGTTTTCAAAGAAAAAATCTACATTACCAATATAGCAAGACTCAACATCATCTGGGTTTTGACCAATAGCGCGGTAAGTTCCTGTAACTAAATCGGGGGTAATAATTATGGATTTCTCTTCAAATTTAGCTAAGGCTTCTTTACGTCTTTTTATTTCGTACTCAAATTTGGTTTTAAAACTTTCTCCTGCATGTTTTGCAATTAGCACGGAGTTGTTAAACCATTGTTTTGCTTCTTTCTTCAAATTACGCTTATTGTAAATGACTAATTACATCTGATTTAGTAATAATTCCGTGTTTCTCATTATCTAAAGCCACTATTACTGCTGTATTTCCATTTCTAATTAAGCTTGCTATTTCTTCTACAGAAGTGAACGAGTTAACTATAGGAAATGGAGGATTCATAATTTCAGAAATCGGAGTATCGTCTTTACGGTGATCATCTAAATAGGCACTAAAAAGCGCCATTTCATCTATCGATCCTACAAAACCATGAGTGTCAATTACAGGAATTTGAGATATTTTATGTTTTCGCATTCGCGAAACAGCATGTGAAACTAATTCTGATGTTTTCACTGAAATTACATCTGCCGTAGAGTCTTTCACCAAGTCTGAAGCTACAGTAAAAGGCTTATCTAAAAAACCTCGACTTCGCATCCACTCATCATTATAAACCTTACTTATATATCTATGCCCACTATCCGGAGCTATAACTACTATAGTGTCTTTATCTGAAAATTCATCTTTCAATTGAAACAAGGCTCCAATTGCTGCACCACTACTCATTCCTAAAAACAATCCTTCTTTTGATGCTAAAGACAACGTTTGGAGTGCACTTTCTTTATCGGATACTTTAACGAAACCATCTACATTCGAAAAATCAATAGCATCATTTATAGCTGTTGCTCCTAAACCTTCGATTTCATTTGGGTATACTTCATTTGCGTCTAAAATACCTGAATCAAAATATTTTTTGATTACTGATCCATAAGCATCTACTCCCCAAATTTTTACAGATGGATTCTTTTCTTTAATATATTTTGCCAAACCACAAATAGTAACTCCTGTATTTACAGGTACTATTAAGTGATTCAATTTCCCTTCTACTTGAGCATACAATTCCTTAGCTAAAGTTTGGTAATAAGCCTGTATAAATAATAAATTGGAACTTTCATCAATTAACCATGAGTTAGAAGTTCGTTTTTGCAAACGATGCGCTACTGCTTTTTTTGAACGAACATCTGATTCCGATAGTTCATTTGGACAAATAATAACTTCGCTCCCAAGCGCTTTTAATAAACTTACTTTCTCATTACTTTCTTTATCGGTAATTACAGAAACAACATCGAAACCTTGCTTAATAGCGATTAAAACAAAAGAAATTGCTGTATTTGCAGAAAGAGAAACGATTAATGTTCCTCCATCTTTCAACAGACTTTTTTGCTTTAAATTTTCTAAAATATAAGGTGCCGTTCTATCTAAAATCGACCCTGTGGGGTTTGAAGCTTCATTTTTTATAAAAACTTTTGATTTTATTCCATTGGTTATATTATTCAACAAAACTAATGGTGTGTTTCCTACTGTATCAAGAATATTATCGACGTATTTCATATATACAATTACCGTTTGTAGTAAAAATACTATTAATTATAATTTTACACACTGCTTTTAAAAACTAAAAAAGCCAGTAAATTTCATAAACTTACTGGCTTTAATTATGTATACAGTTTTTATGCTACTTGTTCTACAGCTATATATTTTATCAAATTCTGTTTAGCATCGTAAACGGGGTACCCTTTAATTTGGCATTGATACAACGAACTATCCTTTTTATAATTGGTGATTACGTATTCAAATTTCTCGCTTTTACTTACCCGATCGCGTATTGATTTAGATACGTTTTGATCCGTTTCTGGACCTTGAAACATTTTTGGAGTATTTCCTATTATTTCTCTAGGTTGGTAACCTGTCATTTCTACCATGTTACTCGATACAAATTCAATATTAAAATCTAAATCGGTTATTACAAGTACCGCTTTGTTTTCAATGTATTCCTTCAATATATCAGATTCTACTTCTACACTGCTATTGAATTTTTTTAAATAGATTAAGTCTTCTTGAAACTTAGTAATATTAGATATATTTTGAAGATGAATATCCCAACTCAAGAGTGGCAAATTCTTAGATTTTAGTGAAGCTGAATATTCAGAAATTTGATTTAAATATACTTCAGGAAAATCCATAACTTATTTTTTTACTAAATTACTTAAGTTTAAAGCTTCTAAATAAGAACAAACGTTAATTTAATTTTATAATTACACCCCGTAATACATCGATAAATATTGTTTTGCGTATCTATTTATAAGTTCTTCCATATCTTCTGGAGCCTTAAAATCGTTAAAAGTTAAACCTTGCTTTTTTATAAATTCTTTAAAATCCATAGTGCTATTAATTAGTAAATAGTAAAACGACTTAAAGCCTTTTTTATTTTAAAAATACGTTTAAAATTTAAATTGTAAAACCGCATAAAAACTCCTGGGTGCCGAAGGTATAATTCCTGGCCCAGGATATCCTGTAGCTCTGCGTGTAAAATACTCTTTATCTAACAAATTATTTATACCTGTTTCAAGCTTCCATTTTTTGTAGGTATATTCTGTTGATAAATCAACTACTGAATACGCAGGTATTTCTCCAAAGAACCCCCCTGAAGGTGGAGTAATCGGTCTATTTAAAGCTTCTGAAAATTGAGTAGACACATAAGTATATTGCAAGCTTGATTTAAAGTTTTTATACCCCAGCTCTAAGCCTGTTTTTAAATTTAATTTTGGTATAAACTCAACTTCATTACCTACAATATCATTTCCTTGAAAAGCCTCTTGTGGTAAAAAAGATTCGCTATATTCTGAAGTTGTATAGGCTGTATTCAAAAACTGTTGCCAATGAAAATTAGAATTGTTCGGGAAAAACCAATTTGAAAAATTAGCTGTAATTAAAGATTCCACACCAAAAATTTGAGCAGAACCTACATTGGTTCTAAATATAATTTCAGCGTTATTATCTAAACCAAGATTTCTTCCATCTATAGCCCTTGCTTCCCCAATTCTATTGTCGTACAATAACGAATATCCACTAAGGTCGTACCTTATAATATCATCTATTTCACCTCTAATACCCACATCAAATGTAAAACCTGTTTCATCGGTTATATTTTCATCTATTAATAAGTTAGGGCTATCAATTCTAATTTCATTAAAAGTTACTGACCTGTAGTTTTGAGAAAAATTAGCAAAAGCCTCAAACACTTTAGAGGGCTTGTAAGACACCCCAACTCCTAGTAATAAAAAATCACGCTCTCTTACAAAGTCTGTATCATCGGAATCTGACACAACTCTTTCTATACTTGTGGCACTGCTACGATTTTTTTTAATAAAAAAACCTTCGCTTTCTGTTTTTATATATTCATATCTAAACCCTGGAGTAACTGAAAGTGTATTTGTTAAATTAAAAATATGTTCCCCAAAAAGAGATAAATTAAGATTTGGGAAATCAAAATCAGATTCAGTTAATTCTGAATTTGGGAATCTTTCATTTTGAAAGCTGAAGTTTCTTTCGGTGCCATTGTCACCTATACCTTGCTGTGATCTGTTTGCTGATTGGTAGTATTTAGCTCCAAGGAGCAATACTGCATTTTTACCTAGCAAACTGTATCGGGTAAGTACTCGTCCTTCTGCTCCCCAATTATTAAATTCATCTACTAATAACTCTCTTTCTATTTCGTTATTATCTTCGGTACTAGCACTTCTCACTCGAAACCCTAGTGCTGTACGAGAAGCATCTAAAGTAAACACATTTAAACTAGCACGGACTTTTTTAGAAAATTCATGTTCTAATTTTAAATTTAGCAATAACCAATCTACCTGAAAATAATTTCGAGCTCGTAGACTTACAAATGGGTCTTCGTCAAATTGATTGTCCGACAAACCTCCTGCTTGTTTCGCTAAGTACGTCAAGTACGTGCTTTCTAAAGTAACTTTAGTTTTAGGGGTAAATTGATACCCTATATTGGAGTAGAAGTTTTGAGAGTCAAAATCTGAATTAGGCCTAAATCCTTTCCCCTCTTTATGCTGAAAATAAGTGTAGTAACTAAATTTATCGATAGTACCACTTAAACTAGTAAATGAATTAAACAAACCAAAGGAACCTACACCTTGTCGCGTTGTTAATTCCAATTCTTTTTTAGGGTTTGGTTGTTTTAATTTAAAATTTACTAAGCCTCCAAACTGCGTACCGTATTGTAACGATGCGGCTCCACGCACTACCTGAATTTCCTCCAAAGCCTCTAATGGTGGTGTATAATAACTTTCAGGGTACCCTAACACATCGGCACTTATATCGTATCCGTTTTGGCGCGTATTAAAATTGGCCGATCTATTAGGGTCTAACCCGCGACCACCAATATTAAGCTGAAGCCCAGCATCTTCCGTGTCGTAAATATTTAAACCCGCTACTTGTGCAAATGCTTGCCTTGGATTTCCTGAGGCCTTATTACTTATAAGCTGCTCTACTAAAACTACTTCCGTCTTTTTTCCTGCATATATAGCTGTCCCTTCAACATTTTTTAGTTTTTTGATTCCAAAAACTTTTTGCTTTTGCTGACTAATTACAACTTCATTTAATTGTTCTAAAAGTGGTTGTAATTCAACCTTAATAGAATTGGTAGTTATGGGGTTAATAGAAGTTTCGAAAATTTCGTAACCCAACTCTATAAAAACTATTGTTTGAGACACTCCATCCAATATAATACTGAATTTACCCTTAGCATTTGTATAAGTTGTTTTTGCGGAAGATTTACTATATACCTCAACACCTGGCAAAGGCTTAGATGTAATTTTATTTACTACCGTACCCGTAAACTGAACTTGCGAAAAAATAGTTTGCGAAAAAAAAAGCAAACCAATAATAATTTTATAAACCTTTGATTGTTTCATAAAAGGGTAAAATCCATTTTTTATGAGCAAACGAATCTTTTTCATTTGCTAAATTAATTTTTGAATCGATAAACTCTTTATTGAGCCTACCGTTTAATGTTACGTAACTTTTCACATACACTTCTGGGCTTTTAATTCCTTCAGAAATGTAATGGTCTCTTAACATATGTGCGTACTGTACTATAAAATCGGGCTGAGTACTCATTTGTTTGATCTGAAAATCAGTCAAAAAATCGCTATTTCTAATATCAAACTGTTTCCCGATTTCAGGATCTACAATAGTAAATATGCTTAATCCCACTTTTTCTATTAACATTACGCGCCATGAAAATCGATATCCTTCTTCTGTCCAAAACAGCTCATTAGGATACATTAAATAACGCCAAGGCAAAAGTAATTGAATCGTGAAAAAAATAAGAAGTATTGGAGGTATTATTTTTTTACTTAAAGCCGAGTAAGCATAAGTTGTATTTGCTGTTTTGGCTGTAGTCAACAAAGCCCCTTTTAGTCTGAATATTTTAGTAAGTATAGCTAATATTTTTTGATGCACATTAGCCTCAAAAAATATCAATCCGCTAACAATCATTATATATGGAAACATTCCTATAGGAAATAACAAATGTGTTAATACATGAAATAGTACCACAAACACATAAGCTATTTTTCGTGTTGGCTTGTAAAGCAAAAAGAAAACAATAAAAAGGTCGTATAACATTCCGAACCAGCTGAAAAAATAATGCATCCAATTGTACTGAAAGAAACCGCCTATTAATGGGAAATCTGTACGAGTACGTAACCATATTTTTATAGGCTGGGCTTCTAGTAACCAATCTGAATTTAATTTTGCTAAGCCTGCATATACATAAACTATGGCTAGTAATAGCTTAATGGCATCTACCGTCCAGCTTGGCACATAATTAGCTTTATTTTTTTTGTTTAAAAAACTATCGACAGAAAAATTCGCGTTTAAGGGCAAAAAAATCAACAGAAAACTAAGGATGCTTATAAAATAGTAATGGTTTAAATAAGTTGTTTTATCTATCAATTCGATATATGTGAAGCTTAAAAAAAAAGTAACAATAGCCAATCGGTACTTATAGCCTACACAAATCATTAAAGCGGTTATTCCGCAAATAGCAAACAGTAAGTATGTCCACTCCCCTAAAGGTTGAATAAACTCAAAACCGTAATAAGAGAAGTGAAATTTGGGCTGTATGTATACAGAATCAATCCAACCATAAGACCAAAACCTTACGATACTGATGAACATTAGTATTCCAAAAAAAATACGAAAGACAGCCAATGGAGCTGCCTTCGTTGTTTTATTTAGATAGTTTGAAATCATATATCAATTAATCTCCGTCGTTATCTTGAAAAGTAATTGTTATGTTCAATATCGAAACTAAATCGACTTTTAACAATCTAACAATTTCTTGTAATGCATCACGAGCATCTAACATTTTTGAGTTATCTGTTGCTACTTGTTGTGCTAAATTAGCGTCAAGCGAATTGATAAGGTTTTGAGCTTCTAAAAACCTTAATCGTATTTGCGCATCTAATCCTTCTTCACCTAAACCAACCAATACAGAAGATAAACTGGTGCTGTTTTCGCCAACTCCTATATAAAGTAATCTTGAACTTTCTAAAGCTTCTAACAAAAGCCCTCTAGACTCCTCTGGCCTAAAAAAAGATTCTATAGTTTCTGGAGAAGGTGTACCGTCAAATTTACCAGTAGGAAAATCAATTTTACTCGATCTTAATCTTTTTTCAAAATATTGAATATAACCATTTACAAAAATATCAATAAAACCATTTTGATTGGTAAATGAATCTGCAAAACCCGATCTCCAATCGTTATCAACTCGAATCGTTAGTGCTTCAATCCTATCAATTATTCTCGATAAAAAAGTGGTATAGTCTTCCGCATTGTTTCCCGTGTAAAAAGCAACTATTTCGGTATCGGTAGCCGCCAAACCATTTAACATATAATCAACCGCAGGAAATCCTTGGCGATCTTGAGTTAAAATGCTTTCTAAATTTTGATTCTCTTGATTTAAAATAAAATCAGTTACTCCATTTAAATTAAATGGATGAAGATTTAGGTTTTGAGCATAATTAATATCCTTCGCTAGACCAAAATCGTACTTAGCTACCGCTTGGTAGCTATTGTATGCCTGTAAATAAGAACTTCTTAAAGAAACTAAATTTGCTTCCGTTTTTTCAGCTATAAAAGCATCTTTACTTTCTCCTAAAGCTTCTACAGCTAATCGAAAAATAGCAAATTCAGGAAGTATATGATTTTCGACTACACTATTCAATAAAGAAACATCATTAAATTCAACGTTATTACTTCTTTCCTGTAATTCATCATCACAAGAAATTAAGCAAAAACAGGATATTAAAAACAAAGTCAATTTTTTCATATGAGCTTTTTTTTGAGTTAACAAATTTAATAATAAGCTTTGCAAAATTAGATTAAACAAAGCTTATTATTCTCACTATAATTAACACTTAACTATTATTTTGCTGCAGCTGTAGATTCTGCTTGAGCAACCGTAAAATCAAACCTTGAAGCAATAGTCTCAGCCATTGTATTTGCTATACTTAATTCATCTACTATAGACCAAAATCCATTATTAGCATCAAGCTGTGCTATAAAAGCGTCAACCTCAGCCTTTGTAAAATAAGGCGCTCCTGTAGTTGGGTTATTTGTAAATTGGAGAGAATAAATAAATCCATAACCTTCAGACCAGTCATGAAAAGCAGTACCATCATTAACCGCTGTTGAACTAGAATCATCTATTTTTTTAACCCCTTGCTTTAAATAATATACAGCTCGTATACCTATTACTTCAGATAATTTTAAACGAATTATATCAGCTTGAATTTTTGAAGCCTCATAGTCCTTAGCAACAATTGCTGCTCTACCCGTTTTGAATGCTTGAAAAATATCATCAGCTATACCTTCAAAATCAACATCACCTTCTACGCGTTGTACATATTTATATAAAAATTGATCAACAACAGTTTCAAGGTGTCTTGAATTTGGATTAGTTAATACATCTGTATCTGAAGCACCATACAAATATCCATAAGCTTCATCCCAAAAATGCTCTGCATCAGTATATGGTTTTCCTTCTGCTTTAACATCGTTATCATTATTCTCCTGAACACTAGCTTCCTCTGTAAGGGTTAGGTAATCATTTACAATTTGATCTAAAGTAAATGCACCTATTAAACCTTTATTAAATGCTTGGTTTAACTCTAATCCTTTAGCATTAACAAAACGTGTACTTGTACTTTCAGATCCTAACTTCCCTACTACGCCAACGGTTGCAACAGGCACTTCTTCGTCGCTTGCATATTGCGACAATAAAATAGCTACTTGATCCGACACATAGCCATCAAAAGTACTTCGAATTTCAGCTTGATCAGCAGAACTTGCTACTGCTTCGCCAATTTTATTTTTAATTCTTTTAGTGTCGTTTAAAGATGTGTCTGTAAATCCTTGTCCTGTATTTAATTTTGAAAAAATACTTGATTCCGTAGCGTCGAAATCTAAAAAATCTTTTAAAATTTCTGCTCCTTGGTTTAAACGAGTTGTTTGTCCTCCGAAGCTTACTGTAGAAACACCTTCTTCATTTACAAATGTATAATTTACAGGAACTTCAAATGCTACAGGTTCAGGCCCCGTCGCAACATCATTATCGTCGCTTGAGCTACATGAAGCTAAAATTAATGATGCAATACTTAATCTTAAGAAATGATTGAATTTCATTATATTTTATTTAGATTTAATTTTAATAACCTTAATTAGTGGTGCAAATATATTATGCATAATCATTCCAAACAAGCATTATTTTAAATTATTCTAAATAAAATTAACCTTTTAGTATTTTATTAATTAAACGAGTTATAAATAAAATTAATTTCAACTAAACATAAAAAAAACCTCATAAAATTTAAATTTTATGAGGTTTTTAGATCAAATTCGTAATTAAGAAAGCTAGTCTTTATAAATTTCACTCCAATTAAGAAGTGTGTTTTTTTCAGCTGTTGATAATCCACCATGAATTAAGCTGTATAATTTTAAAGGCATTTCTCCCTCTTCTACCTCTTCGTATATTTCGGATAACTTGTGTAACTGCACATCTTCACTATGCCTTTTCCAATCAGAAAAGTTCAAATGCTCTTTACCTTCTTCTATATGGTGATTTATCACAAGGTTTAAAGCTCCTATAGATGCGTACCATGGGTATTGAGTATGATCGCTATGACAGTTATAGCAATTTTGTTTAAAAATAACTTCAACATCTTTTGGTAAGTCTACATAGGTTACAAAATCGGAAACACTCTCGTAGGAAGATACATTATCTTTTTTCACAAAAAATTGTAAGCCCACTAAAATTAGTATAACTGCTATTCCTATTATTTTTTTTACGTTCATTTTATTTAAGTTTTATCAAATGTAAAGTGAAATTTAAAAATTATTTAAATAATACTACTATTTTTATTTAATCCAAAAATGACTTTGGAATTTCTTTTAGATGGAAACCTAATGCTTAATCATAACACGAAAAATCGTTAGTCGGAATTAAACCAACACCAAGGTAAATCTCGAACTCACAATTCAGTTTTTTTTCATCTTTAACTTCCTCCTTTATAGATGTACGGTTTGCTACTTTTTTCCTGTACTGTTCAAGTACTTTCTTTAATTCTCGCTTTAATTCAATTCTTGAAAAACCTAATATATTAATTTTCATAATTACAGTTCTAAATTCTGCATAAATTTACACCTATCAAAAAATATATCTTAAACAAGGTAATTATTGAGTTAATAAACCTATTTTTATTTAAAAAATTAGTTTTATTAACTAAAATATATTTACAAAATATAATTGAACAGAAAAAAAAACTATGCACCATTTAGATAAAACCGATATAAAACTGCTTAATATACTTCAACACAATTCTAATATTACTACCAAAGAACTTGCTAGTAAAGTAAACTTATCTTCTACTCCTGTTTTTGAACGTGTCAAAAAACTTGAAAAATCAGGATATATAAAAAAGTATGTTGCTATTCTTGATTCGCAGTCCTTAAACAAATCGCTAATTGTTTTTTGTAATATTACTTTAAAAGAACATACACGAAAAATTGGAAATCAGTTTGTAAAAGATATTAAATCCTTAAAAGAAGTTACAGAGTGCTATAATGTTTCTGGAGATTATGATTTTCTATTAAAAGTAGTTGTAGAGGACATGCAAGCTTATCAGAATTTTGTATTAAATCATTTAGGAGAAATAAAAAATATTGGAAGTGCTCACAGTACTTTTGTTATGGGAGAAATTAAAAATTCTTATGCGATACCTATTTAAATAACTTTTAGAATATTGCGAACCGTTTTTAACTTGGCAACACCAAATGTTGGTTAACGAGCTTTTCTTATTTTAACTTAATGGTATTTATTAAACAAAATTGTTGCCTGGTTGTGTGCCGATTCAAAACGCATCCAGTCAAATGTTTTTATTTTATTTTTTGTAGTTAAGTACGATAGTATTTTTTCTGTAGGCATATTCCCTACCAACTCATCAATTGCCATTGGGCAACCTCCAAAACCTTGTATTGCTCCGTCAAACCGTTTACACCCGGCATGGTATGCTGCATTAATTTTATCGTACCATGTATTGGGAGATGTGTGCAAATGAGCTCCAAATTCAATTTTAGGATATTGAGGTATTAAGGTTGAAAACAGTTGTGTTATTGTTTTTGGAGAAGAAGAACCAACCGTATCGCTAAGCGATATGATAGTAACTCCCATTTGCACTAATTTAGAAACCCAACTGCTTACTATTTCAGGGTTCCATGGGTCTCCATAAGGATTACCAAACCCCATACTTACATATACAACTACTTTCTTATGATACGTTTCGGCTATCTGTAAGATTTCCTGAAGTATTTCTTGAGATTCTGCGATTGTTTTATGTGTATTACGCATCTGAAAAATCTCGGATATTGAAAACGGATAACCTATATAATCTATTTGCTCAAATTTACAAGCTTCCTTAGCTCCTCTTACATTTGCAACAATTGTAAGCAGCTTTGTTTTTGTTTTCGACAAATCTAACTGCTTTAAAACCTCAGCTGTATCACTCATTTGAGGGATTGCTTTGGGCGAAACAAAACTCCCTACGTCTAAAGTGTGAAATCCACAATTTACGAGTAACTGCAAATATTGCAATTTAACTGCTGTAGGAATAAATGTTTTTACTCCTTGCATGGCATCCCGTGGGCATTCTATAAGTTTTATAGGATTCATTTAACTTCCAAAAAGTGTCAATACTAATTTTCTTGAGCCTCCATAATCTCGATGCTCACATAAATAGACCCCTTGCCATATACCCATGTTTAATTTTCCGTTAGTAACTGGTAGCGTTACAGAGCATCCCATAAGCGATGCTTTTATATGAGCCGGCATATCATCAGGGCCTTCATACGTATGTATATAATAAGGCGCGTTTTCGGGCACCATTACATTTATATGGCTTTCAAAATCGGTACGTACCGAAGGATCTGCATTTTCATTCACCGTTAAACTAGCTGAAGTATGTTTTATAAACACCTGCAACTGCCCTACTTTAATTTTAGAAAGCTCTGGTAACTCTCTTTCGATTACAGAGGTTATTAGATGAAATCCTCTTCGATATTCTTTTAATTGTATTTCTTTTTGAAAAAATTGCATAACGTGAATTTAACAAATACTGTAAAACAAAATAGTACATTTGCCAAATAATATATGGTGCATATGAATTTATCTGAAGTAAAATTAGTGGTTACCGACATGGACGGTACTTTATTGAATTCCAAACATGAAGTAAGTACACTTTTTTTTGAGCAATTTGAAGGTCTTAAAAAAAACAATATTCATTTTGTAGCTGCAAGTGGAAGGCAATACCACAGTATTTTAGATAAACTCCATACTATTGAAGCAGATATTACTATAGTTGCTGAAAATGGCGCTTATATTGTACGTAACGGAGAAACATTATTTGTTAATGAAATTTCCAGGGAAGATATTCTAAATTTCATTCCTATTTGTACTGCCATTGAAGGTGTTCAAGTAGTTGTTTGTGGTAAAAAGAAAGCTTATATTTTAAAAAGCACTTCCGATCAATTTAAAAACACTATTTCGGAATTTTATTCGAGCTACGAGGCTCTTGATAGTTTTGATAAGTTGCCCGAAGATGTTTTTTTCAAAATTGCCCTTTGTCACTATAAGGGTTCTGAAAAGTACATTTACCCATCGGTAAAACATTTTAAAGAAAACTGGCAGATAAAAGTTTCCGGAGAGCAATGGGTAGACATCTCGCAAAAATCGGCTCACAAAGGCAATGCAATTTCTAAACTACAAAAACAATTTAACGTTTCTTCAAAAGAAACTATGGCATTTGGAGATTACAACAACGATATTGAAATGCTGAAATTAGCAACCTATAGTTTTGCGATGGAAAATGCCCACCCCAATGTTAAAGAAGTAGCTAATTTCTCCACCACTTCAAATGACGCTAATGGTGTTGAAAATATATTATCAAAGTTATTATTAACCCGTTGATTCTAATTTGTTAAAAGTTGTTTGTCTAAATACTTTTTTCCGATTTTAACATTGTAAAACATACGCTTTATAATAGTACCATCACCAACAAAGCCTTTTTTATATTTTTTACCGTTTATATACCATAACGTATAAGGAGTACCATCTTTTACCTTATTAAAAACAGAACATTTTTCTAATGCTATATCTTCGCCAAAAGGTTTTCTGGAATACAATTTACTTGTAGGAGAATTGGATCCTCTATTCTTTACGTAAATTCTAGAATTTTCTAACAAATTAAATTTACCTTGTCCTAAAATACTTCCATTTACATTAAGTAAAACATTGTAAAATCGAATATAAGCAGGTTTTTTGAAGTTTATTTCCGAAGTATTAATAATTACCTGCTCTGTTAAAGAGTAATCATTACCATTAATTACCATTCCGTGGGTTATGTTGGAAAGCTCTTCCGATAAGTCAACAAACTTCTGAGCATTCATGCTGAACATGCCCATTAGTATTATAAGTGTAATTTTTTTCATACGAGTAGTTTTAGTTAAGTGCCTAGTATTTTCGATCAACATTAATTTACAAAGATATTTGACAAAAACAACTATAACATTTTCGTAAAATACATTAATTATGCCGAAATATGTTAATTTTTAAAATATTCCTTTTGTTTAGTATAATTTAGAAGCTAAATAACGATAATTTCCAAACATAAACAATACTTAATTTTAACTTAAGTAGCGTTTATGTTCTATTCTAAAAACAGTTAATATTAAGACTGTTCTTTTAAAATTTTGCTGTTAATTTGCTTTACAAGCGATGGACCAGAGTAAATAAACCCTGTATAAACTTGTACTAAACTTGCTCCTGCATTTAACTTCTCAATGGCATCCTTAGCGGTATGAATTCCACCTACTCCAATTATAGGAAAAGCCCCTTTACTTTTTGTATGTAAATAACGTATAACTTCTGTGCTTTTTCCAGCTAACGGTTTTCCACTAACCCCGCCATTTCCAATTTCTTCTAATTGTGATTTGCTAGCCTTCAAATTACTACGAGAGGTTGATGTATTACTCGCAATCACTCCATCCAAATTAGTATTTGCCACTAAATCTATAATTTCATCCAATTGCCCCTCGTTAAGATCTGGAGCAATTTTAAGCAATATCGGTTTTTGATTTTCAAAAGCCATATTGGCTTTTTTAACAGTTTCGATAAGCTCTTCTAAATAATCTTTATCATTTAATTTCGCATGACTAGAAACATTAGGGCAACTAACATTTAACACAAAATAGTCTACATAAGGGTGTAATGCGTTAAAACATTCCAAGTAATCCTTGGTATAATCTTCGGGAGCAGTTGTTGTATTTTTACCTATGTTTCCCCCTATAATTAGCTTTCCTTTATTTCCTTTTAATTGTTCGATCGCAGCATCTAAACCCGCATTATTAAACCCCATACGGTTAATAATCCCTTCATCTTCCACTAATCTAAATAATCGTTTTTTTGGATTCCCTTCCTGCCCTTTAGGGGTTACAGTTCCTATTTCAATAAATCCAAATCCAAAATTTGCTAATTCATTATACAGCACGGCATTCTTATCAAAACCTGCTGCCAGCCCTACAGGGCTTCTAAATGTTAAGCCAAACAATTTACGCTCTAAACGTTTATCATTTACTAAATAAATAAATCGAAGTAAACTTCCTACTCCAGGGATTTTATGAAAAATGCGAATTAAATTGAACGTAAAGTAGTGTACTTTTTCTGGGTCGAATTTAAATAAAATTGGGCGAATTAGGCTTTTGTACATCTATTGAAATTTTGCACAAAAATACAGTTTTATTATGAAAAAGTTATAAGCCTATAAACAAAGCTTGCACTACAAGTTTAGTATATTTACTATACAATATGCAACACATGATTTCTAAGGAAAAAATTATTGATCGTTTCGTATCCTACGTAACCATTGATACCCAAAGCGACCCCAATAGCACGAGTACTCCAAGCACCAAAAAACAATGGGATTTAGCTCATTTATTGGTCGAAGAGCTTAACCAAATTGGTTTACAGGAAGTAACTATTGATAGTAAAGGGTATATAATGGCTACTATCCCATCGACTACATCAAAAGAAACTCCTGTAATTGGCTTTATAGCTCATTACGACACTTCGCCAGACTTTAACGGCACCAATGTTAAGCCCCAAATTATAAGTAATTATGATGGCAAAGACATTGTTTTAAACCAAAAACAAGCCATTATTTTATCGCCTTCTTATTTTGAAGACCTAAAACAATATAAAGGGCAAACGTTAATTACCACCGATGGAACAACTTTATTGGGTGCTGACGATAAAGCGGGGATTACTGAAATTATTTCTGCTGCTGAGTATTTAATAAACAATCCTAACATAGAACACGGTAAAATTAGAATCGCTTTTACTCCTGATGAAGAAATTGGACGAGGAGCCCATTTTTTTGACGTAACTAAGTTTGGAGCAGATTATGCCTACACCATGGACGGAAGCCAAATTGGGGAACTTGAATATGAAAATTTCAATGCTGCAAGCGCCTCAATTACTGTTATTGGAAAAAGTGTGCATCCTGGTTATGCTAAAAACAAAATGGTAAACAGTATGCTTATTGCTCAAGACTTTATAAACTCATTACCTAAATTAGAAACTCCCGAACATACCGAAGATAGAGAAGGTTTTTTTCATTTACATCATATTTCCGGAACCATAGAAAAAACAACCCTAGAATATATTATTAGAGATCATGATGAAAAACATTTTGAAGCTCGCAAATTAATGATAAGCGCTCTTGTAAACGAGCTAAATATACAATACGGGCGCGAAGTAATTTCGGTTGTAATTGAAGATCAGTATTACAATATGAAAGAAAAAATTGTGCCTAACATGCACATTATTGAAATTGCTAAAAAAGCAATGCTTGCCATAAACATAAAACCTGTTATAAAACCTATTAGAGGAGGTACGGATGGCTCTCAGCTAAGCTTTATGGGCTTACCGTGTCCTAATATTTTTGCAGGTGGACATAACTTTCATGGAAAATATGAATACGTTCCTGTAGAAAGTATGCAAAAAGCTACCGAACTAATCGTAAAAATTTCCGAACTTACCGCACTATAACAGTTAGATTATAATTATGAAGAAAATACTTTTTACAACTTGTTTACTAATATCCTCAATTTTATTAGGGCAAGAAAAAAAACACGAAATCCGAATTGATGCGCTTGAGGTATTGGTTACTCCTGCTGTAGAAGTTAGTTACGAATACTCACTTAGTAACGGTATAGGACTAGGAACTTCTGTTTTTTTTAGAGTAGACAAACCGGAAGATGATTTTAAAGAATTTGCTTTAACACCTTATGTAAGGCAATACTTTTTTAACAATATGGACTTTGGTCAAAAAGGTTTTTATATTGAAGCTTTTGGTCAATACACTACAGGTAAACGAGAAGAAGAAGTTATCAATAGCATAAATGTAGTTGAGGATTATAATGATTTAGGCTTAGGCTTTGGCGGTGGTTTAAAATGGTTAGCCAATAGCGGCTTTAGCATTGATGCTGGTGCAGGAATTGGTCGAAATTTTGGTATTAGCGATGGCGCACCCGATTTCTTTTTCCGATGGGGAATTCATATAGGGTACCGTTTTTTATAGAGAAATTGAAAGCCTTTATTTTTTTAAAATCAAACAATAATGAAATATACTATTTACCAAGTAGATGCATTTACGGATGAAATTTTTAAAGGAAACCCAGCTGGGGTAATGATTTTAGATCAAAACTTATCACCTCAGCTTATGCAAAATATTGCAAACGAAATGAATTTATCAGAAACTGCTTTTGTAGATATTTCTCAATCTCCTTTTGATATTCGCTTTTTCACTCCCACCACCGAAATTTCTTTGTGCGGACATGCTACTCTTGCAAGTGCTTATATTTTATACCAAAAAAACATAGTTTCTAAAAATGACACTATTAATTTTAAAACACTAGAAACTAATTTAACAATATCTCAACGGGACGACGGATTACAAATGGTATTTCCTAAATTTAAAACCAAAGCCATTACTAAAATTGACCACTTTTATGAGCTTGTAGGTTTTCAACCTAATAAACTATATTTAAGTGAAAATGGCTGGGTTATTGCCATAGCGAAAAACGAAAGCGACATCACAAATGCCACTCCCAAATTCAGCGAATTAGATGCACATGGGCTTGGGCATCTTATTATAACTTCACTAGCTACAAATGATTCTATAGATTATGTGCTGCGTTGTTTTGCTCCAAAATCAGGCATTAATGAAGATCCTGTAACAGGTTCGATACAATGCGCTTTAGCACCACTTTGGAATACCTTAACGGGAATTACAAATTTTAGAGTAAAGCAATTGTCTGCTAGAACAGGTATACTTAATGTTAATGTACTTGATAATAACGTTGAAATTATAGGTAAAGCTGTTACTTTTTTTGAAGCTTCTTTAAGTATTTAAATTAACTTTTCTTTTTTGTAGGTGATACATATTATCATTTTCACAAGTGCTTTTAATTAATTACTGTAACGCTTAGCTTACAACTAATAGCTAGCCAACTACTTTGAAGCTATAACTGCAACGCTAATTATTTTTAAATAAAAGCTGAAGCCCTAATCTTATAAAAATAAACCCCGTTAATTTTTTCATTATTACTGCAGCTTTATAGTTACTACGCAAGGTATTCGTCATGAAAGAAGCTGAGTAAGCTAAGAACAAGCACCAAGTTATTCCTGTACCTAAAAAAGTACCCCCTAAAATTAAAAAGGGAATTGTATTATTCACATAATTGGGCTTAATAAATTGAGGTAATAAAGATAAAAAGAAGAGTGCTACTTTTGGGTTTAGCATATTTGTAAAAAAACCTTGACGGTAAATTTTCCACAAATCAACTTTCTCGAATTTAGTTTTTTTATTATTAAATAAATTAGACTTATCCAAATACATTCTAACCCCTAAATAAATCAAATAAGCGGCTCCAGTCCATTTAACGATGTTAAAAAGGAGTATTGACTTTGCTAATACTATTGATAATCCAAATGCTGAAAGTAACACATGAATTACAGCTCCGCTACCAATTCCGAGTACAGAATATATTCCTGCTTTTTTTCCTTGAGCAATACTGCGAGTAATTATATATATTGAATCTGCTCCTGGGGTTAAATTCATCACAATTCCTGCAAACAAGAATCCTAAAAAATTATCAATACCGTTCATTGTTTGTTATATCCCGTTTTAACAATACCACCACCACTAATTAGCTACTTCCGAAATAAATTTAATGCGGTACAAACGTAATTCCTCATCTTCATAATCGCCATCAAACTCTTCCATTGCGGCTTGTATATCGTCAGTTTCAGATTCTAAAAAGTACTCGTGTATTTCTTCTTGCTGATCTTCATCTAAGTGATCGTCTATCCAATAGCCTATATTCAATTTAGTACCACTATAAACAATTGCCTCCATTTCAGAAATAAAATCGTCCATTGTTTTTCCTTTAGCTTCCGCAATGTCATTTAAAGGAAGTTTACGGTCTATGCTTTGAATAATATAAAGTTTAATAGCGCTGTTTGCCCCTGTGGATTTTACTACAAAATCATCGGGTCTTGTAATGTCGTTTTCGGTAACATATTTTTCAATAAGAGTAACAAAATCTTTACCGTATTTTTTCGCTTTTCCTTCGCCTACTCCATGTACATTCGATAATTCTTGAATTGAAATAGGATATTTCAATGTCATATCTTCTAACGAGGGGTCTTGAAATACCACAAAAGGAGGTACCGACAATTTTTTACCGACTTTTTTACGAAGGTCTTTTAGCAATTTTAAAAGGGTTTCATCTGTACTAGCTCCACCTGGTTTTATTACTGCAGAAGCATTGCTTTCATCAAAGCTATGGTCTTCCGTCATTAAATAACTTTCAGGAGTTTTCAGAAAATCTTTTCCAGCTTCCGTAATTTTAAGCACTCCATAAGTTTCTATATCCTTACGTAAATACCCCGAAACAATTACTTGACGAATTAACGCCATCCAATATTTAGAGTCATGTGCTTTTCCGATTCCGAAAAAAGGTTGTCCGTGAGTTTTATGGGATATAATAAGCGCATTTTCGTTACCTACTAACACATTTACAATTTCTTTGGATTTATAAATGCCGTCGGTTTTTTGCACAACTAATAATAATTGAGAAACCTCAACTTTCGATTCTACTTTGCTTTTGGGGTTACGTACATTATCGTCCATATCCCCACCTTCGCCTGTAGATTCGTCAAACTCTTCTCCAAAATAATGAAGTATAAATTTTCTTCTTGAAATGGAAGTTTCGGCAAACGCAACAACTTCGTGTAACAAAGCCATTCCTATTTCCTGTTCTGCAACAGGTTTACCACTCATAAATTTTTCAAGCTTCTCTATATCTTTATACGCATAATACGCTAAACAGTGTCCTTCGCCACCATCGCGCCCTGCCCTACCCGTTTCTTGGTAATAACTTTCAATACTTTTTGGAATATCGTGGTGTATTACAAAACGTACATCTGGCTTATCGATACCCATACCAAAAGCAATCGTTGCAACTACAACATCAATATCTTCCATCAAAAACATATCTTGATGGTTGGCTCTTGATTTAGCGTCTAAACCTGCATGATATGGCACCGCTTTAATACCGTTTACTTGAAGTGCTTGAGCTAGTTCTTCAACTCTTTTTCTACTCAAACAATATACAATACCACTTTTACCATCATTCTGTTTTATAAAACGAATAATATCCATTTCAACATTGGCTGTTTTAGGACGTACTTCGTAATACAAATTAGGACGGTTAAATGAAGCCTTAAAAGTATTAGCTCCTGAAATTCCTAAATTCTTAAGAATATCTTCTTGCACCTTTGGTGTTGCTGTAGCGGTAAGTCCAATAATCGGAATATTACTGCCAATTGTACCAATTATTCTTCTAAGATTTCTGTACTCGGGTCTAAAATCATGCCCCCATTCGCTAATACAATGTGCCTCATCAACAGCAAGAAAGGATATGGTTTGTGTTTTTAAAAAATTAGCGTATTCTTCTTTAACTAAAGATTCTGGAGCCACATATAATAACTTGGTAATTCCAGCTTCAATATCGGCTTTTACCTGAGCTATTTCCGACTTGTTTAATGATGAATTTAATACATGAGCAATACCATGTTCTGAGGAAATACTACGAATAGCATCTACCTGATTTTTCATCAAAGCTATTAATGGCGAAACCACAATAGCTGTACCTTCAGACATTAAAGCCGGCAGTTGGTAACATAAAGATTTACCGCCACCTGTAGGCATTATAACAAACGTATCGTTCTTTTGAAGTACCTCTTTTATAACTTGCTCCTGCAAGCCTCTAAACTGGCTAAATCCAAAATATTTTTTGAGTTGTTGTTGTAGTTCGTTTTTATCCACTATGCAGTATATAAGTTAGTATCTACGCTAAATTCATAAAACAAGATAGCAAATAATTATGTTAATGTTAAATTAATTTTTACAAGTTTTATATCAAATTGATTAAATATACATTCTTTAAAGATTTGATGATTTTATTGTATTGTTAAAATTACTTTATGTTTATTTTTACATAAATTATACAATAGCGCTTCAATTAAATAAATATATGAATACAGCTTCATCAGGTTCTGACAACAATATGTCTTTTTTAAGTCATTTAGAAGCATTACGATGGCATTTAATTAGAGCTACCTTAGCAATTATTGTTGCTGGCTTTATTGCTTTTATTAGTAAAAAATTCATTTTTGACACCATTTTGTTCGGTCCTAAAAAAATAGACTTCTTTACCTATAGAATGCTTTGCAAACTATCTAACTCTTTAGGCATGGAAGAAGGTTTCTGTTTTGAAAAACTTCCTTTTATAATACAAAGTAGAACTATGGCTGGGCAATTTTCGGCTCACATATGGACCGCAATAACTGCTGGTTTTATTATTTCTTTTCCCTACGTTATTTATGAGTTTTGGAGATTTATAAAGCCAGCAATGCACGAGAACGAGCAAAAAACAGCTAAGGGATTTATTTTTGTTTCTTCCTTTTTGTTTTTCTTAGGAGTTCTTTTCGGTTATTATGTGATCGCTCCTTTGTCTATCAATTTCCTAGGAAGCTATACTGTTAGTGCTGAAGTTTTAAACGAATTTGATTTAGCAAGCTACACCGCCTTAATACGTTCATCGGTACTTGCTAGTGGCTTTATTTTTGAGTTACCCATTATTATTTTCTTTTTAACTAAAGTAGGTGTGGTTACTCCTCAAATTTTAAAAACCTATCGCAAATTTGCTTTAGTTGGTGTGTTAATTATTGCTGCCGTCATTACGCCTCCAGATATTGCAAGTCAAATTATAGTTACCATACCGGTATTAATTTTATATGAAATTAGTATTGTAATTTCAAAAGCGGTTATCCGAAAAGAAGCAAAATTAAAGTAACTTTACAACAAAGAAGTAATATGAAATTACGTGCTGAAAACTTAATGAAGTCCTATAATGGACGAAAAGTAGTAAAAGGAATTTCTTTAGAAGTTAGCCAAGGAGAAATTGTTGGTTTACTAGGTCCTAACGGAGCAGGTAAAACTACTTCTTTTTATATGATTGTAGGTTTTGTAAAACCTAATGGCGGCAATATCTATTTAGACAACACCAACATTACCGATTACCCAATGTATAAGCGTGCTCAAAATGGTATTGGTTACTTGGCGCAAGAAGCTTCTGTATTCAGAAAATTAACTATTGAAGATAATATCCTAAGCGTGTTGCAGTTGACTAATCTTTCTAAAAAAGAGCAACTGCACAAAATGGAAGAACTTATTGAAGAGTTTAGCTTAGGACACATTCGTAAAAACCGTGGTGATCTTTTGAGTGGTGGTGAGCGCAGGCGTACGGAAATTGCAAGAGCTTTAGCCACTAGTCCTAACTTTATATTATTAGATGAACCCTTTGCTGGAGTTGACCCCGTAGCAGTTGAAGATATTCAGCGCATTGTAGCGCAACTAAAAAATAAAAATATTGGTATTTTAATTACCGATCACAACGTACAAGAAACTTTAGCAATTACCGATAAAACATATTTAATGTTTGAAGGTGGCATCCTTAAATCGGGTGTGCCCGAAGAATTAGCTGCAGATGAAATGGTACGAAAAGTATACCTCGGTCAAAATTTCGAATTACGTAAAAAGAAACTAAATTTTTAATTTAACTGAAGCGTAATATCGACTTTTTTAAATCTTTTTAACAGCACCTCCTTTCATTACATATCATTTAGGACGCCCTACTCTAAATAGGGTGTTAATACGATTGAGTTATACGAGCGTTTGAGTACATTTAAATTCTTGTGAGTATTAATCTCAATATATGAAACGGCTTTTATCAGAAATAATTCACACGGTAATTAACCGTATTGATATTCGAAGAACTTACAATTTAACTGAAACCATTGATGCCAACGCATTTATAATTGAATTCGATGTAAATCATATAAAGGGAGGCGTTTATACTAAGTTCCTTTCGATGGATGGTTTTAAAAAACTGCTGCCAAAACCTGCGAACAAATAATTTTATTTTTTATTATTTTCGATGTAATCTTACCGCAAAACATCCTACTAACAAAAAGCTCAAACGAGCCAATAGCAAACTTAGTCTTGACATTAAATACACGCATTTATGAAAAGTGAAACTGTAAAATTCACCAACGAAAGTAATCACGAACTTGTGGCTAAAATTGATTTCCCTGATACGGAAATTAAAGCGTTTGCATTATTTGCACACTGTTTTACGTGCAACAAAAACCTAACTGCTGTTCGTAATATAAGTAGGGCTTTAAATGCTAATGGTATTGCTGTTTTACGATTCGATTTTACAGGCTTAGGCGAAAGTGAAGGTGAATTTGAAGACACTAATTTTTCTTCTAACGTAAGTGATATTGTTATGGCCGCTAATTTTTTAGCAAAAAACTACGAAGCTCCAAGTATTTTAATTGGTCACTCATTAGGTGGTGCGGCTATTGTTTTTGCCGCTAAAAAAATTGACTCTATTAAATCCATGGTAACCATAGGCGCTCCTGCCAATCCTAAACATGTAACCCATTTATTTAAATCGAGTATCGATGAAATAAAAGAAAAAGGAAAAGCGCTGCTTAACATTGGAGGAAGGTCTTTTAATATCAAAAAACAATTTCTTGATGATATTAATGAGAAGAATATGAAAGAAACACTTTCTGAAACTAGAATTCCCATACTGGTAATGCATTCTCCGCAAGATACTACCGTTGGTATTGAAAACGCAGCCATGATTTACGAATATTCTTGGCATCCTAAAAGCTTTGTTACTTTAGATAATGCCGATCATTTGTTAAGCAATAAACGAGATTCCTTATATGCCGGAAGTATTATTTCCGTTTGGACTTCTAGGTATTTGGAAGACTAAAACATACTATTTCCTGTTCTAATAATTATCAACACATATAAAAACTCACCTAAATTTGTTAGTTCAAGTGGAATCCTATCATAGTTTTTCTGCGAGAATTAGCAAATTTCTGTGTTTAAAAAAACAAGATCAAATGTGTTTTTCACTTGAAAAAGAACTTAAATCAATCCATTTTTCAATTATTGAAATGATGAAATCAAAATTTGTATGCCGTTAATAAATATGTTAATTCATATCCTAAAATAAACCTCAACTTTCAATCATTGTCATTACATTTAAACTTTACGTTACAAAGCTTTAAAAATGACGCCAAAGGCACAAATTCTAGAACTTCGAAAAAAGCTAAATGCTTATAATCATGCTTATTATATTTTAGATTCGTCTACAATTAGTGATTTTGATTTTGATATGCTATTACAACAATTGCAGCAGTTAGAACAGCAATATCCTGAATTTGACGATCCCAACTCACCCACAAAACGTGTTGGCGGAGGAATTACTAAAAACTTTGAAACCGTAGTCCATGAAAATAGAATGTACTCCCTCGATAATTCTTATTCAAAAGAAGACTTATTAGATTGGGAAAAACGCATTCAAAAAATTATAGATGGCCCTGTAAACTATACTTGCGAACTCAAATACGATGGCGCTTCAATTAGCTTAACTTACGAACAAGGAAAACTAATTAAGGCGGTTACTCGTGGCGACGGAATGCAAGGAGATAATGTTACCGAAAATATTAAAACTATTAAAACGGTACCTTTAGAATTACAAGGGAGTTTCCCTGAAAAATTTGATATTCGTGGCGAAATTGTACTTCCTTTTGAAGGATTTGAAGCCATGAATAAATCCCGGATTGCTAATGGCGAAGAACCTTATGCTAATCCAAGAAACACTGCTTCGGGAAGTTTAAAATTACAAGACAGTACCGAAACCGCTAAACGTCCTTTAGAGTGTTTACTTTATAGTTTAGTAGGCACCGAATTACCTGTAAAATCACAATTTGAAAGCTTGGAAAAAGCACGTACTTGGGGATTTAAAGTTCCTGAAATTGCTACACTAGCCCATACTATTGAAGAGGTAATGGATTTTGTAACTTACTGGGATAGTAACCGTAGTAAATTACCCTACGAAACTGATGGTGTGGTAATTAAAGTAAACAACTTATTACAGCAAGAAGAATTAGGTTATACCGCCAAAGCACCACGTTGGGCAATGGCGTATAAATTTAAGGCTGAACAAGTAAGCACCAAATTACTTAGCATCGATTATCAAGTAGGCCGAACTGGAGCAATTACGCCTGTGGCTAATTTATCGCCTGTAGCTTTGGCTGGTACTATAGTAAAACGAGCTTCTTTACACAATGCCGATCAAATTGAGAAATTAGATATTAGGGTTGGTGATACCGTTTATGTTGAAAAAGGAGGCGAAATTATTCCTAAAATTGTAGGCGTAAATATTAGCCAACGTACCGATACTATTATTCCTGTGCTATACGCTACTAATTGCCCTGAATGTAATTCGGAATTAATACGTAGTGAAGGAGATGCTAAACATTACTGTCCTAATGATGAAGCTTGTCCACCCCAAGTTATCGGAAGGATCGAACATTTTATTTCTAGAAAAGCTATGGATATTGATGGCTTAGGTGGTGAAACTGCTGGGCTACTTGTTAAAGAAGGTTTAATTAGTGATTATACCGATTTATATAAATTAACTGTTGATCAATTACTCCCTTTAGAGCGTATGGCTAAAAAGAGCGCCGAGAATTTAGTAAACGGTGTAAAGGCTTCTTCCCAAATCCCTTTTGAACGTGTTTTATTTGCTATTGGCATTCGATTTGTTGGAGAAACTGTTGCTAAAAAACTAGCCAAACATTTTAAAAATATTGATGCTATCGCAAAGGCTTCGCTAGAAACACTAGAAGCAGTGGACGAGATTGGTATTAAAATCGCTGAAAGTGTAGTTTTGTTTTTTCAAAACCCTGTCAATATTCAAAAAATTGACCGCTTAAAAAGCTTTGGTATTCAATTAGAAATGAGTGCTGAAAGCCAAGAAGGGCTTACCGATAAACTTACCGGGAATACCTATGTGATTTCTGGTGTTTTTCATCAAATTTCTCGAAAAGAATTAAAAGAGCTGATAGAAAAAAATGGAGGAAAAGTTTCTAGCTCTATTTCTTCTAAAACCTCTTTTTTAATCGCTGGCGATGCTATGGGGCCTAGTAAATTAGCTAAAGCAGAAAAACTTGGAATTACAATGTTAAATGAAGCTGATTTTTTAAAAGAATTACTGTAATTTCAACTGACCAATTTAGACTTAGCTAAGCAAAACACAAAAGTAATTTTATATGCCTACAGACTGTATTTCTTTTAAAGACACTGGATTTTTCTCTAAGTTAATTTGTGATTATTTAGACGGTAAAAAAGACTTACAGCCTTTTTACAATCGATTTCCTACGCTTAAAAACCTAGAAGCGCAAATTAAAGAGAAGCAAGCATCTTTTTCTATTGAAAACAGAAAAGCACTTTCTGAAGCACTAAATAATCAATATAAAAATAGCAATACAAGTAACGCTACTCTTAAAAACATAAAAGCCTTAGCCGAAGAAAATACGTTTACAATTACTACAGGTCATCAACTTAACTTATTTACAGGGCCATTGTACTTTTTGTATAAAATTATATCAACTATAAATTTTACTGAAAAAGCCAAGCAAAAATACCCCAAGCATAATTTTGTTCCTATTTATTGGATGGCTACTGAAGATCATGATTTTTTAGAAATCAATCATTTTCAATTAAATGGAAAAAAAATAGCTTGGAATAACGAGAAGGGATTGCATAATAATAACGGCTATGTTGGTGAATATACCAACGAAGGTTTAGAGGCTGTTTTTACAGTTTTTGAAAATGAATTAGGTATTGGAAATCATGCAAATTACCTAAAAGAATTATTTAAAAAAGGATACTTAGAACACCAAAATCTTACTGATGCTAGTCGTTATATTGTTAACGAATTATTTAGCACCTATGGACTTGTTATTGTTGATGGTAATGACCGTGCACTTAAGCAACTTTTTATTCCTGTTATTAAGCAAGAATTAAAATCGAAAAGCTCCTTTGAACACGTAAGTAATACTACCGAAAAACTAAATGAATTAGGTATTAGTGCTCAAGTAACGCCAAGAGAAATAAATTTATTTTATGGAAAAGATGGTGTTAGAGCTCGAATTGAAGTAAACGGCAACGGTTTTAAAGTGGTTGACCACGATATTAAATGGGATTCATTTGAAGCTATAAAAGAAGCGTACACCAAATTCCCAGAACAATTTAGCCCTAATGTAATTTTACGACCCGTATATCAAGAGGTTATTTTGCCTAACCTTTGTTATATAGGTGGTGGTGGCGAATTGGCTTACTGGTTTCAATTAAAAGAAGCTTTTAAGAGTTTTTCTATTCCTTTTCCTATGCTTTTATTGAGAAATTCAGCATTACTAATTTCGAAAAAGCAACAGGGAAAATTAGACAAACTAAACGTAACCCCTCAAGAGTTATTTTTAAAATCTTCGTCGTTAATCAATTATAAAGTACGACAGATTTCAGATATTAAAATTGACTTTTCAGAACAAAAAAAGCATCTCGAAAATCAATTTTTAAATCTTAAAGAAATTGCCAAACAAACAGACATTACTTTTTTAAACGCTGTAAACGCTCAAGAAGTTAAGCAGTTAAAAGGCTTAGATAATTTAGAAAAACGGTTACTAAAAGCACAACGTATAAAATTGAGCGATCATGTAAACCGTTTAACAGAAGTACATAGTAACTTATTCCCTATGCAAAGTTTACAGGAACGTAAACTTAATTTTTCGGAATTTTATTTGGAATACGGAGAAGAGTTAATCCATACATTAAAAGAAGAACTTGACCCGTTTGAAGGTGAATTTAAAATTATTACTTTTAAATAAACCCGCTAAGGTTGAGCAACACTCCACACATACCTACGCATTGGACTATTTGCCCCGACTGTAAAGGAAGGGGCAAAATAAGACAGCGTTTGCGAAAAAAGGCAAAGCTTCAATATCAAAAAGAGTTAATCGAATTTGAAAAATCCGAAAAAAAAGACATAGCTCCCACCCGACCTAGAGGACATTTAAACGCTTGTAATAATTGCTTAGGTTCTGGATTAATCAAAACAACTGTTACCCCAAAACCTGATAGTGTTAATTACCCTAAAATTGCCATTATTGGCGGTGGTATCGGCGGCATGGCATTAGCTGTTGCTTGCTTACACCGCAATATTCCCTTTACACTTTACGAACGTGACCTCAGCTTCAACGATCGCTCTCAAGGTTACGGACTTACCCTTCAACAAGCAAGTAAAGCCATTAAAGGTTTTGGTATATTTTCATTACACAAAGGCATTGTTTCGAACAGGCATTTAGTACATAAAACCGATGGAACTGTTATTGGTGAATGGGGAATGAGAAAATGGATAAAATCGGGTAATAGCAAACCTCCTAAAAACACAAATATTCATATTGCACGACAATCCTTAAGGTTGGCATTGCTTAATCAACTTGGCAAAACAGATGCTATACAATGGGGGCATCAATTTGTAAACTATAAAGAAAACAGCAATAATACCGTTTCTCTAAATTTTAAAGTTGATGGACAATTAAAACAAACCACTGCCGATTTAGTTGTTGGTGCTGATGGTATTCGAAGTAACGTTCGTGATTTATTAATTGGTAAAAAAACAACTCCCCTACGCTATTTAGGATGTATTGTTATTTTAGGCATTTGCCCTTTAAAGAATATTAAAAACACAGAAAACTCCTTATTAGATGGTGCCACTGTTTTCCAAACCGCTAATGGTAACGAGCGTGTGTACATGATGCCATTTAACGAAAATTCTATAATGTGGCAATTGAGCTTTCCCATAGAGGAAGAAAAAGCGATCCTACTTAGTAAAAAAGGAGCCGAAGCCTTGAAGGAAGAAGCATGCCAAAGAATTCAATGGCACGATCCTATTCCACAAATTTTACAAGCTACAACTACATCTGAAATTTCAGGTTATCCTGTTTATGACAGAGAATTACTTACACCCGACCTGCTGAAAAGAAACAAACAAATTACATTAATTGGTGATGCTGCCCACCCTATGAGTCCTTTTAAGGGGCAAGGGGCAAATCAAGCTTTGTTGGATGCGCTTTCACTAGCTAAAGAAATTTATCAGGGTTGCAATCCTCAATCTAATTCTTCTTGGAAGGAAATTGGCTTAAGAGATACCGTATTAACTAATTTTGAAACAGAAATGCTAAAGCGCAGTGCTATTAAAGTGGAAGATTCCGCGAAAGCCGCAGCATTTTTACATTCAGAAACAATACTTCGCAAAGGAGATAAACCTAGAGGGAAATAAGCGCTACAGTAATAATAAGTTACCTTAACCTACTCGCAATACCTTCTTTACAACTATTTGCTAAAGCATCACAATTAAATAATTTATCCAATGTAGATCGTTTTAATTCTGGTTGGTACAAGCAGTAAAAAGCATCTGCTATGGTAGGTGCATTAGGTTGCGCCTTAATTAATTCTAAGCTATCACCTGCTTTTACAAGTCCGTTTTGCAATACACGTACATATACTCCTGAATAAGTAGTATTAATAAATTGCTTTAAAATAGTTTGTGTTTCCATTCGAATCCCAAACTTCATACAAGGCAGTCTGGGTTGTGATACCTCTATAATCGCTTCTCCTATTTTATATTGTGCACCTATATGAATTTCCGTTTCGTTTAAACCTTCAATAGTTAGGTTTTCGCCAAACATTCCAAAATCCCATTCTAAATTGGGGTGTAATTGTTTCCAATATTCATAAACATCAAAACTATATAAATAACACGCTTTATCAATACCTCCATGACTTTCTCTATCCACAACCACGTCTCCTTTAACATCGTTAGCTTCTAAATAAATGCCTTCTAAAACGGGGTATTTGTAAATACCCGTAGTAATTTTTGTTCCCTTATAATTTAACTCTCTTTTTTCTCCTACATTAGTCGCAATTACCCTCATAAGTGACTTTAAATTTTTAGTGAATAGCTTTGATAATTATTTAATAGTCGAAAACTACAAAAGTACTTTCACGTATAGTTTATTGAAATTCAACCGAATTTAAAAACAAGCCCGATGCTTGTGCTATATGCTCTAATTTAATTTTATATTCTTTTGGCTGGAGTGTTTTTTCCACAAATTCTAAGTCTATTTTACCCCTACCTAAATCAATGAGTGTTCCCATCATTAAACGTATTTGATTACGTTTAAATCCTACTCCTTTTACGGTAAGTAAATAGCTGGTTTCTGGAAAAAAATTGGCTCTATATTGCTCATTTACAGTTAATTCACAATGTAAAATCGTTCCTTCTGTTTGCGTTTTCTCGTTAGCTCTGTGCGCGTACGACCAAAAATCGTGCGCTCCTTCAAATAAACGAGCCCCTAATTTCATTAATTCAATATCTAAATCCTCTTGAATATTAACCATATAAGGAGCGCAAAACGGATGAAATTTTTCGTTTATAGCGAATAAGTATTGATATTCTTTAATTTTAGGGTGTTGAATTATATTAAATTTTTCGTCCGTTTCTTTAATACTCAATCCTCTAATATCGGGAGGTAAGTTTACATTAAATAACGGAAAAAAAGTATCCATATCAAGGGGAGCATCATCTACAAACAACTCAATATACGTTTGCCGTGCCGACACCATAGCGTCGGTTCTTCCAACAGAAAGTGTTTTAAAATTTTTATGCTGAAGTACATAAGCTACCGTACGCTCTAACATACGCTGTACCGTGTTTACTTCGGGTTGCTTTTGCCATCCGTGGTAACGAAATCCTAAATACTGAAGCTCTATAATGTAGTAAAAACGTTTTCTAAACATAAGAAACAAAAATACTATTAATATTAAATAAACTAGCCTAAACATTAATTTGGTATTGATGCTAAGGGCGGTTAATTTTGCTAATATGATAGCACCCTTGAATGATGACTGGAAATCTCTTTTAAAATCTGAAACAGAAAAACCTTATTTTAAAGCTCTTTCCAATTTTGTTGACCAAGAATATACAAATAAGCAATGTTTTCCTGAAAGAAATAAAATCTTTAATGCATTCAATCACTGTTCTTTTGAAGACACGAAAGTGGTTATTTTAGGTCAAGATCCTTACCATAAACCTGGCTTAGCAAACGGCTTGTGTTTTTCGGTAAATTCCGATATGGCTATTCCTGCTTCCCTTATTAATATTTACAGAGAAATTGAAAGTGATTTACAACAAAAAACACCCAAGCATGGGAATTTGACCTTATGGGCTAAACAAGGGGTGTTGTTATTAAATGCAACCTTAACAGTTGAAATTCACAAAGCAGGATCGCACCAAAAGAAAGGATGGGAGCAATTTACAGATCGTGTTATTGAGTTATTGTCTGCTAAAAAAGAAAATATCGTTTTTATGTTGTGGGGCGGTTATGCAAAAGTCAAAGGAGCTAAAGTTGACAGCTCCAAACATTTGGTTTTACAATCGGGTCATCCTTCACCACTTAGTGCAAATAGAGGGTATTGGTTCGGAAATAAACACTTTAGTAGCTGTAACACTTACTTAAAACAAAGCCAACAAACTCCTATTAAATGGACCAAAGAGGAATTGACACTATTTTAAAATAATATTGAATTACTTTTTTACGATAACAATTTTGGCTCTGGAGCCAATACTTAAAGGGTATGATTTTTTTCTAAGGGAATTACGATTAGCATCTTGGATAGACAAAAACATAGTCATAGGTTTAGATGCACCTTCGTCTATAGCTTCAACTTCAATTTTATTAAATCCTGGCTGTAATTTTATAGTATAGTATTCCAACAATCTAGACAGCTCTATGCGATTAACTAAAATTCTGTCATTTACGATTATACGAATAGCATCGCCATCGAGTATGAAACCGTCATCCGAGAAACTTAATATTATAGAATCAAGGGAGGTTTCAAAATTACCAAAGTCAAAATTAGGAAAATGCGGAACAAACTCTCCGCCTTCTATATACTGTAATACTCTTTCGTTGTCCGATAAATACCTAGGGGGTTCATGTTCTTTTTTAAAATCAATTCCTTTAGGTTTTTCTCTTCCAAAAAACTCCGTATCTAAATTACTTTTAAATCCAAATCCGTCAGTTGCATTTGGCGAAAGTAAGGTTGGACTTTCAGGTAGTTTTAACTCTGGAATTGAGAAATTAAAATCCCTATTTTTAATTTTATAATCTTCGGGTTGTACTGTTACTTCAGGCTCTTCAATTTGTGGAAGTGCTCCAAAATCGATAGTTACTTGCTTTTGTTGTCTATCAATTTGAGAATGCATAGTACAAGAGAGTACTACACAAAAAAATAAGGAGCATAAAAGACGGATAATAAAAGGCATCATTTATTTTTTTACAATATAGTACAAAAGCTATACCTAAAATTTATTCTTAGTATTTATATAGACGTTTTCTTTAAAGAGTAATTACGTGATTTTGGTATATTTAATTTTGCCTCAAAGAAGTTTTACTTCACTGTTTATTTTTAAAAATTTTCAAAAACCCCCAATCCAAATAAAGCATAATCGTACTTTACAGGATCGTTTGCATCAAATTTCCGTAATGCGGTATCTAGTTCTAGTAACGCTTTCCCGTCGTTTTGTTTCCGCTTTAGCAAACCTAATTTACGAGCTACGTTGCCCGAATGTACATCTAAAGGACAAGATAGTTGAGCGCTTGCTATGTTACTCCAAACGCCAAAATCTACACCTTGAGTATTCGGACGAACCATCCACCTAAAAAACATGTTTATACGTTTGCAAGAAGAATTTTTTATAGGGTCGCCTATGTGCTTTTTTGTTCTTTCAGGATGTGGTATAGAAAAAAATTCGTTTTTAAAATCGTGTATCGCATCATTCAATCTGCTGTAATCACTAAACTGAATAAAAAAATCTTCCATGCTTTCAAATTTAGCATATAGATTCTGTAGTCCCTTCATAAAAAATACCGCATCGATGCTATTGAAGGTTCTATGAACAAAGCCTTCAAATAGTTCCGCATGCAACTCTTCGTCAAAATTTTTAACAAACTCATAAGGCGCATTACCCATAATATCGATTAATCGATAGGCATTAGTTATAATACTTTTTCGGTTACCCCAAGCAATGGTCGCCGTTAAAAAACCGGCTATTTCAACATCTTGCTTTAAAGTAAAAAGTGCTGGTATTTGTATTGGATCGGTATCTAAAAAATCAGGTTTTTCATACTGGGCAGCCTTTTCATCTAAAAACTCTTTAAGCTCTTTTTTTGTCAATTTTTTCAAATTAAAATTTGTTTCTAAGACTTATAATTCTAAATCCCCGTCTCTCATCATTAATTTTCGATCTGCCATAGCTGCAAACTCATTATTGTGCGTTACAATCACAAAAGTTTGTCCAAATTTATCTCGCAAATCAAAAAATAGTTGATGCAAATTATTGGCAGATTCACTATCTAAATTACCCGAAGGTTCATCCGCATAAATTACTTTGGGGTTATTTATTAATGCCCTTGCCACAGCTACTCGTTGTTGCTCGCCACCCGACATTTCGTTTGGTTTATGATTTACTCTATGCGAAAGTCCTAAAAACGATAATAATTCTTGCGCTTTAGCCTCTGCTTCTTTTTTGGGAGTACCTTTTATGAATGCAGGAATGCATACATTTTCCAAGGCCGAAAATTCTGGTAAAAGTTGATGAAATTGAAAAATAAAACCCAATGTTTCATTTCTGAATTTTGCCAATTCTTTTTCTGATAAAGTATCGCTTTCAATTCCGTTAATGGTGAGTTTACTGCCTGAGTGTTTTTCCTTATTATCTAAAGTGCCTAAAATTTGAAGCAAGGTAGTTTTACCTGCGCCTGATGGTCCAACAATAGCAACTACTTCGCCTTTTTTAATATGTAAATCAACACCTTTAAGGACTTCTAACTCCCCGTAGTATTTATGAATTTTAGTGGCTTTTATCATAAATCGAAAAATACGAATGTTATACCATATATTGTACTAGAATTTATAATAAAATAATTCTTCTCATGGAAAAATATCATGTATTGGGTGTAATGTCTGGAACTTCACTAGATGGAATTGATATTGCTGATATTCAATTTTCGTACGACACCACATGGAATTTTGAATTAAGCCTATGTGAAACAATTCCTTATTCAAAAAAATGGGAACAAATTCTAAACAATGCCTACATAAAAACAAAAGAAGAACTCCATATATTAAATGGGGAATACACAGATTACCTCGCCAATTGCATTAATACATTTATTGAAAAAAACAAAATAGTGCAATTAGATGCCGTATGTAGCCATGGACATACTATATTACATGAACCTGAAAATAACTACACTTTACAAATTGGAAATTTGCCTAAAATTGCTGATCTGATAAAGCAAAATGTAGTTTGTGATTTTAGAGTTCAAGATGTACAATTAGGTGGCCAAGGAGCGCCTTTAGTACCCATTGGCGATCAATTATTATTTGCGGATTATGATTTTTGTTTAAACCTGGGCGGATTTGCTAATATTTCATTTCAACATCACAACCAAAGAGTTGCTTTTGATAATTGCCCGGTAAACACCGTGCTTAATCATTTTGCAAAACAACTTGGAAAACCCTTTGATTATAATGGAAATTTCGCCCGTAAGGGTAACTTAAATAACGCCTTGCTAAACGAGCTAAATGCCTGTGATTATTATAAAAAAGAACCTCCAAAATCTTTGGGTATTGAATGGGTTGAGCACAAAATAATTCCTCTAATAAACAAATACGCCATAGCTACTGAGGATATTTTGCATACTTTTTCGATACATATTGCTACCATTATAGCTAACGATATTAATGCAAATAATAAAACCAACAGCTCTCGAATACTTATTTCAGGTGGGGGTGCCTACAATAGCTTTATTATTGAAGCATTAAAACAAAGAACAAAAATTAAAATTGAAGTTGCCCAACCAAAAGTTTTAGAATTCAAAGAAGCACTTATTTTTGGACTGCTCGGTATACTAAAACTAAATAATCAAATTAACGTATTATCAAGTGTTACAGGATCAGTTAAAGATCATTCATCAGGAAACGTTTTTTATTATGAAAATGATATCATTTAATGAGAAAAATGACAAAATATTAACAATAAACTAAATCCACTTAAGTATATTAATTATAAGCTGTTGCCTTACTATATTTGTTTACAATCAAAAATTAACACAAAATGTTTAAAAATTTCTTAGGAAATAGTCCTAAATGGTATAAATCTACCATACTAAGTTTCTTAATAATCAATACGCTATTATTTTTTATACTTCCTACTTTTTTAGACCATCATTTGGCTTACAGTATTGTATCGTGGCTATTTATTGGTGAATTTATTTTCACTTTAGCTATGGCCTTAAAATGCTACCCTTTACAATCTGGTGGTTTATTAGCTATCCAAATACTAGCACTTGGACTTACAACACCTCACAATGCCTATCACGAAGTACAGCAAAATTTAGAAGTAGTATTGCTTTTAGTATTTATGGTTGCTGGTATTTATTTTATGAAGCCATTATTGATGTTTATTTTCAGTAAAGTTTTTACTAAAATAAAATCCAAACTTGTATTATCCTTATTATTTGTATTCTTATCAGCGGTATTGTCTGCGTTTTTAGATGCACTAACCGTAACTGCAGTATTAATTAGTGTTGCTGTAGGTTTTTATGGCGTGTATCACAAAATACACTCTATAGCAAATAGTGACTTTGATGGAGATGGAATTGTGGATCGAAAAGAATTAAGTGGAGATACCTTAGAAGAATTTAAAAGTTTCCTTAGAAGTTTAATAATGCATGGTGTAGTAGGTACGGCACTTGGTGGAGTTTGTACTTTAGTTGGAGAGCCTCAAAATTTGTTAATCGGAGAAAAATTAGGTTGGGATTTCATTCAATTCTTTAAAGTAATGGCTCCTGTGACCATTCCTGTTTTATTTGCTGGTCTAGCTACTACTGTAGTTTTAGAAAAGTTTAAAATCTTTGGATTTGGAGGAAAATTACCTGAGGTAGCCCGAAAAATAATTGAAAATTATACGGATGAGCAAGACAGTATACGAACCGACAAACAAAAATATGCTTTAAAAGTTCAAGGGTTTGCGGCTATTTTATTAATTGCTGGTTTGGCGTTACATATTGCTCCTGTAGGTTTTATAGGTTTGGCATTAATTATTTTTCAAACTGCCTTTACAGGAATTATTGAAGAACATGCACTTGGAAAATCTTTTGAAGAGGCCTTACCTTTTACAGGTTTATTAGTCGTGTTTTTTGTAGTTGTTGCTATGATACACGATCAACATTTATTTACACCAATAATCGATTGGGCTTTATCATTACCTGTTAATCAGCAACCATCTATGTTTTATTTAGCAAATGGAATACTATCTATGATTAGTGATAATGTATTTGTTGCTACCGTATATATAGGAGAAGTAAAACAAGCCTTTGATGCTGGTACTATTGATAGAAAACAATTTGAAACTTTAGCCGTTGCTATAAACACGGGTACTAATTTACCCAGTGTAGCAACCCCTAACGGACAAGCTGCTTTCTTATTCCTATTAACCTCTGCATTAGCTCCATTAATTGGACTATCGTATATGAAAATGGTAAAAATGGCTTTTCCTTACACTATTGTATTGGGAGTTACAGGGCTTATAGGAGTAATTTATTTCTTATAAATCATTTCCTTTATAACATTAAAAAAGGTTCTTTTTGTAGCTATGCAGAAAGAACCTTTTTTTGTTTTGAACTATTAAATGATAGTTTTATAAACTTTGTAATTTAATTTTCAAAATAGCGTTATCTTTAAACTTACATTACTGTATGTAAAAACACAGTAATAATTCATTCACTAATTTGTCTGTATACTTAATATGACTACTATTTTATCACAAGAAACTACAGAGGTAGTTACCGAACAAACTGAAAAAACACTTTCTCTTATTGAACTTATATTTAGTGGAGGTATCGCTGGAAGTATTGTAATCGGAATTTTATTTGTTTTACTATTTGTAGCCATTTACATTTATTTTGAGCGTTATTTTACCATTAAAAAAGCTTCTACTTTTGACTCCAAATTTATGGGTACAATAAAAGAAGAAATTAGCAACGGTAATATCGCAAATGCTAAAGAAATTTGTAAGCAAGCAAACTCCCCTGTTTCTCGATTAACCGAAAAAGGAATTTCTCGTATTGGTAGCCCTTTAGAAGACATTAATACTGCCATTGAAAATGCCGGTAAATTAGAAGTTTATAAACTGGAAAAAAATGTGAGTATTTTAGCTACTGTAGCAGGAGCCGCACCTATGATTGGTTTTTTAGGAACAGTAATCGGTATGGTTTTAGCTTTTCACCAACTAGCAACTAGTAGCGGCCAAGCAGATATGGGATCTTTAGCCGAAGGTATTTATACCGCAATGACGACTACTGTCGCTGGGCTTATTGTAGGAATTATAGCTTATATAGGTTACAATCATTTAGTAGTTAAAACAGATAAAGTAGTATACCAAATGGAAACTACAGCTGTTGACTTTTTAGACTTACTTAACGAACCTGCTGCTTAATTATGAATTTACGTGGACGAAACAAAGTAAGTGCCGAATTCAGTATGTCTTCCATGACGGATATTGTATTCCTTTTATTGGTATTCTTTTTACTTACCTCCCCTGCTATTACTCCCGAAGCCTTAGATTTAATACTTCCTAAAGCAAAAGGAAAAACAACTAACGTTCAAAATTTATCGGTAAGCATAAACGACAAGCAACAGTTTTATGTTAATGATACCCGAGTAAGCGAGCAAAAATTAGAGGCTGTTTTAAATGCTAAATTAAACGGAAACGAAAACCCAACAATTATTCTACGTACAGATAAAACGGTAACCATGCAAAAAGCTGTTAAAGTAATGGATATTGCTAACAGAAATAAATATAAAGTTGTTCTAGCGGTCAAGCCAGAATAATTGATTGTTGCTATTCTATTAACTGCATGAAATTATGCCCGAATTCAATAAGTAGCTTCTGAAAAACTCAAAAAAAAT
Source organism: uncultured Aquimarina sp. (assembly GCA_937958985.1). Lineage (GTDB taxonomy): Bacteria > Bacteroidota > Bacteroidia > Flavobacteriales > Flavobacteriaceae > Aquimarina. The sequence goes on from CALGLV010000007.1 coordinate 80,748, forward strand.
AGCATTAGTAATATTCATTTGCTTTGACTAATTTGCCATAGCTCCCATTTACTACTCTGCTATGAAATACTTACTATTTTACTTATTTATCTTAAATTTCTTTTTTGCTTTTGCTCAAAAACCTAAAATTACAGACGACTTTTCACTAAGTGTAGGCCCTAAATACAAACGCATAAGCAATACACAAGAATATCACTTTGTGTATGGACAACAAATGCTATCTTTAAAAAAAATAAATAAAGCCTTTGTTCTTCAAAGACACACTGTTAGAAATCTCACAAAATTACCTGCTACATCAACCGTTATCGATAAAGGAGATTTTGTAGGGGTAATGCAATTAAAAGATACGGTACTTGTTTACTATCGTCAAAAAAACAAGTTACTCAGTCAAAAACTTCGTATTTCTGCCAAAGTACCTATCACAACATCCACAGTAATTAATGCAAAAAATACAGTAGCCGACAATTTCGGATTTACAAGTCGTTTTGGTTATGATGCTGGTAACCGTATAAATGCTTTTGCTATTAAAAAATCTGTAGATCAGTCTAAATTTGTAATTGTATATACCGATAGTAAAATTTCTGGAAACGGAAAAAAACCTTTAAAAAATGTAGTTACAGGCAATATCAAAAAAACAGTAAATATAACTGTTTATAATGCAGATATGACCTTAGATTGGAAACGAAGTATAGAAATGCCATACATCGTAAAGAAAATGAAACCCAATGACTTTATGGTAGACGCCAGGGGTGATTTTTACGTTTTAGCTTCCGTTTTTGATAAAGAAATACTTTTAGCAGCTAATCGAAATAAAGAAGATTCTAACTTTCATACGGAACTATTTAAGATAAATAAAGATGCTGATAATTGGGAAATTAAAACTATTGAAACTCCTAAAGTTATTGAAGATGCAGTATTGTACTCAGATGCATCTAAAAAACCTGTGATTATCGGATTTTATTCCGAGAAAGAGCTTGGCGGTTACGTTTCTGGAATGTTTAATGCTTCCATTGACAGCAATAAAACAATAAATCCTATTCTTTATCCTATTCCAACGGATACCATAAAAGCTTATGAAGCCCGTAAGGCAGTACAGATAAAAAAAGGCTTACGAAGCCCCAAAGAAAAAGAAGATTTAGAAGATATTCATATCAATAAAATTACGGTACAAAATGACGGTAGTTTTACTCTTTTCGCAGAACAACGCTATGCTGTAAGAAATTCTTATTACGCCAATGGTGCCACAACTGTAAAGTATGATTTTTACTATAAAAATGCTTATGCTACTAAAATAGATGGTATCGGAAATTTACTTTGGTTCAATCAATTACCAAAAAATCAATACGGCAGAAAAGGCAAACAAACAATGTCTTATCAAACCTTACATTTTGGAAATTACAATTATGTTCTTTTGTGGGAAAAGTTTGGTAATCTGTATAAGAATGTTGGTGAATATGCTGATTTATTGGATACCGGTAAAAGAGAATATTTATTTTTAGCCACTTATAAAATCAATAATGTTACTGGTAATGTTGAAAAACTACCTGTAATAAATTCACTCGAAGTAGACCGCTATAGATTATCTAATTTTAAAATGGATAAGGCCGTATTAGTAAATGAATCTGATATTATTTTTGAAGGAAACAGCGGTAAAGCCAATTATTTATTTAGACTACAAATAAACAAAAACTAATAGTTGCTAACCTTAAGCAGTTTACTAAAAAAAACTCAGAAAAACACTTAAAAAAATATCAATTACTCAAAATATAGCGTATTTTTTAAGTATATTTAGTTCATTAACATTCCACACGCCACATATATGAATACTATAAAAAGACTCTTTGATTTTCCGTACTACCAACTATCTAACGGGAATTTACCTAATTCACTAGTTACTAAATATGGTGATCATTGGGTCGAGACTTCTACGCAAGAATATATAGATAAAGCCAACCAAATAAGCAGAGGCTTATTACGTATGGGAGTGCAACCAAACGATAAAATTGCTATTATATCTACAAATAACCGAACTGAGTGGAATATTACAGATATAGGCGTATTGCAAACTGGTGCGCAAGATGTACCTATTTACCCTACTATTTCTCAAGAAGATTATGAATATGTATTAAATCATTCGGAATCAAAATATGTTTTCGTTTCTGACGTAGATGTTTACCAAAAAGTAATGAACATTAAGGATAATGTACCTAGTTTAATCGCTATTTTTAGTTATGATACTATTGAAGGATGTAAAAGTTGGAATGATGTTTTAGATTTAGGTAAAGATATTAGCAATCAATCTGAAGTTGAAAATTTAAAAGATTCCATAAAAGAAACTGATTTGGCTACGCTTATATACACCTCTGGTACTACGGGCAGGCCTAAAGGAGTTATGTTAAGTCATAAAAATATTGTGAGTAACGCTATTAATAGCTCATTACGCTTTCCTATTGAAGATGGTAAAGCAAAAGCTTTGAGCTTTTTACCTATATGTCATATTTATGAGCGTATGTTATTGTATTTATACCAATACCGTAGTGTTGGTATTTATTTTGCAGAATCTATAGAAAGTATTAGTGACAATTTAAAAGAGATAAAGCCTGATGTAATGACTGCCGTTCCTCGATTATTGGAAAAGGTTTATGATAAAATCTATGCTAAAGGTGCTGCTTTAACAGGAATAAAAAAGAAATTATTCTTTTGGGCAATAGATCTTGGTTTAGTGTATGAGCCTTACGGTCAAAACGGGGCTTGGTATGAATTTAAACTTGGTATTGCTAGAAAAATTATTTTTAGTAAATGGCAAGAAGGTTTGGGTGGTAACCTAAAAATAATCGCTTCAGGAAGTGCTGCTTTACAACCAAGGCTATCACGCGTATTTAATGCTGCTGGGATTGCAGTAATGGAAGGCTATGGACTTACAGAAACATCTCCAGTAATATCTGTAAACGATGCAAGAGAAGGCGGTTTTAGAGTAGGAACCGTAGGAAGGTTGTTGCCCGAAACTAAAGTTACGATAGCTAGTGATGGAGAAATACTTGTTGAAGGCCCTAATGTAATGATTGGGTATTACAAAAATCCAGAAAAAACAGCTGAAGTATTAAAGGATGGAAAATTTCATACAGGTGATATTGGAGAAATTGATGCCGATGGCTTTCTTAAAATTACTGACAGAAAAAAAGAAATGTTTAAGACTTCAGGAGGAAAATATGTGGCTCCGCAATTAATTGAAAACATGATGAAGCAATCTCGCTTCATAGAACAAATCATGGTTATAGGTGAAGGTGAAAAAATGCCTGGAGCATTCGTTCAGCCTAATTTTACTTTTGTTAAAGAATGGGCTCAAATAAAAGGATTCGATATTGGAAATACCCATGCTGAAATTGCTTCAAATGAAAAAGTGATCGATCGAATAAAAGAAGACATAAACGAATATAATTCGAAATTTGGTAAGTGGGAGCAAATAAAACGTTTTGAATTAACCCCTGATGAATGGACTGTTGAAGCTGGTCACCTTACTCCTACTATGAAACTGAAAAGGAAAATTATTAAGGGTATTTATACTGATTTATATAATAAAATTTATGGCAAGTAAACATCCTCAATAATTTTATTCGGCAGTATCTCATTAACTGTGTAAGTTTAAAAAATAGCTTGGGTCATGACCCAAGCTATTTTTTTTTAATTTTAAATTAAAACACAGTAATGAAAAAAGAAGATTTATTAAACGACGACTTCCTTAAGCAGTTTAAGAGC
>CALGLV010000008.1 GCA_937958985.1 uncultured Aquimarina sp.
ATAAACTCTGACCGTAACATTTTGCACAAATTCCTCTTTTAGATTCACAAGATAATGCAGATCTTACATCAACTTTATCAATACCAGAGGCTTCAATTTTATCAGCGATTGCTATAGAAATAGATTCTCCAGCTCCAACTAATAATTCATCGCTTATTGGATGATATACATCTTGTAAAGAAACACGTCCTTCAATTCTATCTGATAAAGATTCTACAATCTCATCATTTTTCTTTAAAGGTGCTACTTCTAATCCTCTTAAAGTACCACAATCTTCTTCGTTAATAATAACATCTTGAGAAACATCTACTAATCTACGTGTTAAATAACCAGCATCTGCAGTTTTTAAAGCGGTATCTGCTAATCCTTTACGTGCACCATGAGTAGAGATAAAGTATTCAAGAATAGATAATCCTTCCTTAAAGTTAGAAAGAATTGGATTCTCAATAATTTCTCCACCACCAGCAGTAGATTTTTTTGGTTTTGCCATTAAACCACGCATACCTGTTAACTGACGAATCTGTTCTTTAGATCCACGAGCTCCAGAATCTAACATCATAAATACTGAGTTAAATCCTTGTTGGTCTTCACGTAAATTTTTCATTGATAATTCAGTTAATCTATTATTGGTAGAACCCCAAACATCAATTACCTGATTGTAACGCTCTTTTTGCGTTAACATACCCATATTATAGTTACCTACAATTGCATCTACCTCTGTTCGAGCTTCATCAATCATAGATTGTTTTTCATCTGGAATAATTATATCTCCTAAAGAGAAAGATAAACCTCCTTCAAATGCAAACTTATATCCTAATGTTTTAATTTGATCTAAGAATTCTCCTGTTGTAGGAATATCAGTAGCTTTTAAAATACCATCAATAATTCCTCTTAAGTTTTTCTTAGTTAAAACTTCGTTTATATATCCTGCTTTTTCAGGTACTTTTTCATTAAATAAAACACGACCTACAGTAGTTTCAATAATCTTAGTTACAGATACTCCGTTTTCATCTATATCTTTTGTACGTACCTTAATACCAGCATTTAAATCTACTTTTTCTTCGTTAAAAGCAATTATTACTTCTTCAGGAGAGTAGAACGTTAATCCTTCTCCTTTAACAGGAACTTTTTTAGTAGATTCTCTTAACTTAGTCATATAGTACAATCCAAGTACCATATCCTGAGAAGGTACCGTAATTGGTGCTCCATTCGCAGGATTTAAGATATTATGCGAACCTAACATTAGTAACTGAGCTTCTAAAATAGCTTCTGGTCCTAATGGTAAGTGAACTGCCATTTGATCTCCATCAAAATCGGCATTAAAGGCAGAACAAGAAAGTGGATGTAATTGTATTGCTTTACCTTCAATTAATTTTGGTTGAAATGCTTGTATACCAAGTCTGTGTAATGTAGGCGCACGGTTTAATAAAACTGGGTGTCCTTTAATTACATTTTCTAAAATATCCCAAACAACTGGCTCTTTTCTATCTATAATTTTCTTTGCAGATTTTACTGTCTTTACAATTCCTCTTTCAATTAATTTTCTAATTACAAAAGGTTTGTATAATTCTGCTGCCATGTCTTTTGGCAATCCACATTCGAATAATTTTAATTCTGGTCCAACAACAATTACAGAACGTGCTGAATAATCTACACGCTTACCTAATAAGTTTTGACGGAAACGACCTTGTTTACCTTTTAAACTATCAGATAATGATTTTAATGGTCTGTTAGATTCTGTTTTTACTGCAGATGATTTACGAGTGTTATCAAATAATGAATCTACAGATTCTTGTAACATACGTTTTTCATTACGTAAAATTACCTCTGGTGCTTTAATTTCCATTAATCGTTTTAAACGATTATTACGAATAATTACACGACGATATAAATCATTTAAATCTGAAGTAGCAAAACGACCTCCATCTAATGGAACTAATGGACGTAATTCTGGTGGAATTACCGGAACTACTTTCATAATCATCCATTCTGGACGATTGTCTCTATTTTTTTGAGAGTCTTTAAATGCTTCAACAACATTTAAACGCTTTAAAGCTTCTGTTTTACGTTGTTTAGATGTTTCTGTGTTTGCTTTATGACGTAATTGATAAGATAGTTCTTCTAAATCTATACGTGCTAATAAATCAATTAAACACTCAGCTCCCATTTTAGCGATAAACTTATTAGGGTCTGTATCATCTAAATATTGATTTTCTTGAGGAATGGTCTCTAAAATATCTAAATATTCTTCTTCTGTTAAGAAATCCATTTTTTGTAATGGTTCTCCTTCAGCATTTTGTGCAATACCAGGTTGTATTACTACATAACGCTCGTAATAGATTATCATATCTAATTTCTTAGATGGTAAACCTAAAAGGTATCCCATTTTGTTTGGTAACGAACGGAAATACCAAATATGAGCTACAGGAACCACTAAATTAATGTGTCCTACTCTATCTCTACGTACTTTCTTTTCTGTTACTTCTACACCACAACGATCACAAACAATACCTTTATAACGTATTCTTTTATACTTACCACAAGCACATTCGTAATCCTTTACAGGACCAAAAATACGCTCACAGAATAAACCATCTCTTTCTGGTTTATGTGTACGATAATTAATAGTTTCTGGTTTTAAAACCTCTCCTTTTGAAGCTTCTAAAATTAGCTCTGGAGATGATAAACCAATAGAAATTTTACTAAACTTTTTTACAGTGTACTTTTCGTTTCTTCTTGCCATAATTTTGATGGTCAAATTTTAAATTGAATGTCTCTTACGAGACTAAATATTGAAAAAATGATTTGTCGTTGAGTTTTACTCAACGACATTTCACTGTTTATTACTCTTCTAATTGAACGTCTAATCCAAGACCTTTCAATTCATGCATTAATACGTTAAAAGATTCTGGTAAACCTGGTTCTGGCATGGTTTCACCTTTTACGATTGCTTCGTAAGTTTTGGCTCTACCCATAACATCATCTGATTTTACAGTTAAGATTTCTCTTAAGATACTTGATGCTCCATAAGCTTCAAGTGCCCAAACTTCCATCTCTCCAAAACGTTGACCTCCAAATTGTGCTTTACCTCCTAAAGGTTGTTGTGTAATTAATGAATAAGGACCAATAGAACGCGCATGCATTTTATCTTCAATCATGTGTCCTAATTTAATCATATAAATAATACCAACTGTTGCTGGTTGATCAAAACGTTTTCCTGTTCCTCCATCATATAAGTAAGTATGACCAAATCTTGGAATACCTGCTTCATCTGTATAGGCATTAATTTGATCTAAAGATGCTCCATCAAAAATTGGTGTTGCATACTTTCTATCTAATTTTTGACCTGCCCACCCAAGAACAGTTTCGTAGATCTGACCAATATTCATACGAGATGGTACACCTAATGGATTTAATACAATATCAACTGGCGTTCCGTCTTCTAAGAAAGGCATATCTTCTGCACGTACAATACGAGCAACAATACCTTTATTTCCGTGACGTCCTGCCATTTTATCTCCTACTTTTAACTTACGTTTTTTAGCAACATAAATTTTAGCAAGTTTTAAAATTCCAGCTGGTAACTCATCTCCTACAGAAATTGTAAACTTCTCACGACGTAAAACACCTTGTAAATCGTTTACCTTAATCTTGTAGTTGTGTACTAATTCTACTACTTGGTTATTTAACGTTTTGTCTGTTGTCCAAGTACCTGTTAAGTGTGTATAATCATCTACAGAGTTTAACATTTTTAAGGTAAATTTCTTTCCTTTTGGAAGAACTTCTTCGCCTAAATCGTTAAAAATTCCTTGTGATGTTTTACCATTAACTAATGCAAATAATTTTTCTACTAAACGGCTTTGTAATTCTTCAAACTTTGTTACAAATAATGATTCTAAAGCTACAATAGCTTCTTTATCTCTTGCTCTTTTTTGCTTGTCTTTTACAGCACGTCTAAATAGTTTCTTATCAATTACTACACCTCTTAACGATGGAGAAGCTTTTAATGATGCGTCTTTTACATCACCGGCTTTATCACCAAAAATAGCGCGTAATAATTTTTCTTCAGGAGTTGGATCAGATTCTCCTTTTGGAGTAATTTTCCCGATAAGAATATCACCAGGTTTAACTTCTGCTCCAATTCTAATCATTCCATTTTCATCTAAATCTTTTGTAGCTTCTTCTGAAACGTTTGGAATGTCATTGGTTAACTCTTCGGTACCTAATTTTGTATCACGAACATCTAAAGAATATTCATCTATATGAATAGATGTAAAAATATCTTCGCGAACAACTTTTTCAGAGATTACAATTGCATCCTCAAAGTTATACCCTTTCCAAGGCATAAAGGCTACTTTCATATTACGTCCTAAAGCTAATTCACCGGCTTCGGTAGCATAACCTTGACACAATACTTGTCCTTTAGAAACTCTATCACCTTCCTTAATAATAGGCTTCAAGTTAATACTTGTACCCTGATTCGTTTTACGGAATTTAATTAAGTTATATGATTTTGAATCAGATTCGAAACTTACTAAACGTTCCTCTTCTGTTCTATCGTACTTAATAGTAATTTTATTAGCATCAACATACTCAACAACTCCTTCTCCTTCAGCATTAATTAATACTCTAGAATCCGAAGCTACTTGTCTTTCTAAACCTGTACCTACAATTGGAGAATCAACTCTCAATAACGGTACTGCCTGACGCATCATGTTTGATCCCATCAATGCACGGTTGGCATCATCATGTTCCAAGAAAGGAATTAAAGATGCAGATATAGATGATATTTGATTTGGTGCAACATCTGTATAGTTAATGTTCGCTGGATCTTCCACTGGAAAATCTCCTTCTTCACGAGCAATAACTTTTTCAGAAGTAATAGTACCTTCACCATCAAGCGGAATGTTTGCTTGCGCAATTTTCATTCCTTCTTCTTCTTCAGCACTTAAGTAAATAGGAGTACTTACTAAATCAACTTTACCATTTTCTACTTTACGATAAGGTGTCTCAATGAATCCCATACTATTCACTTTAGCATAAACTGCAAGTGAAGAGATCAAACCAATATTTGGTCCCTCTGGTGTTTCAATAGGACATAACCTTCCGTAATGCGTATAATGAACATCTCGAACCTCAAAACCAGCACGCTCTCTTGATAAACCACCAGGTCCTAATGCCGATAAACGACGCTTATGTGTAATCTCAGCTAATGGATTCGTTTGATCCATAAATTGAGATAACTGGTTGGTTCCAAAGAACGAGTTAATTACCGATGATAATGTTTTTGCATTAATTAAATCAATAGGTGTAAATACTTCGTTGTCACGAACATTCATACGCTCACGAATGGTACGAGCCATACGAGCTAAACCAACACCAAACTGTTGTGATAATTGCTCACCAACTGTACGCACACGACGGTTAGATAAGTGATCAATATCATCAATTTCAGCCTTAGAGTTAATCAACTCAATTAAATACTTAACAATAGTTAAAATATCTAATTTAGTAAGAACTTGCTTATCCATTTCGATATCAAGACCTAACTTTTTGTTCATTCTGTAACGACCAACTTCACCTAAGTTATAACGTTGATCAGAAAAGAATAATTTATCTATAATACCACGCGCAGTTTCTTCATCTGGCGGTTCAGCATTACGTAATTGTCTATATATATGTTCAACCGCTTCTTTTTCAGAATTGGTTGGATCTTTTTGAAGTGTGTTATGAATAATAGCATAATCACCCTTATCCATATCTTCTTTATGAAGTAAGATTGTTTTAGAACCTGATTCTAAAATTTCTTCTATGTGGTCTTTATCTAATTCTGTATCGCGATCTAATACAATCTCGTTACGTTCAATAGAAACTACTTCACCTGTATCTTCATCAACGAAGTCCTCATGCCATGTATTTAATACACGAGCAGCCAACTTACGTCCTAATATTTTCTTTAATCCTGATTTAGAAACCTTAACCTCTTCAGCAAGGTCAAATATTTCTAAAATATCTTTATCGCGCTCAAAACCGATAGCACGGAAAAGCGTAGTAACAGGTAATTTCTTTTTACGATCAATATAAGCGTACATTACACTATTGATATCCGTAGCAAATTCAATCCAAGATCCTTTAAACGGAATTACACGGGCAGAGTACAATTTAGTACCATTTGCGTGAAAAGACTGTCCAAAGAAAACCCCTGGCGAACGGTGTAATTGAGAAACTACAACACGCTCTGCTCCATTAATACAAAAAGTACCACTTGGAGTCATATATGGAATTGTACCTAAATACACGTCTTGAACGATAGTTTCAAAATCTTCGTGTTCTTCGTCGGTACAATATAATTTTAAACGAGCTTTTAAAGGCACACTATACGTTAATCCCCTTTCGATACATTCCTGTAAATCGTAACGTGGTGGATCTACGAAGTAATCTAAAAATTCAAGAACGAATTGATTACGTGTGTCTGTGATTGGAAAGTTTTCCATGAAGGTGTTATATAAACCTTCATTCCCTCTTTCTTCTGATTTCGTTTCCAATTGAAAGAAATCTTGAAAAGACTTTATTTGAATATCCAGTAAATCCGGATAAGCAGGGATATTCTTAATCGAAGAAAAATTCAATCTTGCAGTTTGCGTTGCTGACATCAATGGATAGAATTAAATTATCAATAAGAGTTGTTCCACACCGAAACAACTAAAATAAAAATCGCTATATGCAATTTAACATGTGAGGTAAATACCTCATAATATTTATAAACTAAGTGTTTTAAATACAAACTTAAAACACTTAGTTTTTATAAACACAAAATGGTCTAGACCATAAAGATAAATCTTTAGGTCTAAACCGTTGTATTTTGTATTAGTAAGCTTACTTAAGCTCTACTTCAGCACCAGCTTCTTCTAATTGAGCTTTTAATGCTTCTGCTTCGTCTTTAGAAACACCTTCTTTAACTGGGCTTGGAGCACCATCAACTAAACCTTTAGCTTCTTTAAGTCCTAAACCTGTTAATTCTTTAACCAATTTAACAACTGCTAATTTAGATCCACCTGCTGCTTTCAAGATTACGTCAAATTCAGTTTGCTCATCAGCTGCGTCACCACCTGCTGCTGCACCACCTGCTGCTACAGCTACTGCTGCTGCTGCTGGCTCAATACCATATTCCTCTTTAAGGATATCAGCTAATTCATTTACTTCCTTAACTGTTAAGTTTACTAATTGTTCCGCGAATTCTTTTAAATCTGCCATTTTACTACCGTTTTAAATTTTAATATAAATAATTACTTGTGTGTGCTAATTTGCTTGTCTTATTTCTCAGACAACGTCTTAAGAATACCTGCAATTGTTCCTCCACTTGATTTAAGTGCAGAAATAACATTCTTAGCAGGAGATTGAAGTAACCCAACGATTTCCCCAATAACTTCTTCCTTAGACTTAATATTGACTAAAGTATCTAAAGTATCATCACCAACAAAAACAGCTTGTTCAACGAACGCTCCTTTTAAAACTGGCTTATCTGATTTCTTACGAAATTCTTTAATTAACTTTGCTGGTGCATTACCAGTCTCAGCGAACATAATTGATGTATTTCCTTTCAAAGTTGAAGGCAATTCACCAAAATCTTTATCCGACTTCTCCATCGCCTTTGCAAGCAACGTGTTTTTAACTACTGCTATAGAAACGTTAGACTTAAAACATGCTCTACGCAAGTTTGAAGTAACAACCGCATCCAAACCAGATATATCTGCAAGATATATTGTATTATTTTCCGCTAATTGAGCAGTTAAGTCCTCAATAACTAATGATTTTTCTTCTCTTGTCATAACTGTTTATCTTAATTAGTTGCGAAAGACTTTCCATCAACTTCTATCCCAGGACTCATAGTACTAGAAACAAATATTGATTTTATATACACTCCTTTTGCTGCTTGAGGCTTCAATTTTACTATAGTACTCAACAACTCGTTCATGTTACCTTCTAGCTTATCCGCAGTAAAAGAAGATTTACCAACAGCAGCATGAATGATACCCGTTTTATCAACTTTAAAGTCAATTTTACCAGACTTAACATCAGAAACCGCTTTAGCGATATCCATTGTTACTGTACCAGTTTTAGGATTAGGCATTAAACCACGAGGACCTAAAATACGACCCAAAGGACCTAATTTACCCATAACAGCCGGCATAGTGATGATAACATCAACATCTGTCCAACCACCTTTAATTTTAGCCAAATACTCGTCTAAACCAACGAAATCAGCACCAGCCTCTTTAGCCTCTGCTTCTTTATCTGGAGTAACTAATGCTAAAACCTTAACATCTTTACCTGTACCGTGCGGTAATGTAACCACACCACGAACCATTTGATTCGCTTTACGAGGATCTACGTTTAATCTAACCGCTAAGTCTACAGAAGCATCGAAGTTTACCGTAGTAACTTCCTTTACCAAAGCTGCTGCTTCAGATAAAGTATATGCTTTGTTATTATCAACTTTAGCAGCTGTTTCTTTTTGTTTTTTTGTCAATTTTGCCATGATATCTTCCTAAATTAAAATGGCGCATCGCCTTTAACAGTTACACCCATAGAGCGAGCAGTACCAGCCATCATCTTAGTTGCCGATTCAATAGTAAAAGCATTTAAGTCTACCATTTTATCCTCAGCAATTGTCTTTAACTGATCCCAAGTAACAGACGCTACTTTTTTTCTATTTGGTTCTCCTGAACCCTTTTTTACTTTAGCCGCTTCCAAAATTTGAACTGCTGCCGGTGGAGTTTTGATGACGAAGTCAAACGACTTATCAACATACACTGTAATTGCTACAGGTAATACTTTACCAGCTTTGTCCTGAGTTCTACCATTGAATTGCTTACAGAATTCCATGATATTAACCCCAGCAGCACCTAAAGCAGGTCCTACAGGTGGAGACGGGTTTGCTGCCCCACCACGTACTTGTAGCTTTACAACTTTACTTACTTCTTTTGCCATTTCTCAAAAATTACTGAATTACCCTTTAGCGGAAGCATCAAAAAAGTAATTCAAAATATATAAATATTAAATTTTTTCTACTTGCATATAACTTAACTCTAATGGTGTTTTTCTTCCAAAAATCTTAACCATCACCTCAAGCTTACGTTTTTCTTCATTCACCTTCTCAACAGCTCCATTAAAGCCATTAAAAGGACCATCAACAACCTTAACAGTTTCACCAACAGTAAACGGTATAGCTACATTATCAACTGTAACAGTTAACTCATCAACTTTACCAAGCATTCTATTAACTTCGGCTTTTCTTAAAGGCACAGGATCTCCTCCTTTAACCTCTCCCAAAAAACCAATGACACCATTTATAGATCGGATAGTATGCGGAACTTCTCCGGAAAGATTAGCTTCAACCATTATATAACCCGGAAAATAAACCTTTTCTTTATTTATCTTCTTCCCATTACGAACTTGAACTACTTTTTCTGTAGGCACTAAAACTTGCTCTACATAATCACCTAATCCTTGCTGAGCGATTTCTCTCTCGATATAATCTTTAACCTTGTTTTCTTGACCACTAACAGCACGCACAACGTACCATTTTTTTACATTAGAATCAGCCATAGTCTTTTACTTACTTTTTAACTAATTCAAAATACCTACTAACTACACCACTAAATACATAATCCACTCCCCAGATTGCTAAAGAAAATAGAACCGTAAAAACAACTACTACAATTGTTAAACGTTGTGCTTCTGACCTAGGAGTCCATGAAACATTATTCTTCAACTCTCCGAAAGACTCTTTTATATAATTTACTAATGCAGCCATTAAATTTAGTTTTTGCACGGGATGCGAGACTCGAACTCACGACACCTGGTTTTGGAGACCAGTGCTCTACCAACTGAGCTAATCCCGTATTATTTTACCTCCTCAATATAGTATCTAAATTGAGTTTGCAAAAGTATGAAAAAAGATTCAAAAAAAACAAGGTATTTTGAGAAAATCAAAACACCTTGTTAAATTATTTATCTATAATGCAAATTACTCAAGAATTTCAGTAACCTGACCAGCTCCTACAGTTCTACCACCTTCACGGATAGCGAAACGAAGACCTACATTCATTGCAATTGTATTAATCAACTCAACAGTAATAGTTAAGTTATCTCCAGGCATAACCATTTCAACACCATCAGGTAAGAAAATATTACCTGTTACATCAGTTGTACGTACATAAAACTGTGGACGGTAATTGTTATGGAATGGAGTATGACGTCCACCTTCTTCTTTCTTAAGGATATAAACCTCTGCCTTAAACTTATTGTGCGGAGTTACAGATCCTGGCTTAGTAATAACCATACCACGAGAAATCTGTGACTTTTCAATACCTCTTAACAAGATACCTGCGTTATCTCCTGCCTCACCTCTATCAAGGATTTGACGGAACATTTCAATACCTGTAATAGTAGAAGTTAACTTTTCAGCACCCATACCAATAATCTCAACAGGATCACCAGTGTTAGCTATACCAGTTTCAATACGACCAGTTGCTACAGTACCACGACCAGTAATTGAGAATACATCTTCAATTGGCATTAAGAAATCCTTATCAACCTCTCTCAACGGCTCTTCGATCCACGCATCAACTTGTGCCATTAATTCCAACACAGTGTCAACCCATTTTTGCTCACCATTAAGTGCACCTAAAGCAGAACCAGACACAACAGGTCCATTATCTCCATCATAATCATAGAAAGAAAGCAAATCCCTTACTTCCATATCTACCAATTCTAACAACTCCTCATCATCAACCATGTCAACTTTATTCAAGAAAACAACTATACGCGGTATACCTACCTGACGACCAAGTAAGATATGCTCACGCGTTTGAGGCATAGGACCATCAGTAGCAGCAACCACAAGAATAGCACCATCCATCTGAGCAGCACCCGTAACCATGTTCTTCACATAATCGGCGTGACCCGGACAGTCAACGTGTGCATAGTGACGATTAGCCGTCGCATATTCAACGTGAGATGTATTAATTGTAATACCTCTCTCCTTTTCTTCAGGAGCATTATCAATTTGATCAAAATCCTTTGCTTCAGAAAAACCTGCTTCAGCCAATACTTTAGTAATAGCTGCAGTTAAAGTAGTTTTACCATGATCTACGTGTCCGATTGTACCGATATTTAAGTGTGGTTTCGAACGATCAAAAGTTCCCTTTGCCATAATGAGTGTTATTTAATTCTAAATTATATAAATAAAAAAATTTATTCTTTTGTTTTTGTAATTGAGCCAATGACGAGAATTGAACTCGTGACCTCTTCCTTACCAAGGAAACGCTCTGCCACTGAGCTACACCGGCCTAAGCGACTGTAAACTTCTGTTTACATAAATATAGAACCATGCTAGGCACAGTTCTATATCTTAGAGCGAGAGACCGGGTTCGAACCGGCGACATTCAGCTTGGAAGGCTGACGCTCTACCAACTGAGCTACTCTCGCATTTTGGTTTGCAAAGAAACCAATTTATTTCATTTTAAACTAATAAAAAATTAGTTTTTTTTGGTGGTGGGGAGAGCAGGATTCGAACCTGCGAAGTTAAAAACAACGGAGTTACAGTCCGTCCTCGTTGGCCGCTTGAGTATCTCCCCTAATTGAGTTAAAAATAGTCTTTAATTAGCTTTACAAAACCGATTAAAAACCCTTAATAACAAAATTTCAAAATTTCAAAAAAGGCTACAAACCTTAAACTTTAAAGAGCCGATGGAGGGACTCGAACCCACGACCTGCTGATTACAAATCAGCTGCTCTAGCCAGCTGAGCTACATCGGCTTTTAACCTTGTTTTTGTTAAAAAAACAACCCGTCATCGCTAACGGGTTGCAAATATAAGACGTTTTAACGTTACCACAAAACTTTTTTATATTTTTTTTGATTTTTTTTTACGCTACACGCATTTTTTGCTTGGTTTTAAGTTTCATTAATTGCCTATCCAAACTGCTAACACACTGATCTACACCTTCCTCAAAGGTTTTGCACGTTTTTTTGGCTACAAACTCACTTCCTGGAACATTTAATAATATTTCTGTTGTTTTATTTTCTTTGTCTTTTGTGTTTTGAACTTTCATGAAAACATCCGCTGATATAATCTTGTTATGGTGCGCTTCAAGCTTATTTAATTTCTGCTCTACAAATTCAATTAATTTTTGATCTACATTAAAATTTACTGATTGAACGTTTACTTTCATATATGTTTATTTTTAGGTTAAAAAATTATTGTCCTATTTTTTACTACGAGGGTGTGCACTCTTATATACATTAACCAATTGTGAAATATCGTTATGGGTATATATTTGTGTTGCCGCTAAACTTGAATGTCCCAACAACTCTTTTACCGCATTTAAATCTGCTCCATTTTTTAATAAATGAGTCGCAAAAGAATGGCGTAAAATATGTGGACTTTTCTTTAGTTTAATAGATACCTTACTAAAATAGGAATTAATTAACCTAAACACAAAGGTTTCGTAAATTTTAGCACCTTTATTTGTTAAAAATAATGGTGCATTATTATCTAGCGTATATTCTTGCTTATATACATCTAAATATCTTTTTATCAAACAATTAGAGCTAATCAATAATGGCAATATTCTTTCTTTATTCCTTTTACCAATAACTTTTATTGTTCTAGCCTCTGTGTCAATACTCGATATTTTCAAATTTATAAGTTCCGACCTTCTTATTCCTGTCGTATAAAACAACTCTATTATTAATCGATCTCTCAATGCCGAGAAATGATGTAGCTCCTTATTAAACAAATTAAGTACATCTTTCATTTCGCTTTCTGAAAAAGGCAATTGCACTTTTTTCTCAACTTTTAATGATTTATGCTTTGACAAAGGATTACTAGATACTAATTCTATTTTTTGAAGAAAGGTAAAAAACGATTTCAAAGAAGAAACCTTCCTATTTACAGACCTATTGGATATTCCTGATTCAACCAAAAGAACAATCCATCCTCTTAGATCTTCGTAATGAACAACTTGCCAATTAACTTTTTCGTCGATGTTTTTTTTATAAAACACTACAAATTCTTCTATATCCTTTAAATAGGCATTAATTGTAAGCTCCGAATAGTTTCGCTCAATTAATAAATAATCTTTAAATTTAAGTGTATACATTGTAGCCTCTTCGGAATTGAACATACTTTTATTAAAACGATACTAGAAAACAATAATGCTGAAAGTTACAGTGAAAAAACTATATATTTGATATTAAACAAATGAGTAATGCTTTTTAAATACCCTTCAGTACTTTATTCTTTTTTAGTATTATTAATTCCTATAATAATTCATTTATTTAAACTACGTAAATTTCAACAAACCGCATTTACAAATGTTCTTTTTTTAGAAAAGATAAAAATTCAATCTAGAAAAAGTTCGCGTTTAAAAAAATGGTTGGTACTATTAAGTAGGTTAGCTGTATTTTCTTTATTAATTTTAGCTTTTGCTTTCCCCTATTTACCTGCAAAATCAAAAGCTGAAGCTCCTGATAGCTACATTATTTATTTGGATAATTCTTTTAGTATGCAAGCTAAAGGAACTAATGGTTCGTTATTAGAGAAAGCTACTCAAGATATTTTAACTCAGTTTGAAGAAACCACTGTTTTTTCTTTGTTTACAAACACAGAGACTTATAAAGATGTACAGTTATCTGAAATACAAAATGAACTATTAGATATTGATTATGTAGAGGAGCAATTATCTCCTGAACAAATTTTACTTAAATCAAAAAAATTATCTAAACATAAAAATGCAGCAGCATTGATCGCTATTTCTGATTTTCAGGAGAAAAAAGGTTATGATTTTGAATTACTTTCAAAAAAAGCCAATCAAATTATTCAGCTAAAACCTCAAAATACGGATAACACGGCCATAGATAGTTTATGGATTTCAACATCGGGTGAGCAAAAAGTATTACATATTTCCACTTCGAGTTCTTTAAAATCAAAAAATATAGCGCTTTCTGTATTCAATAAAGAAAAGTTAATTGGTAAGGTAAGTTTAGATTTTTCGGAAAACTCAGAAGTAATTAGCGAAATTCCTTTACAAAACAACATTACTATAGAAGGACTTGTTTCTATAGAAAATACTGAAGGATTACACTTTGATGACCGTAGGTTTTTTAGCATTAACCAAACCGAAAAACCTAAAGTTTTAGTAATTGGCAACGCTTTTTTTAATTTTTTACAAAAAATTTACACTTCAAAGGAATTTGAATTTTCTAGTATTAAGCCCACATCCAATAGTATTGAAGACCTAAACACAGTAGATTTAGTTATTTTAAATGAAAATGATACCCTCTCTGATTATTTAAAGCAACAAATAGTCGCTTTTACTAAATCCGGTGGCTTACTCTGTATAATCCCTTCTTCGAAACCAATACAAAGTTTACAAGCCTTTTTAAAAGAAAATTACAATATTACCATTGGTGATTATATAAAATCTCCTAAAAAACTAACCCAGATAAATTTTCAACACCAACTTTTTAATAATGTATTTACAAGAGAGATTTTGAATTTCCAATATCCTACCGTAAAAAAGAGCTATGCGTTGGATTCTAAAAATTGGATATTAAATTTAGAAGACAATACTCCTTTTTTAATTCAGAAAAACAACGTCTTTCTATTTGCAAGTCCACTAAATGAAGAAATTACTAATTTTAAAAAATCACCTTTAATTGTTCCTGTATTTTATAACATGACACAGCAAAATAGCATTTTAGATAAAATTAGCTATACTATAGGAGAAAAAAATGAAATCAACATTAATACTAGTATAGGACAGGATGATGTATTGAGTATGAAAAGTATTAATAACGAATTTATTCCCTTACAGCAAGTGTTTAAAAATTACGTAAAAATAGCTACTCACGAATTTCCTTATAAAGCGGGGAACTATAAAGTAACCGCAAACAATTCGCCAATTTATACGGTTAGTTATAATTACAACACAAAAGAGAGTAAACTTGACTATGCAACCTTTGCAAATGCAAATCCTAATAAATATAGCAATTCGGTTTCAGATTATTTCAATAGTTCAAAAGCTAGTTTTAAGACTACGGATTTATGGAAATGGTTTCTTATTTTTGCATTACTTTTCTTAATAATTGAAATTATTCTATTAAAATATTTATAATGAAAATACTTATAAAATCCGCTTGTATCATAGATTCTCAATCATC
Source organism: uncultured Aquimarina sp. (assembly GCA_937958985.1). Lineage (GTDB taxonomy): Bacteria > Bacteroidota > Bacteroidia > Flavobacteriales > Flavobacteriaceae > Aquimarina. The sequence continues at coordinate 15,231 of CALGLV010000008.1, forward strand.
TTTTAACAATCAAACGGCTTCTATTTTAATTGAAAATGGAATAATTTCAAAAATAGCCAAGGATATTGCTGTAACCAGTGATGTTACTGTAATTGAGTTGGACGACTTACACGTTTCTCAAGGTTGGTTTGATAGTAGTGTTGCCTTTGGAGAGCCTGGCTATGAAGAACGAGAAACAATTAATAACGGATTACAAACAAGTGCTTTAAGTGGTTTTAGTTGTATTGCTATAAACCCCGATACAAAACCCCTTATTGACAATTCAACTGCTTTATCTTTTTTGAACTCTAAGTCGGCTTTGTCGGCAACAAAACTACTTGCTGTTGGCAACTTAACTACCGGAGCAAAAGGAGTAGATTTGGCGGAGTTATTTGATATGCAATCCCACGGTGCTTGTTGTTTTTACGATTACAAAAAGCCCATAAAAAATCCTAATTTATTAAAAATTGCTTTACAATACGCTCAAGGCTTTAACGGATTAGTACAATCGTTTCCGCTTGAAAAAGCTATTGCTGGTAATGGAATTGTAAATGAAAACATAAGTAGTACTCAGTTAGGTCTAAAAGGAATTCCTGCACTTGCTGAAGAATTACAAATTGCAAGAGATTTGTTTATATTGGAATATACAGGAGGAAAATTACACATCCCTACGATATCTACTTTAAAATCGGCAGAATTAATTAAAGCTGCTAAAGTAAAAGGCTTAAACGTAAGTTGTAGTGTAGCGGCTTATAATTTAATTTTAGACGATAGTTACTTACAGGAATTTGATACTAATTATAAAGTGTTGCCTCCCCTACGCACAAAAAATGATTGCAAAGCTTTAATTGAAGCCGTTATTGACGGAACCATTGATATGATTACGAGCGATCATCGCCCTATGGATATTGAAAACAAACAAGTAGAATTTGATAATGCCTATTACGGATCTATTGGTTTGGAAAGTGTTTTTGGAGCTCTTAATACAGTGCTTCCTTTAGAAATAGTTATAAAAAAATTAACTGAGGGGAAACAACGTTTTGGAGAACCTTTACATTCCATTGAAGAAGGTAATAAGGCTGATTTAAGTTTGTTTACTCCTAATGCGACTTATACATTTAGCAAAGAAGATATCCTATCTACCAATTTAAATTCAATGTTTTTAAATCAAAAATTAAAAGGTAAGGCTTACGGTATAGTAGCTAACAACCAAATAGCAATATCATAAATGGACACTACTAAAATTACCAGTAATTCAAAAACAAGTGCAATCACGTCATATTTTACCTTAATAGGTTTTATAATTGCTTTTTTTATGAATTTAGAAGAAAAGCATTCTTTTGCTAATTTTCACTTACGCCAATCCTTAGGACTTTGGACTTTATTCTTTGCATTTGCTTCTTTACTAGGTATTATCCCTAATGACAGCACTTACTTCTTAGCCTTTAATGGGTTTTTGATAAGCTTTTTTATTCTGTGGACCTATGCTTTAGTAGGTGCGCTTCAAAACAAAAAACAACTCGTACCCTTAGTTGGAAAGCTCTTTCAAAAAATATTTAGTTTTTTGAAATAAAAAAAAGTGTCTTTGTTTTACAAAGACACTTTTTTTTATTTCTCGATATACTAAATTTTACTGCTTAACAACAAGTCGAAAACCTTCACCATGAATATTTAAAATTTCAACATTCTCATCGCGTTTAAGGTACTTTCTAAGCTTGGCTATATAAACATCCATACTTCTAGAAGTAAAATAATTATCGTCTCTCCATATCTTCGTTAATGCTAATTCTCTAGTCATTAAATCGTTTAAATGAAGTGCTAAAAGACGTAACAAGTCATTTTCTTTAGGAGATAGTTTTATAGGCTCTTCTTTATTAAATGATAAAAAACGAAGTTTAGAATTCAAAAAGAAATCTCCTATTTCAAATTCAAACTGTTTACTTTCCGCTACAGAATCTACTGTTTTACGTTGCATGATTGCTTTGATTTTCATCAACAGCACTTCGCTATCAAATGGCTTATTCAAATAATCATCTGCTCCTACCTGATATCCTTTAAGCACGTCTTCTTTCAAAGATTTTGCTGTTAAAAATATAATTGGAATATCCTGATTTTTCTCTTTGATTTCTTTAGCTAATGTAAAACCATCTTTATAAGGCATCATTACATCTAAAATACATAAATCATAATCATTTCTTTTAAACTTCTCAAAACCTTCCATACCATTTTTGGCGTGGGTAACATTGTAGTTGTTTATAGTAAGATAATCCTTAAGGATAGTACCAAAGTTAGGGTCATCTTCTACTAATAGTATTTTTTTTGATTCTGTATCCATTGCTGCTATGATATTAATGGTAGTTTTATAATAACTAAGGTTCCTTTCCCTTTAGTACTCTCTATAATTATTTCCCCTTGATGATCGTCAAGAATTTGTTTTACGTAGGCTAAACCTAAACCATATCCCTTTACATTATGAAGATTACCTGTAGATTCTCTAAAAAAGTTTTCGAAAATATTTTTTTTATCTTTTTTATTAATTCCTACGCCATTATCTTCAATTTTCAAGATAATACTATTTTTAACATTTTCCGAAATTATGTTAATTTTTGGCGTTTGTTCAGTGTATTTTAACGAATTATCAATAATGTTTATAATTACCGTTTTAAAATACTCTTCATTTGCTAAAATATGACTTTTAGTAGCTTCAAAATTCAACTGTAGTTCTGCTCCGTATTCTTCAATTTGATCTTGAATTTCCTGAATAGAAGATTGAACTAAGTCATGAAGATTTTCTCGACCTTTAGGCATATTCATTTCACGATTTTCCATTTTTGAAATTCGAAGTACATTTTCAACTTGAGCGTGTATACGTTTATTCTCTTGGTCAATCATATCCAAATAGGTTGCCCTCATCTTCTCATCATTAATAACCTTAGGGTTTTTAATAAAATCCAACGCCAAATTAATAGTAGCAATAGGTGTTTTTAACTCATGCGTCATATTATTGATAAAGTCTGTCTTAATTTCAGACACATTACGTTGGCTTTTTAATAGCTTGTATGCATAAAAGAATGTTGACATTATTATTAATGAAAGGATAACTGAAAGGATAACCATTAACCCAATAGATTCAATAACGAATGATTTTTTTCCTGTAAAATTAACTAAGAGTTGAAAATTTTCGGTTTGGTCTACATTTCCAAAAAGTGAAGATTTAAAAAAGTTAGCCCCATTGTTGTCATAAACAAAATTGGCAGACTTAACAGGGGTTGTTATTCCATTTTTAAAGACTGCAAATTCGTAATCAATATTGATATCGTTTTTCTTTAATTCCGAATCTAAAAAATAACTGATTTGGTGGGCATTTACACGATGCTGAATGTTTAGTTTATTAGTGTATTCCCTAATTAAAGATTGATAAAAGGAATATTCATAATCTGCCACAGACGATAAGCTATGCGCTTTGTGGTGTTTTAAATTATTTTTAAATCCTATGGTATCTGTTTTCACAGAAGAAACTACACTATCCAAAGCTTTTCGGATTCTTAAATGTAATTCCTCATTTTCAAGCGTTGATGCGGTTGAGCTTTGACTACAGATATTCTTTAATATATGTTCGTTTTTACCTAAACTGTGGGAAGCTTTCCGAATAGCATCAAATAAACTAACAAATTCTCGATTTTGTATTTTATCGCCTATACTTGTAAGCGCTCTGTGTGCATTTAATTTGAAATAGTTTTCGTTTTTGTGGTACGTATCGGAAATAAGGTATCCCTGAAGACATATAATGCCTGCAAGTGAAGTTGTCATTAATACGATTAATAATGCAAAAAAACGGACTTTCATTATTCAAAAGTACATATTTCAGAAAGTGCTGTTTTAACGTTTAACCAAATGTTAACAACATTAAGCACGTGCTTTTAATAATTGATAAAGCTCGTTGACTTTATTTTTAGTTGCCATCTTATCAGTATTTGTGACTACATAATCTGAACGTGGTATTTTTACCTCATCATCCCATTGGTTTTTAATTCTAAGCCTCACCTCTTTTTCAGTGGTATTATCTCGTTGAATAACTCTGGAAATCCTTATCTGTAAAGGTGCCGTAACTAAAATTATAACATCACAATGTTTCTCCCCTCCCGTTTCAAAAAGTATTGCCGATTCTTTAATTACGAAATCGAATTTCTGTTTGCTATACCATGTTTTAAAATGCTTGGCTACCGCAGGATGAACAATCGCATTCAATTTGTTTAATTTGTGTTTATCTGTAAAAACCTGAGAAGCTATAAATTTTCTATTTAAACTTTGATTGCTATAAGAATCGTCTCCAAATAGTTCCTTTATGGCAGCAACGGTCTCTTTATCCGTTTCCATCAATTTCTTTGCTTCAATATCCGATATATACACAGGCACTCCTAAAGCTTCAAAATATGAACTTACTAGAGTTTTACCACTTCCTATACCTCCTGTTAAACCAACTATCATTTATTTTATTACAATAAATTGAACTTCATTTTCCGACAAACGTACATTATACACCAAACCTGAATTTTTAACTAGTTTTAAAGACAACGTATTACTTTGCGGTGTTGCTTTTTTAATATCTACAGCTATTGAAAAATCTTCGGCTTTAAGCTTGGGGTAGTCTTTAAGGGCTACTCCAAAAATTACAGACACTTCTTTTGGAAAAAGTTGTACCGTTTGATTTTCATCAAGGTTCAATATTTTTATAGGAATTTTAAATTCGCCTTCTGTTATTTTATCTACTTCAATTGAAATAGGTATTTTACTTTGACTAACTATTAAGTCTTCTGAAAGATTCTCTAAATTCAGGCCTATATTACCCTTGAAGCTTTTTTGTAATTTCTTTAGAACCACTATTTCTGTCTCAATGGTCGTTAACGTATCTAAAATAACTTCAGGACCTGTTATTTTTATTGTTTTTTTTGATAATGTGATTCCCTTAGAGGATATAAATCCGTTTTCGTATTCAATATCTTGTTTAATTTTTACGGGTATTTCTTTAGTTATAATTTTACTGAAGTTTACCACAATGGTATCTTTAGAACTAAAGGCTACTTTACCCGTATATCCCAAACTCTCCTTTATAACACTCATCATTTTCGATCCTGTAAAATAACTTTTCTTAGAATTTTTAGCGACTGCTTTCCTAACATCTAAATTTATTTTTTTATTGAAAACAAAGAATTTCAGCAACTGAAATCCATTCCCTTCTAAAATCAAACTAACCTCTTGATCGCTATTGGCTTGAACAAATTGATCTTTACTAACTTTTGTGTATTCAATATTAAAATTAATTTCTTTAGAATAGTTTTTTGAAAATTGAAGTGCAAACCACAAGAATGAAGTAAAAATCAGAAAAAACAGATACGTTTTAACGTTTTTCTTTGTTAGTTCTGTGATAATTTTTTTTTTCATAAACCCTTATTTAAAAAATAACTTAGGAAAAACTTCCTCTGGATTTTTATTCAACCATTGTACTTTAATAGTAGATTCTAAAAAACCCAATCCATATCCTAAAAATTGGATGCCTGTAGCATAAACACACATTAGCCCAATTTTTATATTTTTATATTGAAATGAAGCAGTTGAAAAAATTAAAAACACATAAACTAGGTATAAACCTATTAAGTGATAATACCCTAAGGCAAGTAATAATAAACTAACTACAAAACCGAAACAAAAAAGTGTTGGAAACCAATAAGTAAGCTTACCGCTTCCTTTATGCCAACTATTTAAAATAGGCCTGCATTTACCAAACTTAGTAACTTGTAATTTAAATTTATCCCATGAAATTCTTCGTTTATGATATACCTCTACTTTCGAAAACAACGCTGTATCAAAACCTAATTTCCACAAACGCATACTCAAATCAGGATCTTCTCCTGGGTGAATATATCCAAATCCTTTTGATGTTTGGAAGGCTTTTTTTGAAATCCCTAAATTAAAACTTCTAGGCTGAAATTTACCTAATTGCTCTCCTCCGCCTCGAATTCCACCTGTGGTAAAAAAAGAGGTCATCACAAAGTTAATTGCTTTTTGCAAATCCGTAAAAGAATGATGTGCATTATCAACTCCGCCAAAACAATCTACATTATTAGCTGTAAGTGCTTTTTCTACTTCTTCTAAATAATTATTTGGTAAAATCACGTCACTATCGAGCACTAAGAAATAGTTTCCTTTGGCCTTTTTCATTCCATAATTACGGCTATCACCAGGTCCAGAGTTTTCTTTAAAAAAATAACTAATATTTAATTTACTCTTAAATTGATTTACTACATCTTCGGATGTTTCAGAAGAGCCGTCTTCAATAATAACAATTTCAAAATCCTTATCATAGTTAAGCATAGTCATGCTTTCTAACAATTCCAAAACCTCTACAGGACGGTTGTAAACAGGTATAATAAAAGAAAAATAGTGCATCAACGAAATCTAATTTTTAGGGCTAGCTAATTTATGTATTCTTCAATTAACAAAGGAATAATAATAGCGAGATATTACTTTTACAGTTTAAATTACAAATATACCTTATCACTAAATATTCTTTCGCCCGAAAGCACTCTATAAATATATATTCCTAAACTTAAACTACTGCCTACATATTCGGTTAAGTTAAAATTATAAAAACCTTTAGACATCATTTCGTTAGTTACTACCCCTATTCGTTGTCCCGTAAGTGAATATAAAGTAATATTTACATGTGACGTTTCTGCTTTATCTATAGTTAATATAGTGTCGCCATTATTTTGTTGGTATGATTTTACTTTGGTTCGGTTTGAAAATACTGTAACTGGCATGCCTATATCAGAGCTACCAATGCAATCAAAACCTAAATCACTTTTTTCTATAGGTTGCCCTAACAATGCGTCATCTACAGTTTGACTATCTATACATAACCAATCTGTCATAACCGAACTGTACAATTGCCTAAAGTCGGTTTTATATTTCAAATTACCAATAACATCTAAATCGTTTAAATCGGGGTGCTCCCCTACAAAACCATTCCCATTTAAACCTGGTCCAAAAAATAGCACTGGTGCTGCCTGTCCATGGTCTGTTCCGTTAGATCCATTTTCTTCTACCCTTCTTCCAAATTCAGAAATAGTCATAGTCAACACTTTTTCATTTAAATCGGCACTTTTTAAATCATCATAAAACAGTGCTATATTTTTTGAAATTTCTTCCCATAATTCAGCATGCTTTTCTTCTTGATTGGCATGGGTATCGAAACCATCAATACTAACCATATACACTTTAGTACCAAGGCTTCCTTTAATCATTCGAGCTACTATAGCTAATTGTTTTCCTATTCCAGTATCGGAATATTCAACGGAATTAGTAGCATTGCTATAGGCATCAAATATTGTTTTTGCGTAAGTAAATGTATTGTTGGTTACACTTCGTAAATACGATAATCGAGTACCATAAGTACATTCGGGTAAATCTGTTAAACTATGTAATGTGCCTGTTTCTCCAATGCGTTCTAATTCTTCAGGATTGGAAACCGTAAGTGCATAATTACTAACTCCCTGTCCATCAAAAATTAAATTACCTATACTTCCTATTTGTATAGCTGCAGGTATTTCAGGTGGATTAATTAAAAAATCTGGATGTAGGCCTTCAAAATACCTTCCCATAAACCCTGAGTCTTCCTCTTCTTTTAAATCGGTACTTGCCCAAATATTTGAAGATTTAAAATGAGACAAATCTTGGTTTTCATAGCCTACACCCTGTACTACTTTCATAGCACCCTCACCCCACATACCTTGCATATTACGCATGGATTCGGGTATTCCAAAATCATCATTTAATTTGTATAATGTATTTTCTTTATGATGTATAGTAGGTCGGTTATTAGCATAATTATCAAAATCATAAATCGGAACAATTGTATTTAGTCCATCATTACCCCCTTTTAGGCGCATTAAAACTAATATTCGATCGGTTTCTGCTTCAGCAATAGCTTGAGTTAATTTTGAAGGTACTGAAGCTGTAATATTTGTATTGGCTAGCATCATACTACCACCTCCTGCTAAGCCAAGTGCATGTAAAAAAGACCTTCTACTCCAACGTTCGTGTTCTTGATTATGAATATCCGATGTTGTGCTTTTTTTTTCTGAGTTGTTATTAGAAGTACACATAGAGGCTTATTTTAATTGAAATTCAGGTAAACGAATAATGTATTGGAAAAGAAGTATCATTTGCCAGGGTACACTCGGGTAATCTAACGTCCATATTCCATTAGTGAAATATTCGCCTGGTATAAAATCGGTTTTAAATATGTCGGTAGCGTCTGTATAATTTGCTTCCGAATTTAAACCTTTCGGCAGAAAAGTATCGATAACACTTCTTACGATTATAGTTACATCTTCACTACCATTAGCAACCGACTTTACAAAATCTCTGAGCGCTTCTCTATTCCCATTATTTTCGTTCCAAACACGCCAAACATTATTCATCACAATATCCCACCGAGCAGTAAGTGTGCTTGTATTAATCCAATCGTAATCGCCTTGCCAACCAGCAACATCTACAGGCTGAAAATACCGCTGCCCAGCATTACTAATTTGCCAGTATAATCCTATATTATCTTCATCCGAAATAGGAAAATTAGTTACTTTCAAAAAATTAATATTGATATCGTAAGGACTTTTAATTAATGTAGCAAGTGCATTATAATCAAAAAAATGTTCGCTTTTAAAAAGCTTTCGAAGAATTGGTTCAAGCTCAAAATTTGCTTCAAATTCAATAGCTAGTTCATCAATTATTAATTGATCAACTTCAGGACTAATAAAATATCTATAAAGCTTTCCTATAATGAATTTAGCTATTAAGGGTGCTTTTTCTTCAAAAAGAATATCAATAGCCTGATCATAATTCCAATTTCCTATTCTTCCAAATATATTTTTCTCAGAATCATTGAAGGTATTAGGATCAAATTCAATTTGTTCGCAATAACCTCCTAAATTATAACCCGTAAGTGCTTTTGATGTTTCCTCTATATCTTGTTGCGTGTATCCATTATTTTCTCCTAAAGTAAATAACTCGTACAACTCACGCGCATAATTTTCGTTGGGTTTGTTTTTCTTGTTCGATTTTCCATTTAAAAAGGCAAGCATCGCATTGGTAAGTCCTATTTTGCGAACAAACTCTTTAAAATTCCCTAAACTGTATTGTTGTAAGGTGTGGTAATATTCAAACATATAACTTGCGCAGTTGTATGCAGAATGTTGTGTTACAAAATGATTATGCCAAAAAAGGGTTAGTATGTCTCTTAAATTGTTGTTTCTAGCGTCTTTAACAGCCCGAGCAAACATTTCTTGTTTATGCTCTTGATTTATTTCTTCAAAATCAAATCCTTCATTAATAAGTTGCTCTCTTCCTTTACCTGCCCATTCTGGTGCTGGTGTAGGCAATAAGTTTTTTGCTTCATCAACTAAAACATCTACAATTTCTTCTGGTGTTTTTGTAAGCGCTACTCTAATAATTTCGGGTGTGGCTCCAAAAGTTAACCTTCGGTACAAATGTTGAGCCCTTTCAATATTCCATGGATTATCCGCTGAAGGTTCAAAAACTTGAAGCGAACTTAAATTACAATTTTCCATACACACTATTTCGCAAGGTTAAAATTTAGAGGCTATTCTTAACTAGATAACAGTATAAATTACGAAATATTATTTGGCTATTGGCTCACTACATAAGTTTTAACTTTTAGAAATCAATCACTTACTCAAAACGATATGTTTATCAAAAATTTCTAATGATTTAAAACCAAAATGCTCTTTAATAAATTCTAAGCTTTTTTGAGTGTATAGGGTTACATGGGTAGGGTCATTTTTATACCACCATTTCTCAAAATTTAAGTCCTTGCTATATAAACTTGTTTTTAAAAATAGTTTTCCGCTTGGCAAAAGCATATCGTATAATTGTTTAAATACTTTATGGGGGTTATACAGATGCTCTATCACTTCGCAACTGGTAATGTAATTGTACTTGTTTTTTAGTAATTGTAAATCATTAAAATAAAAAGGATCGTAGCCTTTTACTTGGTAACCTTTTTGTTCTAATACAAATTTTACAATTTCGGTTTTTCCACTTCCAAAATCTAAACCAATATCCGTTTTATTAAAACTACAAATAACAGCATCGGTAATAGGTTTCACAAAGTTTTGGTAACCTATAGCAGTTACATCATCGCTATGAAGGTCATAACGGCCTTTTTCTTCATCGGCAGTTAAGTAGTGATTGGGATGAAGCAATACTGTTTCGCAATTGTTACATATATAAAACGCTCTTTCCTGATATTCAGAAAAGAGCGTTGTTTTATGATTACATAAAGTACAATTCACTATATAAGTAATTAAAGTGCTTTAATTTTTCTCCATTTTTGAGTCCAAATTTCCAACTCATCTTCATGCTTTTCAATACGTTTATAAACGTCTGCAACCAATGGGTTTGACTTATCAGCATGCTTAAAAAATTGTAGGTTATTTTGAAGTTGTAAAATCTCTCCTTTTACCTCGTCTAATTTCTTTTTAATAAACGTTTTTTCATTATCCAATAAGCGGTCATCATTTTGTGCTGCAATTTCAGATAATCGATTTTCGAATTTTAAAAGTTCAGCTTCTTTTTTGCTAATATTTAATTTACCAAAAAGACCATCTAAAACACTGCTAAACTTTTGCTCTATATCCCTTTTTTTATAAGGTACCGTTCCTAAAGTTTTCCACTCTGCTATTTTTTCTGTTATAGCATCAATAGTTTCAAGTGCTTCTTCTTTTATATTTTCTATAAAAGTCACTTTCTTTTCATAGGAAGCTTCTTGCTCTTTATTTGCTTCTTCCTTCTTATTATTAATTCTGTCAAAGTAATAATTACAAGCATCTTTAAATTGTTTCCAAACCTTATCGCTATCCTTGCGAGGTACATGTCCAATTTTTTTCCATTCGTTTTGAATTTTCTTCATCAACTCTGTCGTTGCTTCAAAATCTTCGCTATCCTTACTGGCTTCGGCCAACTCAATTAGTGCTTTCTTTCTAGTTAAGTTATCTAATTGTTCTCCTTTTATTAGCTTATAATATTCGTTTTTTGAACGATTGAAAGTACGTTCTGCTTCTCTAAATTCGTCCCAAATAGTGTTTTTGAACTCACTAGGAACGCGTCCTGCTTTTTTAAAGGCTTCGTGTAATTCTTCAATTTTAGTACTTGCTTCTTGCCAATCTTTATGGCTGCTTTTTTTACTAGCAGTAACTTCACCAATTTGAGTAATAATTTCTTTTCTGACAGTTAAGTTTTCTTCTTGCTTCACATCTTGTTCTGCAAAATACGCTTGTCGCTTATCATGAATTTCACGAGTTAACTCACTAAACTTATCCCAAATTATATCTTTGTATTCTTTAGCTACAGGTCCCAATTCTTCTTTCCAAATTTTATGGAGTACCTGTAATTCTCTAAAAGCCCTATTAATGCTAGTTTCCTGAGCCAATTCTTTGGCTCTATCTATAATCATTAATTTTTGCTCCAAGTTATGCTTGTAATCTTTATCTCTAAACTCACGATCTAAATGTACAATTTCGTAAAACTTGTCTACATGGTGATAGTAAGTATTCCAAACCGTGTTATTTTTATCTCTAGGAATAGCTCCTACTTGATGCCAATTTTCTTTAATTTCATTAAAAGCAGAAAACTTTTTACCAACAGAATTTTCATTGTCTGCTACCAAAGCTTTCAAATCTTCAATTAACTGCAAACGTGTATTTAGGTTGTTTTCAAGGTTTGTTTGTACATTTTTATAGTACTTATTCCTTTTATCCTTGTAATCAAAATAGGCTTCGTTAAACTGCTTTTTTAATGGAGTACTGTAATGAAAATCAATTTCATTGCCCCCTTCTTGCAAAAACTCAGCTTTACTTGCTTCGGATGCTTTATTAAAATTTTCATTAAACTGAAAACGAATTGTTTCAACCTGATCCTTAACTAACTGTACGGGATATTTTGCTGCCAAATCTTTAAGATTATCTAAAAGTGCTTCCTGAGAAAGCGTGGTATAATCTACTTCTGGAATTTCGATTACCTCTTTCTTTTTAGCTACCTCAACCTCTTGATCAACTGCTTCGTTATGTTCCTCTGCATTATTTTCGTTGGAAACTTCTGCTGTAGTGGTATCAGATACCGCTTCACTTATTGTTTCTGCCTCATTAGTTACTTCAACTGCTGACTCAACTTCAGGTGTTGGTATGTTATTTTCAACATTTCCAGATTCCTGTAAACCTTCTTTTTCGTTATCTACTGACATTTTAAGATCAATTACTTTTGTGCTGTAAGATAATAAAATTCTATCCCCCCTACTTCATCCTAACTTAAACTTTTCATAAAAGGATTTTCTTTGCTGTATTTTGATTTGCTTTCAACTAAAATAATAGCTCTTTGTTTTATCAAGAAACTACAAAATTTAGTGCCTTTCGATACTCAGTTGGAGTTTTCCCTGTGTGGTTTTTAAATAATTTATTGAAATGCGAAAAGTTATTGAAACCACACTCATAACATATTACTTGAACGCTTTCTTGCTGCTCCGATAATAATTTGGTTGCATGTACCAACCGGTATTCATTTACAAACTGTGTAAAAGTTTTTCCTGTTACTTTTTTAAAGTTTCTACAAAACGAAGGTGGTGTCATATTAACATGAGCCGAAATATCGTCGATGCTTATTGGTGCTTTAAAGTTTGATTGTACATAATTCATGGTTTTATTAATCCTTTGATTGTCCTGCGTTTCTGCTTGCATCGCAAAGCCAGCCGCATTCAAAATTTTATATTCTTTACTTTGCTGAAGTTTTTGTAATATAAATAATGAATCTAGTATGCGCTCAAAAGGTGTTTTTGCACTCATTTTTTCTATTATAACTCCAACTTCCTTTTTGGTATTCCCATAAAACACTAATCCCTGCTTGGCTCTATCTAGTAACTCTAGCAAGGGCTTCATTTCCGAAACTTGAAAAAAAGTATTCCCTAAATAATCTGGCAAAAATTGCATTAATGTCTCCTTACGTTTATTAGAAAAACTATCGGTGAATCCACAATGCGGTAAGTTGGCACCAATACATATTAAATCCCCATCGTTGTAATAAGATACATGACTCCCTATTTGGCGTTTACCGGCTCCTTCATTCACAAACACAATCTCAATTTCGGGATGGTAGTGCCATATAGGCTGATGATTTTTGTTTTTAAAATCAAATCTTTTATAAATCAACGTATTACCAATATCGCCTGACAAATGCTCTAAACTTGGTTTTTGATATTTAGATGCCTCTTTCATAGGTTATTGAATTATTAATTGCATGTTAAATTAACGATAATTAAATTAAATATAACGGTTTCGGTTAAAATAACACAGGTATGGGAAAATTACGAATACTTATAAAACACTAAGCTACAGTAGATTTGTAATATAAATAAGTTAATAACGTAAATATTATACCTATGAACAAGTTAATCAAAACAGGATTGTTAAGTGTAGCACTTTTAGCATCTTTAGTAGCAAATGCATCAAAAATTATTACTACAGCAAGTTCTAAAGGCAAAGTAGTATATATAGGTTTAACTAATATCTCTGAAGGCGAGGTTATATCAATTATAGATACGGATGGAGTTCGTTTATATTCTGAATCTTTAGATCAAAGTTTATCATTCAATAAAAAATTCGATTTCTCCACAACTCCTAATGGCATTTATTTTATAGAGACTAAAGAAGCTAAAGAAATCACTGTTACTCCTGTAATAGTTAGTGAAGATAAGGTTGCTGTAGTTACCGAATCTAGCAAAAGATTTAGAGCTCCAAAAGTAAAAATTGATGGTGATATTGCTAGAGTATTGGTAAGAAATTTCAACGAATCACCTGTTAGCATTACTATTTATGACGCTGACGGAAATGTATTAAAAACAGAATCTAGCGAAAGTTTATTAATATACAACGCTTATAATTTCACTAATTTAAAAGAAGGGACTTACACCGTTTCAGTATCTCAAGGAGATTACAATTTTACTGAAACAATAAAATTATAGTTTATTTGATTTCCCCAAAATAAAAAAACCGCTCAATGAGCGGTTTTTTTTTGTTTTCGGTGATCTATAAAGAATAGTATTAAACTTCAAAAATCGGAAACATAAAATCTTCTAGCTGATCGAACTCAATCAAAAAAGCATCATGGCCGTGAATAGATCTGATAACCTGATGATTTACAGGGTGATTAATTTCTCTAAGTTGCCTTACTGTTTCCTCATCTTCGCGCAATGTAAACAAGGTATCCGAATCTACAGAAACAATATGCACATCGGCAGTAACCGCATAAATAGCTTCTTTAAAGTTTCCATAATTACTAGATATATCAATAGAGCTTAAAATATAATTAAGCTGCTTATAAGCACTTAATTCAAAACGTTCTTGTAATTTTTTACCATGGTAAAGTAACCAGCTTTCAATGTTATAAATTCCTAAAGACTCATTTTTAGTTCTGTTAAACTTCATTGTAAATGAATCGGGTGTACGGTACATAAGCATTGCATGCATACGTGCGTCGTGTAAAGGATTTGATGAATTTAATAAAATTGCTTCCTGCACTTTAGCATTTGCTATTATCCAATCACTAGCCTTCCAATCGGTAGCCACTAATATTAAGTGTTTAGCTAAGTTAGGTTTCAATACCGAAAGCTCCCATGCAATTCCGCCACCGAGTGATCCTCCAACATTAGCAAATAATTTAGTAACGCCTAATTTTTTGAGTCCTAACGAAAATATTCTAGCGATATCTTTAGCTGTAAATATTTTGTAGTTATCAAATAAATTCTCCTCCAAACCATCATAACCATTACCTGGTATATTAAAAGCAATTACCGTGTACGAATTAGTATCTATTGCTTTACCTTCTCCTACTAAGCTATTCCACCAACCATCGGCACCACTAACTTGCGAATTTCCGGTTAAAGCATGGGTTACCAATACTACCGGAGCCGAACCTATAGAGGGACCAAAAACTTGATACGATAAATTAACCTGAACAGTTTCTGCTGTAAAAGTGGTATAATTTTCAATAGTGATGTATGATAATGCTTCGTTCAATCCTAACTTGTGTTTAATTATGAAGTTGTTACAAGTAAGACGATTAAAAAATCTAATGTTATCTATCCATAATAATTTACAGGTAGAATTTAGCACCTTCTTTAATTTCTTAAAGGGTTGCTAAGGCATCAACGGGTCTAATCCCTACTCCTTTCTTGATAACAACATAATGTAAATGAAACGTGAGTGCAAATATAGTTATTAATGTGTAATGAAAAAACAAAATAAAATTTAGCCTACAAAACAATCTAATTTAGGTGTAGACTAAATCTTTAATTAAAAGTTTTGTGCTAGTTACGCTTCTATTAATCTATACTTTGTCGATAATTTCTTTATTTCTAAAAGGCCTTACTATAAGCCTGGAAGCTTTATCAAAGTTTATATAGTTATACACCCAATTAAATAGAGTCACTATTTTATTTCTAAATCCTACTAAAAACAATAGGTGCACAAACATCCAAATAATCCAAGCAAAGAAACCTCCAAAACGAAGTTTACCAATATCTACCACTGCTTTGTTTCTGCCTATAGTTGCCATAGAACCTTTGTCGTTATAAACAAATGGAGTGGGTGCTTGCCCTTTATCAATCTTCATTAAATTTTGAGCCAATAGCTCCCCTTGCTGAATTGCAGGTTGCGCTACCATTGGGTGGCCTCTCTGATAATCGGTAGTTTTCATTAGTGCGGTATCGCCAATAGCAAAAATATCCTGATAGCCATATAACCTATTATACTCATTTACTTTATAACGATTTGCTCTTGGAATAATACTCTCGGCTTTTATACCGTGAACTGGCGCACCTGTTACTCCTGCCGACCACACAAAAGTGGCTGTTGTAAATTCTAAATCTGTATTGGTAGTTACCTTATTATTTTCATAATTGGTAACAATAGTATTTAAGTGTATGTTTACTCCTAATTTTTTCAAAAAAGCTTCGGATCGTTTACTTGCCTTTTTACTCATAGGTGGCAATACTCGATCTGCTCCTTCTATTAAGTGAATTTCCATTTCCGAAAAATCCATATCTGGATAATCTCTTGGAAGCACACTAGCTCTTAACTCTGCAATCCCTCCTGCAAGTTCTACTCCCGTAGGCCCTGCACCAGCGATTACAAAATTTAATAATTCTTTTCTTTTAATTTCATCTTTAGTAATTACTGCCTGCTCAAGATTCTCTAGCATTAAACTTCTTAGATTTAAGGCTTGCGGCAAACTCTTCATGCGCATTGCATTTTTCTCGATCACCTTATTTCCGAAAAAATTAGTTTTAGCTCCTGTAGCAATTACCAAATAATCGTAGCCAATGGTACCAATATTAGTTTTTACTTCTTTTGTATTAGGCTCAATTTGGTTAACCTCGGCCATTCTAAAAAAGGTGTTCTTTCCGCGCTTCACAATTTTACGTAAAGGATACGCTATTGACCCTGGCTCTAAGGATGCTATAGATACTTGATATAATAAAGGTTGAAATGTATGGTAATTTTGACGATCTAATAAAACGATCTGAAAGTTCTTGTAGGCCACTAATTTTTTAGCTATGGCAACACCTGCAAAACCTCCTCCAATAATTACAACTCTTGGTAAATCTGTATCTGGAATATTCATAAAAAACAATCTATTTCAAGCCGCAAATATAACTATTCGAACCGTTTTCAGCTAAATTAAAGCACACCATAAATACAATTCAGTAACGGTATAAATGCTTGAAAGGCACATTTAATTTTAAATTAAATATTTTCAACTTTTCCTATACAAATATTCTGTTAAGACTTTTGCTACATCAACTTAATGCGTAAATTTGCAATACAAATTCATGGGATAGATTTGACTGATTGCAACCCATTATAATTATATTACTTTATAGTGTTTATATAAATTCTATTTTAAGTAAATAATATAAAAAAAGCTAAAGCAGTGTAAACTTCTTTTGCGCGTTGCGTCTTATCTACTTCCTTACTATAAAATTAAACTATGTCGTATTTATTTACTTCTGAAAGTGTTTCAGAAGGACACCCAGACAAAATTGCAGATCAAATTAGTGATGCACTTATCGACAATTTTTTAGCTTTTGATCCTGAATCAAAAGTAGCTTGCGAAACATTGGTAACCACTGGACAAGTGGTACTTGCTGGTGAAGTAAAATCTAGCACTTATTTAGATGTTCAAAAAATCGCCAGGGATACTATTAATAAAATAGGATACACTAAAGGTGAATATATGTTTGATGGAAGCTCTTGTGGAGTACTTTCAGCAATTCATGATCAAAGTGAAGATATAAACAGAGGTGTAGATAAAGCTACTAAAGAAGAGCAAGGCGCGGGTGACCAAGGTATGATGTTTGGTTACGCTACCAATGAAACCGAAAACTACATGCCTTTAGCTTTAGATCTTTCTCATAAATTACTTATTGAATTAGGTAATTTAAGAAGAGAAGCTGATGCGATTCCTTATTTAAGACCCGATGCCAAAGCGCAAGTAACCATTGAATACAGCGACGATAATGTACCTCAACGTATAGAAGCTATTGTAGTATCTACGCAACATGATGATTTTGATGAAGATGAAATTATGCTGGCTAAAATCCGAAAGGATATTATTGAAATTTTGATTCCTCGTGTACAAGCAACTTTACCTAAAGAAATTGCAGCATTATTTAATAGTGATATTAAATACCATATAAATCCAACAGGGAAATTTGTAATTGGTGGCCCTCACGGAGATGCCGGACTTACAGGTAGAAAAATAATTGTGGATACTTACGGAGGAAAAGGAGCCCATGGTGGTGGTGCTTTTTCAGGAAAAGACCCTAGTAAAGTAGACCGTTCCGCAGCATACGCTACAAGACATATTGCTAAAAACCTAGTTGCAGCAGGTGTAGCCGATGAAATTTTGGTGCAAGTTTCTTATGCTATTGGAGTTGTTGAACCTATGGGGATTTTTATTGATACTTATGGCACCTCAAAATTAGACATCACCGATGGTGAAATTGCTAAAATTGTAACTAAAGTTTTCGATATGCGACCTGCTGCTATTGAGGAACGTTTAAAATTACGTAATCCTATTTATAGTGAAAGTGCTGCATACGGACATATGGGACGTAAAAATGAGGTTGTTACCAAAACCTTTACCCAACCCGATGGAAATTCTATAACAAGAGAAGTTGAACTGTTTACTTGGGAGAAATTAGATTACCAAGAAAAAGTAAAAACAGCATTTTCTTTGTAAAAAGAAATAAGCATATTTATTATAACGGGCTATTCTTTATGAGTAGCCCGTTTTCTTTTGCCGAAAGGTAGTACCCAGAAAGTCAAACTAATATTTTATTTTGTTTCTTTACAACTCGTTTTATTCGTTTTCAAAATAAATATTGACTTTTACCACCCATCATTTATGAAGCTTTTTATTTTATTTTATTCCCTAATAGCATTAGCTACATCGGCATTGGCACAACAGCAAAAAGAATCAAAACCCAAATTGGTAATTGGTATTGTTGTAGACCAAATGCGTTACGACTATTTATCGCGCTTTTACAATAAGTTCGAAAATGAGGGCTTTAAACGTCTTATTAATGATGGTTTTGAATGCAAAAATCACCACTTTAATTACATGCCAACCTATACGGGTCCTGGACATGCTTCTATATTTACAGGTACCACACCCAATAATCACGGAATTATAGGTAACAATTGGTTTGATAAATTTAATAATAAAATGATTTACTGCGCCAGTGATGAAACTGTAGAAACTTTAGGTACTCAAAGTCCAAAAGAAAAAATGTCACCTCACCGAATGTTAACTATGAGCTTTGCAGATGCGAATAGGTTACACACCCAATTTAAAGGAAAAACAATAGGTGTTAGCCTTAAAGATCGTGGTGCTATTTTACCTGCAGGGCATTCCGCAAACAGAGCGTATTGGTTTAGAGGAAAAGAAGAAGGCCAATGGGTTTCGACTACTTACTACGGACCATCACTACCTAATTGGGTAATCAATTTTAATAAAAAAAAACCTGCTGAAAAATACTTAAAAACTTGGAACACTTTAAAACCCATAAAAACCTATACTGAAAGTGGTGCAGATTTAAACACTTATGAACGAGGTTTTAAAGGAAAAAATACAGCTACATTCCCTTATGACTTAAAAAAATTGAGTGTTGAAAACTCTGGATTTGATATTATAAAAGAATCGCCTTACGGAAATCAATTAGTAACCGATTTTGCATTAGCTGCCTTAAAAAATGAGTCGCTCGGAAAAGATGAACATACCGATGTGCTAACAATTAGCTACTCCTCTACCGATTATATTGGGCACAATTTCGGGGTGAATTCCGTTGAAATTGAAGACACTTATTTACGTTTAGATTTAGAATTAGCCAAGCTTTTAAAAGCTTTAGACAAAGAAGTTGGCAAAGGAGAATATACGGTGTTTTTAACAGCAGATCATGGTGCAGTACATGTGCCGCAATTTTTGAAGGATCATAAAATTCCCGCTTATTATTTTGATCAAAGCACCTTTGAAAATTCGATTAATACTTTTATAAAAAAAGAGTTTCTTACCGATAGTCTAATTAGTAATTTTTCTAATAATCAACTATTCTTAAATCATCAAACTATGAAAGCAAATAAGCTATCTGTCTCAAAAATCACAAAAAAAATACAGTATTTTATAAGCCAGCAACCGAGAATACAATACGTTTTTACTCGAAGTAATTTATTACAAAGAAGCAATAGTAATGTAATCGGAAAATTAGTTGAAAATGGATTTCACCAAAGGCTAAGCGGAGATTTGGCCTACGTGCTTAGTCCTTCTACCATAGTATATCCAAAAACAGGTTCTACCCACGGAAGTCCTCAAGTGTATGATACACACATCCCTCTATTATTTTATGGAAAAGGAATTCAGAAAGGCTACACCTATAAAAAAACTAAAGTAGTCGATATTGCTCCTACGGTTTCAGTAATACTTAAAATTGCTGCACCTAATGGATGTACAGGAAATATATTAGAGGAAGTTATTTTAAAATAAAGCCATTAAATAGTCCTTTTCAGTTACACAAAATATATTAGGCATTTCTTATCGAAAGGTCTCTATAAAATTCTATTACTAATAAAGTATTCAATCTTAAAAAATAACTTTAAAAGTTAGTATTTTTGAGGAAAATCTATTGAAATAAAATTATGGCATTAGTACCCTTGTACAAAGAGCAATCAATTTCTATTTATAATTCATTATCTGGAAGCAAAGAAACATTTATCCCTATCGTTGATGATGCCATTGGCATGTATGTTTGTGGCCCTACAGTATATAGTCATGTACATTTGGGTAATTGCCGCACCTTTATTTCATTTGATCTTATTTTCAGATATTTAAAACACTTAGGGTTCAAAGTACGTTATGTAAGAAATATTACCGATGCGGGACATTTAGAAAATGATGCCGATGAAGGAGAAGACAAAATCACCAAAAAAGCGCGTTTAGAACAAATTGAACCTATGGAAGTAGTGCAACGCTACACGGTTGATTTTCATAATATTTTAAAGCAGTTTAACAATCATCCACCGAGTATTGAACCTACCGCAACAGGGCATATTGTAGAACAGATTGAAATTATAAAAACGATTATTGAAAATGGTTTTGCCTATGAAGTTAATGGCTCTGTATATTTTGATGTTGCAAAATTTAATGAAACAAACGATTACGGAAAATTAAGCGGTCGTAATTTAGAAGATATGATTAACAACTCTCGTGAATTAGCGGGACAAAGTGAAAAGAAAAACCCTCAAGATTTCGCTTTATGGAAAAAAGCATCGCCCGAACATATTATGAGGTGGCCAAGCCCATGGAGTGATGGTTTTCCTGGCTGGCATTTAGAGTGTACTGTTATGAGCTCTAAATATTTGGGAGAGCAGTTTGATATTCATGGTGGCGGAATGGATTTAAAATTCCCACATCACGAATGTGAAATTGCCCAAGGAGAAGCAGCTTGCGGAAAAACACCTGTAAATTATTGGATGCATGCCAATATGCTAACGCTAAATGGTAAAAAAATGTCTAAAAGTACAGGCAATACTATTTTACCACACGAAATATTTACTGGCGAAAATGCTATTTTAAACAAACCATTTAAACCTACAGTAGTTCGCTTTTTTATGCTTCAGGCGCATTACCGTAGTATTATGGATTTTTCTAATGATGCATTAGAAGCTTCTGAAAAAGGTTTCGTTAAATTAATGGAAGCCATCAAAAAACTTAACAAACTCCCTACCTCAAAAGCTTCTAGTTTTGATATTAACACGTGGAAACAGCGCTGTTACGATGCCATGAATGACGATTTTAATAGTCCTATCCTAATTTCGCATTTGTTTGATGCTACTAAATATATCAATCAAATAAAAGAAGGAAGCGCTACTATTTCGTTAGTTGACTTAGAAACATTAAATACAACCATAAAGGCATTTACTTTTGATGTTTTAGGATTATCCGACATTTCCGAAGAAGGAAATGATTTATCTGAAAAACTAGATGGTGTGGTAGAATTACTTATTGAGTTACGCAAAGAAGCTCGTGCTAATAAAGATTTTGCTTTAAGCGATAAAATTAGGGATGAATTGGCTGCAAAAGGCGTGCAAATTAAAGACGGAAAAGAAGGAACTGAATTTAGCTATTAAAAAGTCCTCAAAAATTATAATAAAATTTCAATGGGTTTAACTATAAATAGTTAAACCCATTTTTTGTGATACAAAAAATGGGTTTACACATCTACAAATCCATGCTTTACACAAAACAACTTATTAAATATGGAAATATTAGCATTATATACAATACCAAGGGAACAATGTATAATTAAGCACGCCCTTAATCCAATTACATTTATATAATAATTAAAGAATTATAACAAAATAATTTTAACCATTTAAATAAAAATATTATGAAGTTTATCACAAAACAAATCCATGCTTTTTTAGATTACCCTGTAGCGCTTTCTCTTATAGCATTGCCTTTTCTCCTAAATTTAGGTACCTCAAATCCATTGGCTATTGGATTATCTGTGGCTACTGGTATTGCCGCTTTTTTACTAACCCTACTCACCGATCATCAATTAGGTGTTATTAAAATAATCCCCTATAAATCTCATTTAATTGTTGACTTTATGGTAGCTATAGTGTTTTTAATTGCTCCTTTTATTTTTTCATTTGAAGGATTAGATGCTTACTATTACTGGGTAATTGGTGCTACTGTTCTTATAGTAGTAGGTTTGCATAAAGCAGAAGTAGAAATTGCTGATTAGTCAATAATCTTTATTTATAAATAAAAACGATACTACTGTGCAGTAGTATCGTTTTTATTTTTCTAAGAAATTAAATTAGTAAATTGCAATACTGAACAACTCACATAATAATGCTTAAAAAAATACTTTCTTTTCCCTTTTTAGCCATTATTTGGATATACCAACATGGCATTTCACCGTTTACTCCAAAAACCTGTCGCTTCGAACCTACTTGCTCGCATTATACCAAACAAGCTTTACAAAAGCATGGAGTTTTCAAAGGGAGTTGGCTAGGTATTAAACGAATATTTAGTTGCCATCCATGGGGTAAAAGTGGTTACGACCCAGTACCCTAGTTAAACTGCATTAGTAACTAAAACAAATTGAATAAATCCATTTGTCGGCACTTTAGCTAATTGCGAAATTGAGCTTTCTGTTAATTGTAAAATTCTTGGGTAACCCCCAACAGTTTGTGCATCACGCATTAAAACTATTAATTTTCCTGAAGGTGTCCATTGTACCGTCCCTGGTAAAACGGGTGAAGATATTATTGAATTTTTGTGTGCTTCGATGAATTCATTTAACAAAAAACCCATTCGATTACTCTGATTATTAATACTAAATAATTTTCTACATAAATCACTTTGTAAACTTATAGGCATTAACTCAAATTCAGGACCTTTAAATACATCAACAAAAGTAATTCCTGATGGTTTTTTATAATAATTAATTTTTGAGAATTGTTTGGTTATAGTATTTTCAATAAAAGGAACAAATGGCAATTTCATTCGTTTTTTAAAAAAACTATGCTTTGTAATATTAGGATAAAAAGACCTACTCCCTAAAATTTTTTCTGTACGAATGCCTCCTTTTATAGCTATATATCCGTACCCCTTAACTTTGTTTAATCGTATTGATAATGAGTCGTTTTCTTTAATAGTTATAACTTTAAAAGCTTCTTTTAATTCTGAATTCAAATAAATATCAACATCAATACCTGTAATTACTATTTGACATGGCGCTGAAAATTTAAGTTTGGGAGGAATCAATTTCCATTCGATAACTGACGTATTTTCATTATTACCAAGTAATAAATTAGCTAAACCTGCCATCTCAAAATCCATAAATCCAGACATAGGAATGCCCTCAGATAGGTAACCTACCCTTCCTGCATCTTGAATAGAACAAGCTATTCCAGGATGAAGCACTTCTATATACGATACCTTAGGAGTCAATAACTAGTTTTTTATTTTTAATATTGAAGTATTCTTGTTTTGATATGGAGTGAAATTTAACTTTATCTCCTACTTCTATTTGAGATGGAGGTGAATTTTTAATATTAAAAAAAGATAAAGGGGTACTACCAATAACATGCCATCCCCCCGGACTTTGAGAAGGGTAAATCCCTGTTTGTTGTCCACCTATA
Organism: uncultured Aquimarina sp.; assembly: GCA_937958985.1. Taxonomy (GTDB): domain Bacteria; phylum Bacteroidota; class Bacteroidia; order Flavobacteriales; family Flavobacteriaceae; genus Aquimarina. The sequence continues at coordinate 39,047 of CALGLV010000008.1, forward strand.
GCCACAGAGTTCTTAGGTATTTTTAAGTTAGGGATGCTTTTTCGCTCCAAAAATAATTTTTCATCTAAACCACCCAAATATAAAAAACCTGGCAAAAAACCTTTACCATAAATATGATATACTGCTGCTGTGTGCATATTTATTAAATCGGTTAAGCTTAGCCCTTTTAATTCTAAAAAATTAGTTGAATCTATTCCGAAATCTAAATCATAACATACTGGAATCTTCCAAAGAGTTGGAGTTTTTTTATAATTATTAAAATCTATTTTGCTCAATTTACTTTTTACATCTTGTAGTAAATTTAGTGTAACTGTACTCTTATAATACAGTAATAAAGATTGATATCCGTTAGCAATATCTAGTAATTGATCCCAATACTCTTCTTTAAGGTAGTCCTGAACCTTTAGTAATTCTGCTGAAATCTCTTCATTTATTTCCCTTGGCCAATCTATTAAAATGGCTTTTTCTCCGTAAAACGATATGTTTACCTTAAACTTCATTCAATAATCGTTGTCAATTTTTCAGCTATAGAAATCGCTAATGGATGATCTCCATGAATACACAAAGTTTGCGCTTCTACAAATTTTATTTCACCTTGTAGCGTTGTTATTTGTCCATTATAAACCATACAACTAACATGATTCACTATCTGATCAACTGAATTTAAAATGGCTTTAGGGTTGCTTCTGGCAATTAAAGTTAAGTTACTCCCATAATTACGATCGGCAAAAACTTCGACCAAAGCATTACTTTTTTGGCTAGTTGAAATATATGAAACTGCCGCAATAGGTATAAAAATATAGGTATTTGGATAATAATTATTTACCCAGTCAAAAAACCACTTGGTATATTCTTCTGAATTAAAAACATCATTATATAACGCGCCATGTAATTTAATATGATTCATTTTAATTTTGAACCGTTCACATTGGGCTACAAATAAATTTATTTGTTGTTTAACACTCTCAAAAATAGCCTCTCTAGAAAGCTGCATTGAGCTTCTTCCAAAATTTTCAATATCGGGATATGATGGATGCGCTCCTACCTTAACTTTATTAAATACAGCTATTTTCAGCGTATTGGCTATTGACGCTTCATTACCATAATGCCCCCCACAAGCTATATTTGCGTAAGTTAAATAAGGAATAAGCAATTCATCATTTAGCATTCCCTCTCCAACATCAGCATTAAGAAATAACTTATTTTTCATTTTATGAATTATAAAAATAAATATAATCAAGCTTAACAAAAAAAACAGCACTACATTTTAACAAACCTTATCAAATTCTATTTTCATAAAACAAAAAAGACTTCTAAATTAATAGAAGCCTTTTCAATTTTATAAAATAAACTAAATATTAAACTTTAGCAGTTTTTACAGTTTTAATAATACGTGCAGCGATCTTATATGGATCTCCGTTTGAAGATGGACGACGATCTTCTAACCATCCTTTCCAACCTTTTTCTACAGTAATAATTGGAATACGGATAGATGCACCACGGTCAGAAACTCCGAAAGAGAAATCAGTGATAGCAGCAGTCTCGTGCTTACCAGTTAAACGTTGGTCGTTATACGCACCATAAACATCAATGTGTTCTTTCACGAATGGACGGAAAGCTTCACAAATAGTTTCGTAAGTTTCTTTAGAACCACATGTTCTTAATGTAGTGTTAGAGAAGTTTGCGTGCATACCAGAACCATTCCAGTCAGTATCACCAAGTGGCTTAGGATGCCATACAACTTGTAATCCGTAAGATTCTCCGATACGCTCTAATAAGTAGCGACATACCCAAATCTCATCACCTGCTAATTTAGCTCCTTGTGCAAAACATTGGAATTCCCATTGTCCTGCTGCAACCTCAGCGTTAATTCCTTCTACATTTAAACCTGCATCTAAACATACATCTAAGTGCTCTTCTACCATATCACGTGCAAATGCGTTTTTAGCACCTACTGAACAGTAAAACTGTCCTTGTGGAGTTTGGTCTCTTGGGAAACCAACAGGTAAATTAGTTTCTACATCGTACAAGAAATATTCTTGCTCAAATCCAAACCAGAAATCATTATCATCATCTTCGATAGTAGCACGTGCATTATCAACGTGTGGAGTTCCATCAGCATTTAAAACCTCAGTCATTACCAAGTATCCACCTTTACGTTGTGGATCTGGGTAAATTGCTACTGGCTTTAATAAACAGTCAGAGTTTCCTCCTTCGGCTTGGTTTGTTGAACTTCCGTCGAAAGACCACATTGGACAATCTTCGATTTTCCCACTAAAGTCATCAACAACTTTAGTTTTACTTCTCATACTAGCTGTTGGCTTAGTACCATCTAACCAGATGTATTCTAATTTAGCTTTACTCATAATAGTATATAAAACAGTTAAACTTAACTTCTAAAGTTCGCAAATATAACAACATTTAAGTATTAATACTTAATTTTAGTGTATTGAATTAAGTAGTGCCTTTCATTTTTATATAAATTTCAAAAAAACAACAGCAATAGCTTAAAAAAAACAAATATCTACCTAATTATTGTGAATTTAATGATAAACATCTAAAAGCAAACTTAAGTAGTAGATAAAGTGTAACTTTTTTTTCATCCAATTTTAAATGTAATTTAATACAAGTATCTTTGTTGTCTCAATACACTATAAAATGAGCCAAGAAGTAAGTAAACGCTACGCACAACGAGGCGTATCTGCCGCCAAAGAAGATGTGCACAGTGCGATTAAAAACATAGACAAAGGATTATTCCCTAAAGCTTTTTGTAAAATTGTACCAGACCACCTAACAGGTAGCGAAGACCATTGCCTTATAATGCATGCCGACGGTGCAGGAACAAAATCCTCTTTGGCTTACATGTATTGGAAAGAAACAGGTGATGTTTCAGTTTGGAAAGGTATCGCTCAGGATGCTTTAATTATGAATATTGACGACCTACTTTGCGTAGGTGCAACCGATAATATCATGCTTTCTTCTACTATTGGTAGAAATAAAAATTTAATTCCAGCTGAAGTACTTTCCGCGATTATTAATGGTACTGAAGAGTTATTAGGTGATCTAAAAAAACACGGAGTTACCATACACTCCACTGGTGGTGAAACTGCAGATGTTGGCGATTTAGTGCGAACAATAATTGTAGATTCTACGGTTACAGCACGCATGAATCGTAAAGATGTAATTGATAACGCGAACATTACCTCTGGAGATGTAATTGTTGGTTTGTCCTCTTTTGGTCAAGCTACCTACGAAACCGAATATAACGGAGGAATGGGAAGTAATGGTTTAACTTCTGCACGTCACGATGTATTTGATAACTACTTAGCTAAAAAATTCCCTGAGAGTTTTGATGCTGCCGTACCTACTGACTTAGTGTATTCTGGAAAAACAAAATTGACTGATGCTGTAGATGGGTCGCCTATAGATGCGGGTAAACTAGTATTATCGCCTACTCGAACTTACGCGCCTATTATTAAAGAAATACTTTCTAAATATACCAATACCGATATTCACGGAATGGTACACTGTAGTGGTGGTGCGCAAACTAAAATTTTACATTTTATAAGCGAAAATCATATTATTAAAGACAACCTATTTCCGATACCACCCTTATTTAAGTTAATACAAGAAAATTCAGGAACAGATTGGAAAGAAATGTATCAAGTTTTTAATATGGGTCACCGTATGGAACTTTATGTAAATGAAGCAATAGCTGAGGATTTGATTGCTATTTCCAAAAGCTTTAATGTGGATGCTCAAATTATTGGTCGAGTAGAAGCTTCTGCTGATAAAAAACTGACTATTACTAGTGAATTTGGCACTTATAAATATTCGTAAGTTTTAGACGAATTAAAATTACGAAACCAATTTAGAATCAAATAGCACGATTTTAAATTGGTTTCTCTATTTTAGAAATCAAAGTATTATTCCAAGTCGTTACCTAATTACAATAAGTAATCGCACAAAAAACAATTCATGAAACCTATGAATTAAAAAGATTATTTTATAAATCAAACCGTACTACATCCTTTTTTTCAACATCCTAACAAGATAATCTTATTTTTATGTAGGAAAATCACAACTCATAATTCTTCACATATTCTGACAAACTCTTGAATTAAACTCAGAATTACAACTTCAAAAAAGAAGCTACAAGCTTAACATAGTTAAAATAATTACCCCCTTTAGTTATTACTAAATTCAATATTGAGTAATTATTTTAAGCTATAGATATTAGAGTTCACAAAACTAGCACTCTTTTAAAAAAACTCAAGAAATACAATTATAATCATAACGGATTTAACCGTACACCCTAGGAAAATTAGCCGTCATAATACAATTTGCTTACTAAAAAGGCTATAACCACTTTCTGAAAGAGATTAAAGATTCCTGAGAACACCAAAATATTATCGTTAAAAAAAACACTTAAACACACTAAATATCAACCCTTTAATCCTGTTTTTTTTTAACAAAACCAATTCTATATTTAATATTTACTAACTTAAAATTCCCAAAACGTATGCTGTTATAGCGCACCAAATAACTCTGCTATCTATATGATTTTCCAAGAATAACTTAAAAAAAATACCTCCTATATTATTGATAAACAGATATATTAGATCGTTTAAAAGCGTTTGAATTGAAAAACAATAGGAAATTGTTGTTTTTTCCTACAAAATGACTTTATATTTGCGACAACGTTATAGTTTATCAAAAATTTTATAAAACAACTATTAAATGAAAAAATTATCAGTTTTCACTTCTTTAATTACTCTATCCGCTTTTTTATCATGCGAAAAAGAAACTAACGAAATAGTAGCACCAACATCTGAACCAAACACCATTGTTCTAAATGAAGGGCTACAAGCAGCGACAAAAGGATACACGCTTATTTTTGAAGATAACTTCAACAAAGGATCTAAATTAAGTACTAACTGGAACCTTACCAATAGAGCTGATTACAATTCTAGTAAATGTATATACCAATCAGGAAAAAATAAAATTGTAAAACATGGTAACGCATATTGCCTTAGAATTGAAGCTACCAAAGCAGGTAATAAATTTAATTCTGGGCATTTGAAATCGAAAAAAAGTTTTCATCCTGGCTGGAATGAAGAAGTTCATATAAAAGGGAAAGTTAAACTCATCGCCAGAGAAACTGTTAACAAAAAAGACTCAAAAGGTAACCTTATAAGAAAAAATGGAAAAATAGTTAAAACAACTAGAAACAGAAACTTTAAAGACACCAACAACGTATGGCCTGCATTTTGGACCGTTAACGAATCTTCTTGGCCTACTAAAGGGGAACTTGATATAATGGAAGGTTACTCTTTTGGAGGAAGTGAAAGATACTCTAGTAATCTTTTTTATGGTAAAAAAGTAGGAAAAAACGATGTAGGATCCAAAGCAGAAAGACATTATAAGAATTTCTCTAGTAGCTCTAATGGTGGATGGCACACCTATGATATGTTTTGGAAAAATAGTAAAGGAACAATTTCAATTACAATGAAAGTCGATGGAAAAACAATAACTACTTACTCTAACACTCCAAAAGAATGGGACTTTGCCAAGTTTACGAAGCACAACTTAATTATGAATTTAAATATTGGTTCTGATTCGGGGATTTTTAGTAAACCAGCTAAATTATTTGATAGAGTTTACATGTATGTAGATTATGTTAAAGTTGAAAAAAAGAAAATCAACGTAAAAAAGTAATCTAATCCTTAACAAACTAGTATTAATATCTGAAAAAGCAACTAATTCTGTTGGTAGAGTACCGCTCTATAAAAAATTAATAAAGGCTATCCTTGAATTTGAAAATAAAAAAAGGGTTTAACATGAATAGTTAAACCCTTTTTTTATTGTCCTAAAATAAACACCTCGATAAATTAGGCTTTATTTGTCATAGTAACCAATCGCTGTGGCAGTGGTGCTTCATAGCCTGCATTTCCTAATGCTTCTACTATACTCTGGCGTGTATCCCAGTATACATCCCAATAATCATCACAAGTAGAATAAGGTAATGCTAATAACTCCACTCCATTAGCACCCAAATTATTAACTGCAACTCTCGGTGCAGGGTCCTTCATTACATTTTTATCTGAATTTAAAACGCCCATCACTATTTCTTTAGCTTTTGCTATATCTGTTCCATATTGTATTGCAAAAGGCATATCTACTCTTAAATTACCTTTAGTAGTTAAATTCGTGATTGTACCTGCAGTAATAGCTCCATTAGGAATGATTTCTGTTTTATTTTGAAACGTTTCCAAAATAGTTACAAACACTGAAATTTCTTTTACAAAACCAAGTTTTCCGCCGGTTTCTATTAAATCTCCCACTTTAAATGGACGAAATATTAACAACATAACTCCTGCTGCCATATGCCCTAACGAACCGTTAAAAGCTCCTCCAATAGCTAAACCAACTGCCGCCAATAGTGCTGCAAAAGTTGCTGTAGGAATACCAACAATACCTGCTATAGATATAAATAGCATTACTTTTAAAAGAAAACCTACTAATGTTTTAAGAAACGGTTGTAAAGTACCATCAACCTTACTCTTATCAAAGGCTTTAGTAACCGCCTTCATAATTATCTTTATAATCCAAAGACCAATAATTAACGCTACTATACCCCCTACTATTTTAAGGCCATACTGCCCCACTCCTTCTTGTAAGGCATTAAAAACACCACCTAGTGAATCTACAACTGTACCTCCTGTTTCCATACCTGCTTCTGTAATTTTGTCTAAAGTTTGCATATTATATACGTTATTTTATAAAAAACTAAATGTAATTTTATGAATAACTATGAGCATTCAATATCATAAAAAAACACCTTGTAAATCGATAAAAAACACAAAAAAAGGGCAAAACACACTTTATTATGCAATTCCCTTAACTTGTACTTAAATAATGTAAAACTTAATATCCTAACAAAAACGCTCTAAGATTAAAATAAAAACGAGGCACTATTTTTATTGGTGGATTCAAGTCATAAACAACTCTGGTGAATGTATTCGATTTTAATCGTTTAGTAAGTCTTATTTGTGATTCAAAAAAAAGAATTCTATTGATTGTTTTTAGGTAGCAACATCCGTTTAATTTCATTCAATTTCATTAATGCTTCTACTGGTGTCAACGTATTGATATCAGTCGCAATGATTTCTTTTTTAATCTCTTCCAACAAAGGATCATCTAAATTAAAGAAACTCAATTGCATCTCCTCTTCGTGCGCTTGTTTTAAAGATTCAGAAATATCTTCACTTTTATTTGACTTTTCTAATTGTTTCAACATTTTCTGCGCTCGTTGCACTACATATTGAGGCATTCCTGCCATTTTAGCTACATGAATTCCAAAGCTATGCGCACTTCCGCCTGGAGTTAATTTTCTTAAAAAAAGTACATTATCTTTTATTTCCTTTACCGCTACATTGTAGTTTTTAATTCTAGGAAAGGTTTCACACATATCATTCAATTCATGATAATGTGTTGCGAATAAGGTTTTTGGTTTTGTAGGGTGCTCATGAAGGTATTCACTTATTGCCCAAGCTATTGAAATACCGTCGTAAGTACTTGTTCCTCGCCCAATTTCGTCTAATAAAATTAAACTCCTATAGGATAAGTTATTAAGAATACTAGCGGTTTCATTCATTTCTACCATAAAGGTAGATTCGCCCATTGATATATTATCGCTTGCTCCTACTCTAGTAAAAATTTTATCTACAATACCCATTTCAACTGCCTCCGCAGGAACAAAACAACCAATTTGTGCCAATAAAACAATTAAGGCCGTTTGCCTAAGTATGGCTGATTTACCACTCATATTAGGCCCCGTAATCATTATTAGTTGCTGTGTTTCGTTATCCAAAAACACATCATTAGCAATGAATGATTCTCCTAATTTTAGTTGTCGCTCAATTACAGGGTGTCTTCCTTGAGTTATTTTAAGCTCATTGGTTTCTGTAAAAATTGGCCTTGAGTAGTTATGATCTTGAGCCAAACTAGCAAATCCGCACAAACAGTCTAACTGACCTACTAAAGCTGCATTGTTTTGGATAATTTGAATATACTCATGCATCCATGCTACCAAATCGGCAAATAATTGTTGCTCTAGTACCAATATTTTTTCTTCGGCACCTAAAATTTTTGATTCATATTCTTTTAGCTCTTCGGTAATATAACGTTCTGCATTAACTAAAGTTTGTTTGCGAATCCAATGTGCTGGCACTTTATCTTTATGGGAATTTCGAACTTCTATATAATACCCAAAAACATTATTTGAGGCTATTTTCATAGAAGAAATCCCTGTAGCTTCACTCTCT
>CALGLV010000009.1 GCA_937958985.1 uncultured Aquimarina sp.
CGAGGAAGCTCGGAAAGTTTTTGGGTAATTACAGCAACGACCAAAGAACACAAACTTTCAAAAGATGTGTTTACTGCAGCTAAAAGTAATGCTACCGTAGTAATTTTAATGGGAATGCATAAGTTGAACCAAATTGTAACCGCTTTTGTGGACCAGGGTAAGGATCATATTCCGGTAGCGATTATTCAAAATGGCTCGAGGGTAAATGAAAGTGTAGGTATTGGTACAATTAGTACTATTGAAGCTGTGGTTAAAAAACAAGAATTATCATCGCCTGCAATTATTGTAATTGGTGAAGTGGTAAAGCATAGAACACAGCTTTTGGAAATGCAACAAAAGTTAAATGAAGTATAAATGTAGTATTCGGCTATCGGCAATCAGGCATCAGTAGTAATTTTGCTGAAACTTGATACCTGAAATCTGACAGCTTTTAAATATGGAAAGAAATAATTTATATCCCGTTTTTCTGAAGGTTAAAAACCTAAACGTACTTATTGTAGGTGGGGGTAATGTGGCCGAGGAGAAATTACATTTCTTAACCAAATCGAGCCCCGACGCGAAGGTATTGATGGTAGCACCCATGTTTAGAGAAGCAACGATTGCTTTAGCAAATAGGTTTTGTGCTACTATGGTAACAGATGTATACCACGAAAAATATTTAGAAGGAAGACATATAGTAATTGCTACAACTGAAAAGCCAGAAGTAAACGTTCAGGTTTGGAAAGATTGTAGAGCGCAAGCAAAGCTTGTAAATGTTGCCGATAACCCACCATATTGTGATTTTTATATGGGTGGTATTGTAACGAAAGGAAATGTAAAAGTAGCGATTTCGACTAACGGAAAATCGCCTACTACCGCCAAACGTTTACGACAATTTTTTGAGGAAGTAATTCCAGAAAATGTAGACGATTTGGTTAAGAATTTAAATGAATTTAGAAAAACCATTAAAGGTGATTTTGAAGAGAAAGTAGAAACCCTCAACGAATTTACCAAAGGATTAATAGCAAAAAAAGAGAAGTAATGATAGAAACTGATATCTTAATTATTGGAGCAGGACCGACAGGATTGTTTACTGTTTTTGAAGCAGGACTATTAAAGTTGAAATGCCATTTAATTGATGCATTACCACAACCAGGAGGTCAATGTTCTGAGATATATCCTAAGAAACCTATTTATGATATACCGGCTTATCCAGAAATTTTAGCTGGAGATTTAACGGATAACTTAATGGAACAAATTAAACAATTTGAGCCAGGTTTTACATTAGGAGAACGTGCTGATACTATTGAAAAACAAGAAGATGGATCGTTTGTTGTTACCACTAATAAAGGAACAAAACATAAAGCGCCGGTAGTTGCTATTGCTGGTGGTTTAGGTAGTTTTGAACCAAGAAAACCACCTATTCCTAATATTGTAAACTTTGAGGATAAAGGTGTTGAATACATGATTAGAGAACCAGAACTTTACAGAGATAAAGATGTGGTAATTGCTGGTGGTGGAGATTCAGCCTTGGACTGGTCAATATTTTTAACAGATGTTGCTAAGTCGGTAACTTTAGTACACCGTCGTAACGAGTTTAGAGGAGCTTTGGATTCTGTAGAAAAAGTACAAGAGCTTAAAGATTCAGGGAAAATTAATTTAATTACTCCTGCAGAAATTAAAGCAATTGAGGGAGAAGATCATATTACGGGTGTTGAGATCACTAAGAAAGGTGAAGACCCTTATATTTTAAAAACCGATCACTTTATTCCGTTATTTGGATTGTCGCCTAAACTAGGACCAATTGCAAATTGGGGATTAGAAATACATAAAAATGCAATTAAAGTAAATAATGCATTGGATTATCAAACGAATATACCAGGTATTTATGCTATTGGTGATGTAAATACATATCCTGGTAAATTAAAGTTGATTTTATGTGGTTTCCACGAAGCAACGTTAATGTGTCAAAGTGCTTTTCAGTACATTTACCCCGACAAAAAGTATGTGATGAAATATACTACGGTAGGTGGAGTAGAAGGTTTTGATGGAACTAAAAAAGAAGCTCCAAAAGCTGTTGTTAAGTCAATTGACTAAATTAATTGTTATAACCATTAGTAATTAGCTTTTGGTATAAAACTTGAATATAAATTAATAAAGCTAATAGCTAAAAGCTATTTTGAGCAAAACAAGAAATGTCAGACATTACAATTAAAATTACCGATAGAGAAGGAGAAGTACATGAAGTACAAGCACCAACCGATATGGCAATGAACTTAATGGAAGTTTGTAAAGCCTATGAATTACCTGTAGAAGGAACTTGCGGGGGTATGGCTATGTGTGCATCTTGCCAGTGTTACGTAACTTCCGACACAGTATTGCCAGAAATGGGTGTTGATGAAGATTTAATGCTTGCAGAAGCTTTTTATGTAGAAGATAATTCACGCTTAGGGTGTCAATTACCAATAACACCAGAGTTAGATGGTTTAGAAGTTACTTTAGCTCCTGAGTAAAAATACTTTATAGATTGAAAATTATAAAAAAAACCGCTTTTAAGCGGTTTTTTTATGTTTAAATTTGTCTCTAAATTTTTAAAAATGAAATCATTATTTTTTTTAGTTGGCTTTTTATATAGTTTTATTTCAATAGCTCAGATTCCTATAGTTTACAATCATTCGGCTGATGGCAAAGCTATATTTGGTAATTACCACACTTATCTTGAAAAAGAGTATAAAAATATACGTATTCCTTTAGAGTCCGAATTTGATAAGCTAGAAAAAGGCTATTACAAACTTGTAAATGATTCTAAAATAAGAAAAGCCTATATAGATTTCAATTCAAAAAAAATAACAGTAAGGGAGGATAAGGTAGAAAGCCCCAAAAAACAAAAAATAAAAATTTCAGAAGTAGAATACCTCAAATTAGGGGTTGATTCTTTTTTTGTGATTAATAAAATTAGGGATCAGAAAATAGTATCACAAGAGCAACGATTAGTGAAGCATATTGCTTCATTTGATTCTATAGTTTATGCTCAATGTTTTAATTATACTTATAATGGAATCCTTAAGGATAAATTTTTTATTGAAAAGAATACAAAAATAGAAAGTACTTGGGAAAGAGTAGTGCTTGAAGGAGAGCCTTTAAAGAGAAATTTTTTTATGTCAGTTGGAAAGTTAAATCGTTTTATAGATAAAAAAGAGATTACAGAGGAAGAGTTTTTAAAGTCAGTTAAAGAATTACAATACCTTAATAAGTTAAAAAATGATGAACGTTTTTATTATTCAAAAACATGGCAACCTTTAAAAAACAAAAAAGATGCTTTTTATTCTTCAAAGGTTGTAACTAAAAAAGATTCTATTTATTCGGTGGTTTACTACGATAAAAATCAAGTAAAGCTTTATGATGTTAACTATTCATCGTTTAACCCTAATATTAAGACAGGAGCCCTTAATATATATAATAATGGAGTATTGTCAGAAAAAAGAATATACTCGGATGATACTTTGAAAAGTTTAAGTAAGTATTTAAAAAATGGCGAACTTAATTTTAAGTATAACTGCTCTAAAACTAGTAAAAACAAATTATCAAAAGCTGTTTTTAGCACAATTACTACAAAAGAGGATGAAATAATAAACTCACCAATTAATGGAGTGTTTTCTTTGAAAGAAACAGGAAATAATATTAAACATGTATTTAAGAACAATAAAATTATAAATAGTTATTATGAGATTGACGGCAGTAAGTCTTATTTTTTTAATGATGATAAGAATGTGATAACCGATCGATTTAAAAATGGATTAATTCAATTTTTAGAATTATATAATGGGTTTAACATAGTGAAATTTGAGAATAATTTAGAGGGGACTATCTTATTAGATATTACTACAGATCGAAAGGGAAAAGCAGTTTCTTATAAAATTTTAAATAAATTAAACAACAGATTAGATCAACTATTAGAAAATTTCTGTATAAATAAATTATCAGAGAAAGCCGATTTTAAAATAAGGTTTAAAGGCATAAAACTAGCCGAAAAAGATGCTTATTGTCGTTTTGTAATACCAATAATATTTAGCCACAACCGGTTTCATGAAACTTTTATAAGACCGAGTAATTATTATTATAACGATTTATTTTTTCATAATCTTTGGCAACAACAACAACAACAACAACAGTTATTTCAGCAACAACAAATTAAGTTACCAACGTTTAATACTTTTTAATAAAAGCCTTATTAACCAGTCATATTCATTTTATTTTTCTAAATCATAATTTTATATTATTAATGAATTTTTGTAGTTTTTTAAAACTGGTAATAGGAATAAAATAAATAGGATTGATACAAATTAGAATTAACTACGTAACTATAATGTTTTTTGTTTTTTTGTTAAATAGGAGTGCGATAAATTTGTGTTTTCGCTTAAATGAAAGAGTTTTTGTGTGATTTTAGCATTTTTTTTGTCTTTTTTGTTTTTTGAACTGTTTTTTATTTATATATTAACCAAAAATTAATACACTTAACAAAAACAATTATGAAAAAAATTACAATCACATTATTATCCCTAATAGCAAGTGCTTCTTTTGCGCAAACTAATTTGTTTACAAATCCAAACTTTGATACTGATATTTCTGGTTGGACAACTCAAGCTGGTTTTAGTGGTGCGGTGAATACTTTTGCTTTTGATGCAGCTAATAATGTCGATTTTCCTGGAGATACAGCTACTTCTAGTGGTTCTTTAGAAATGACGGTTTCGGTTATTTCAAATCCAGTTAATGACGGCGCTAGTTCAATAAGACAAACAATTGATTTTTCTAGTTTAATAACACCTTCAGGGCCTACAACTTTTTCAGGAGTTATATGGGTAAGTTCAACAACACCCACAGGTGGTGTAGGGACAGTTGATAGATTAGCTATGCAAGTTTTTTCTGAAAATGGCGGTTTCCAAGGAATTGCATTTCCTTCTTTTGATATAACTGCAGACGGTACATTCCAAAGAGTAGATTTTACTTTTGATATTGATTTGGATTCAGCTCCTGCAGGATTTGATCCAGCAAACACTAGGGTTCTTTTTGCCTTCGCTGATTCTGTTGGAACTTACGGATTTGATAGAGCAACTTTGATACAAGGAACTATTGCTGAAGCTATAGCTTTATCAGCTGATGATTTTAATAAAGATGGAGTTTCAGTTTATCCTATTCCAGCTACATCAGAAGTTAATATTCAAGGTAATGTTTCTGGAGATTCAGTAACTATTTATGATATTTCAGGTAGTCTAGTAGGATCTTCGACTATTGAAGGAGATTTCAATACAGTAGACGTTTCTACATTAGCCAAAGGAGTTTACTTTATGCAATTAGAAAACGGTAGTGTTTTAAAATTTGTAAAATAATACATTTCAAAAATTATATTTAAAAGAGGATAACTAGTTATCCTCTTTTTTGTGCTTTAAACTTAAATAAATAGGATAAATATTTTGTTTCGTTTTATAAAGTCCGCCATTAAATTATATTTGTAATACAAAACACAAACTATTAATGACACTAATAAAATCCATTTCAGGAATACGCGGTACCATAGGAGGTACTGTAGGAGATAACCTTACACCTATTGATGCCGTAAAATTTGCTTCGGCATACGGTACTTTTATAAAAAATACTACGAATAGTAAGTCCCCCACGGTAGTGGTAGGGCGCGATGCTCGTATATCGGGAAGTATGATATCTCAACTGGTTATTAATAGTCTTATTGGTTTGGGTATTGATGTTATAGACCTGGGTTTGTCGACTACGCCTACTGTAGAGATAGCAGTACCGTTAGAAAAAGCCGATGGAGGCATTATTTTAACCGCCAGCCATAATCCAAAACAATGGAATGCTTTAAAGTTGCTAAATAATAAAGGAGAGTTTTTAGATGCTGCTGCAGGAGCAGAAATTTTAAACATTGCAGAAAACGACGGATATTTATTTAGCGATGTAGATAATTTAGGATCGATTTCAGTAGATGACACTTATATAGATAAACATATAAACGCTGTTTTAAATTTAAAATTGGTAGATGCAGAAAAAGTAAGGCAAGCTAATTTTAAGGTGGTTGTTGATGCTGTAAATTCAACAGGAGGAATTACGATACCTCAATTACTTAGAAAAATGGGAGTGGAAGTTGTAGAGTTGTATTGTGAGCCTACAGGTCATTTTCCCCATAACCCAGAGCCTTTGAAGGAACATTTAGGAGATTTAGCAGCTAAGGTAGTAGAAACTAAAGCAGATTTAGGGCTTACAGTAGATCCTGATGTGGACCGTTTGGCTTTTATGTCGGAAGATGGTGAAATGTTTGGAGAAGAGTATACGTTAGTAGCATGTGCAGATTATGTGTTAGGTAAAACCCCTGGTAATACGGTTTCTAACCTGTCTTCTAGTAGGGCTTTACGCGATGTAACAGAAAAGCATGGGGGCACTTATACCGCATCAAATGTAGGTGAGGTAAATGTAGTCGCTACTATGAAGGCTACGAATACAGTAATTGGAGGCGAAGGTAATGGAGGTATTATTTACCCAGAATCTCATTACGGAAGAGATTCATTGGTTGGTGTGGCTTTATTCTTAACCCATTTAGCAGAAAAAAAATGTACTGTTAGTGAATTAAGAGCTTCTTATCCGTCCTACTTTATGAGTAAGAATAAAATTACTTTAACACCAGGATTGGATGTAGATGGTATTTTGAGCGCTATGGCCAAAAAGTATGTAAACGAAGATGTAACAACAACCGACGGTGTAAAAATTGATTTTGCAGCAAGTTGGGTGCATTTAAGGAAAAGTAATACCGAGCCAATAATACGAATTTATACCGAAGCTAAATCTCAAGCAGCAGCAGATAATTTAGCTTTGCAAACAATAGCTGAAATTAAAAAGATAGCGGGTTTGTAGCTTTCTGTTAAATCAAAACAACAAAGCCCTACTAAATATATTTAGTAGGGCTTTGTTGTTTTGAAACGCTTACTAATTAAGACTAAATATTTTTAGTTTTACGTATAAAAAAACAATGCAAATCAACCATTATTTCATCTAAAAAACTACTCGATATTAGGTTGCGTATTCATCACCTCTTTGATTATACTTGATATTTTGTACTTTATAGTCTGTCGTCCCAAAATTATAATAAATCCGAAAAGGGCAAGACCAAATACGATAAATCCAATTTTCCCATTTATGCTTGAACTAAGAAGACCTATTAAACAAGAAAATAAAAAAGTTAGAGCGGCTAAAGAAATAAGTGGTATCAGATTTATATGACTATTTAACTCAATCTTCTCTTCATGTGTCTTCTTAAATTCGAAAAAACCTTGTCTAAAGACTTTCATTCCTTCTATTCCGTTTTTACCTGAATGTGTGGTATATTTAGGAGAATAATTAAAATTAATACTATCATTCTTTCCCTCAGTCCAATAGTTTCGTTTTTGAAGTACGATTTGAGTTGAAGAGATTAATCTTTGCGAATCAATTTCAAAACTTTTTAAAATATCAATTTTTTTACTCTGACTCAGTTTAAAAATAAAACCGTTGTTATTTTCCATGGGAAGTATATTTTTTATGTAAGCTTACTACTTACTATGACCTATAGCTTTTAGGTATTTACTAATTTCAACCTTAACTTTTGGAGCTAGTATCACTAAACCAATCATATTAGGAAAAACGATAGCAAAAAACATAGCATCAGAGAATGAAATAACAGAGTCTAAACTTGACGAAGCACCTATAACAATAAAAACCAAGAATAGAATTTTATATACTTTATCGGCAACTTTTCCTTTTCCAAATAAATAAGTAAACCCTTGTAAACCGTAGTACGACCATGATAGCATCGTAGAGAAAGCAAATAAAATAACTGCAATAGTAAGTGCGTATGAAAAGTTAGGAATGGCTTTTTCAAATACTAAAGAGGTTAATTCTACTCCTCCTAAACTTTCTCCAGTAGCATTTAAAATAACCGAAGAACCGTCAACGGCACCGTAGTTAAATAAATTTTCTTTCAAATTAATTACTACAATTACTAAAGCCGACATTGTACAAATAATAACAGTATCTACAAAAGGGCCTATAGATGCAACAATACCTTCACTGGCAGGGAAACGTGTTTTTACAGCAGCATGTGCTATTGCAGCAGAACCAGCACCAGCTTCGTTAGAGAAAACCGCGCGTTGAAAACCAGTAATCATTACTCCAATAAAGCCACCTAAAGCGGCATTTGAAGAAAAAGCAGCAGTTACTATTTTAGTTATAGCCTGAGGTAATAAATTAATGTTCATTAATAAAATTAATAATCCAGCGCCTACGTATATAAGCCCCATAAAAGGAACTATTTTTTCCGTAACCTTACCAATACGTTTTATACCTCCAATAATTACAACTCCTACTAAAGCAGCGAGTACTAAACCAATACTAAATTTAGAATCTACGTTTAACAGCTGACTGGCTTGCGATGCAGCTTGATTCGCTTGAAACATATTTCCAGCTCCAAATGAACTTCCTACTATCATAACAGCGAAAAATCCAGCTAATATTTTTCCTAATAGCCCCATTTTTTCTTCAGCAAGTCCTTTTTTTAAATAATACATGGGACCACCGTAAATTTTACCATTTTCGCCAACTTCGCGATATTTTACTCCTAAAGTAGCCTCAACTAGTTTGGAAGACATTCCTAAAAAACCAGCCAATACCATCCAAACAGTAGCGCCAGGACCACCTAATGCAATTGCAACTGCTACACCAGCAATATTACCTAAACCAACTGTGGCCGATAAGGCTGCTGTTAGTGCTTGAAAGTGGGTTACTTCTCCAATTACTTCTTCGGTATTATTACTAGCTTCAACACTATCATATTTACCGCGAGCAGCATTAATAGCAACTCCTATAAGTCTAATATTAGCAAACTTGTTATAAAAAGTAAAAAATATTGCTCCGCCTAATAACACCATAATTACTATGGGTACATTTTTTCCAGCTATTGGTATTGAAAAAAATATATAATAACCTAGCCATTCCGCAGCTGGGGCTACATAGGCATCAATTTTTTGATCGATGGTTTTAGGCTCTTGGCAAAAAGCCGAAATACTAAAGAATAAACTGCAAATAAAGGCGATGTATTTTTTCATAGTAAAGTGTTGTTTATGTAGTGATGCGGTAAATTTTATTTAGCGTTTGTATTTGCTGAGCATCTCCTAAAACTATAATTCTTGACTTATGTTCTAATGGTTGATTGGCATCGGGGTTAACAATATATTTTCCTTCAGGGGATTTGTATCCAATTATGGTACAGCCACTTCGCGAGCGAACATCTAAATCAATAATGGATTGATTCTCTTTGCCTTTAGTAAGTTTATCGGAAGGAATTTCTTCAATATTTACCGAGCCATCACCAACTAATGAAATGTTATCTAAAAATTCAATTAAATCGGGGACCACTACGAGCGATGCCATGTGGTCGCCACCAATTCGGTTAGGCATAATCACATTATCGGCACCTGCCAATTTTAATTTTCTGTAAGAAGATGGTTTTGCAGCCCTACTTATAATTTTTAATTCGTTATTCATTTGCCTTGCCGATAGTACTATAAATAAATTGTCGGCATCTTCGGGCAACGTACATATTACGGTAGTTGCTTTATAAATTCCGGCTTTTTTTAGCACTTCATCATCTATAGCATCACCCCAAATCATGGGTGAATTTTCAGCATTATACCTGTCTACAATTTCTTTTTCGGCTTCAACAATTACGAAGTTTTTTTTATAGGCTAATAATTTTTGAGCTACTTGTTTGCCATTTCGACCATAGCCACATATAATAATATGATTTTCGAAAGCTGAAATCATTTTTTTTACTTTTCTACGGTTAATTAATCGGGGGTTACTTTGAACAACAATATACTCCGTTATTACGGAAAGAGAAAATGCTATTATGGCAACACTAGTTAAAATTAAGAAGACGGTAAACAATTTAGCACTATCGTCTAAGGGGGTAACTTCTCCATAACCTACGGTAGCTATTGTTATAACTGTCATGTATAATGAGTCTACCCAGTTATACCCTGCAATAGTTCTATAACCCAATACTCCAATAAAAAGCAAAATTATTAGTAAAGCAACAGCTAAATAAAACTTGTTTTTAAGCAGTTTTTTAATCATAAATTAAATATCAAAAACAGAAGTTCGTTTGGTGTAGATTAAATCTTTTAAACGTAACCAAAATGCCAAGGTAAGGTATATAAAGAAACCAATACCAGCAGTAGCGAAAGTTGCATAAACAAAAAAGATACGTACATTTTTGGTTCGCATTCCTAAACGGTCTGCCAAGCGGGCACATACATAAAAACCATGGCGTTCAAAAAAGTGTCTTAAATTATACATAAGAGTTGAGTTGCTAACAAAAATAAGCTTTTTAAGGGCTTATTGAAAATTAATTGCCTTTCAATAATTCAAACCCAATAGCACATTTTAAGCATAAATTAAAATCGCAATATTCTTTTTTTAATTGAATTGCAGCTTGTGATTCCATTGCATTTTTAATGAGTAATTTTTCTTCTTTAAAACGAGCTATAATTGAATTTTTTTCGGAAGGTATAGACGAAATAAGGTCTAATAAGTTATTTTCTACCTCTTTATTAATCGTTTTAGCATAGTAAAATTGTAAAGGTATAATCGCATTAATAATTAGTAAATTTATAAAAGAATCGGTGGCTGTTTTAGCTGTTTTTTTTGATTCTTTACCAAAATTGTAATGTGTTTTCCAATAAGTGGAGGTCGCCGATTTAAATAGTTTATTAAGAATTTCTGGATTAAATTCTGCTTTGATTATAGCGAATAACTGAGGTTGATTTGCTAATAGTTGAGCTAATTGAGCCAATCTTATAGTAGGGAAATTTGTAGGTCTGAGTCTGAAAAACTGTAGCTCTAAACCAAGTAAAGGTGTTAATTTATATTTATGTTTTAAGTATTTGTATTCTTGTTGTAACGAAACATAATAGAAATCATCTAAGTCACCGTTTAATAAATTTGCTTGACCGAAAAGAAGGGCTTCTATTTGAATAATAGAGGTTGTTTTTTGTAAAACACTGAATGGAATACTTTTTATAATATTGAGAAAGTGCATACCGTTATTGTTGCCTCCATAGTATTTTGCTATAATGCTAAAACAGGTAGCTTCCCAATGATTATTTAACGAATTAAATACGGTTGTTATATGTTTGGATTTAGAATTTAATCTTTCAAAATATAAGCGTTCTAACCAATTATTAAGGGTAAAGGCTGTTATCTTTTCAAGTTGATTAGAGCAATTTATCCAATTGGTAGTACTATTAATAAGATTTTTATATTGTTGAAGTGTTTTAACTGAAGTTATATTTTGAAGTGTTAATGTTGGAATAGGGGAATTATTTTTTCGATAAACCTCCACATCGTGCTCCCAAACTACATGCAAAATCACATTTTCGTATGCACTATCGTTTTGATGATTATGTGCATACCAATCGCTTGATTTCAAATGAATTTCAATATTACCAGCCCATTTTTGAGAATTAATAATTAGTTGGGCATTAAAAAAATCAGGACCCGAATTTTCGGTATTATGATAACCATTATTAATTATTTGTATCGATTCATTTGCTGTAGTGTGTAGCGAGTATGGGCTATCTATTTTTAGAAACTTCCATACATAGTGTAAAAAATCTTCTTTCATAAAAGATACTTTAAGTATCTAATATATTGATTTGTAGAATATTATATGTTTTTAATTCGTTAAATTATATCCAATTTATAATACTAGAATCTAAAGGAGTTGTTTTTGGAGCAATTGATTTTACTACATAGCCTTTTTCATCAATTAAAAATTTTTGAAAATTCCATTTTACAGAGGAGTCGATTGCGCCGTTATATATTTTCTTTGTTAAAAACTGATATATTTTAGCTTGGTTTTTTCCTTTAACACTCACTTTAGCCATCATAGGAAATGCTACACCGTAATTTTTTTGACAAAAAGTAGCTATATCATCACTGTTGCCAGGCTCTTGAAATAAAAAATTATTTGAGGGAAATCCAATTATAGTAAAATTTTGATCTTTATAAGTATCATACAATTCTTGTAATTGTTTGTACTGTGGTGTTAACCCACATTTAGAAGCTGTATTTACGACTAATATTTTTTTACCCTTTAAGGTTGAAAAATCAAAAGTGTTTCCATGTAAATCATCAACTTTAAATTGATAAATAGATTGTTTTTCTTTAGTAACAGCTAATTTATTTTGAGCAGTAAGCTCAGAAGTGCCAAATATAGATTTCAATAAAGTACAAAACATAAGCAATAAAATTTACTAAATAGTTCAGTTTAAAGTTAAACTCAAATCAAACAAATTAGCGTTTAACTACCTATAAAATTATCACAACTTATGCGACTAGGTTGTCGTTGTTTTTGCTAATGGTTTGTATTGCTATTGCCAAAGCAATAATTAATAAACATCCAATAAGGTTTAACCATAAAAAAGGAAGGCTAATTACATTAAAATGGATTAATCCATATACTACCATTATGATTACTTGTGTAATAAGTGCAGCTATAAAAACAGCATTACTTTTTACGTAGTTAATAAAAAAGGCGAGTAGGAATATACCTAAAATATTACCATAAAAAATAGAGCCTATAATATTAACTAGCTGAATTAGGTTTTCGAATAAGCTGGCAAAACAGGCTACAAAAATGGCTAATATGCCCCATAGAAAAGTAAAAGTTTTAGTCATTTTTACTAAATGATTTTCACCTTTATCTTCGGTTAAATTTCGCTTGTATAAATCTATGGCAGTTGTAGAGCCTAAAGCATTTAATTCTGATGCAGTAGATGACATGGCGGCACTCAAAATAACGGCTAGTAAAAGGCCTATAAGGCCGTTAGGTAAATTGTTTAATATAAAATGTATAAATACATAGTCCTTGTCATTTTTTTCCTCCTCAGGTGCTGCTTGCTCAATAATGGCTTTTGCTTTATTTCTTAATTTTAAATCTTGATTTGTATAGTTTTGAAGTAGCGAAAGGGTAGTGCTATTATTGGTGTCTTCAACAAATTTTAAAGAAGTTTGTTTTTTAGAATTTTGTATAGCAGTAAGTTCTTTTTTAATATTTTGATATTCTTTATTGTATGAAGATTTTTCAACAGCCATTTCGGCCATTGGGTTAAAATGTAATGGAGCAGGGTTAAATTGGTAAAATACAAATACCATTACCCCAACTAACAATATAAAAAATTGCATAGGAATTTTTAAGGCTCCGTTAAATAGTAAGCCCATTTGCATTTCTCTAATATTTTTCCCCGAAAGGTAACGCTGTACTTGACTTTGGTCGGTTCCGAAATAAGATAGCATTAAAAAAGTACCGCCAATTAAACCACTCCAAACGGTATATCGGTTACTAAAATCGAATGAAAAATCTAATAAATTCATTTTACCATTAGCACCTGCTAAACTCAATGCTTTACTAAATGTTACTTGTTCGGGCAGTTTATCCAAAATTAAAAAGAAGGCAATAAACATCCCTAAAAAAATTACCGCCATTTGCTGTTTCTGAGTAACACTTACTGCTTTTGTTCCTCCAGAAACAGTGTATAGTATTACGATAATTCCAATACCAATATTTAGCAGGGTTAAATCCCAACCTAGAGCTGCCGATAAAATTATTGCTGGCGCGTAAATCGTAATACCTGCGGCTAAACTACGCTGAATCAAAAATAAAACTGCAGCTAAGGTCCTTGTTTTTAAATCGAACCTGCTTTCCAAAAATTCGTAAGCAGTATACACTTTTAGTTTGTGATAAATAGGTATAAATACTAAGCATATAATAACCATAGCTATGGGCAAGCCAAAATAAAACTGTACAAATCCCATTCCGCTGTAAAAGCCCTGCCCTGTAGTAGATAAAAAAGTAATGGCACTTGCCTGTGTAGCCATTACCGAAAGTCCTACAGTCCACCATTTAGAGGTGTTTCCACCTCTAATATAATCTTCTACACCACTATTTTTTCGAGTGTGATATATTCCGTAAACGACTATAAAAACTAATGTTGCTATTAATATAGCCCAATCAATGAATTTCATACTAAGCAAAAGTGTTCATTAAAAAATAGAAAATAATAAAGTAAGCAACATTTACTAACAAGATAATAGTGTAGCTTTTTTTCCAAAGGTATTTTGGTGGTTTATTCATTTTTTAACGAGTTATCTTTTCCTATAGAAAGCATATTTGCAAATAGTTTGTAGGCTCCAGGGACACCGGCGGGTAGTTCTCTAAAAAAGCTCAGCCCTGTGTATATATAATGCCCTTTTCCGTAAGTAGCAATTAATAAACTTCCCAGTTTTTTGTCTTCACCTTCATCGTTCATAGAAAATAACGGGGTGTACTCTTTTGACCATTTATTAGGGAAGTATAAGCCACGTTCTTGCGTCCAGCCTTCAAAATCTTTAGCAGTAATTTTGTTAGGGAAATTAATCAATGGATGGTTAGGTTTCAATATCATTACCTCACTATTTTCATCAGTAACTCGATCTCTTGATAACTCTAATTCAAAAGGAGCTCCAATATCAAGTTTTTTTCTTCTAGGTACGGTGTTGTATTGAGTAATTAATGTCCCTCCATTTTTTACATAATCTAATAACAGTGTTTGTTTTGAATATATTTCAGGAACCACATTATACGCTCTGATTCCAATAACTATAGCATCGTATTTTTGAAGTTCTTTTGCAGTGATTGATTTTAGATCTATAATTTTCACGTTATAGCCTATTTGCTCAAGACTCTCAGGAATGACATCTCCTGCCCCTTGAATATAACCGATAGATTTCCCTTTTTGCTTAATATTTAAACGAACCACTTTGCTTTTTGAAGGTAAGAATAAGGTTTGTAAAGGAATATGATCATAATCTACTTGTACCATTTCCTTTTTATAGTCTTTCCCCTCAAAAGTAACTGTTGGAATCAAATACCCTTCATCTTCATTATTTGGAGGTGTTACAGTAAATATAACATCAGCGGTTTGGTTTTTTTCTTTAAGTTTAAGTTCAATTTTTTCAGGACTAACTTTCCAATCTTTTGAGTGTTCTAAAAAAACAGTTCCTTTGAAATTAGCTTTATTAGCAGTAACTGTTACCGGAATTTGTTTAGGCGTGTCTTCTGAAAAAATAAATATTTTAGAAGCTACATTTACTGCAACAGGCGGCACTATTTCAAAAGGGGAATAAACTTCACCTTTTACATGGTCGTTGTATTTGTAGCGTATCGGTTTTTCAATAGATATGGGAGTGCCGTCTATAAGAAGATCAAAACGAATTTTATTGTTTATTGGGGTTTCTGGTTTTCCAATAAGTTGTTGATCATTTACGGTATACATACCCAATGAACTAGGTTGTTTAAGCCAATAAGCAGAGGTAGTTTTAAAGTCGTTACTAATATTAAATTGAGCCGTTTTTTTTATACCCTTATTGTTTTTTAAATCACTATTTACAGCAATTTTTTGATTGTTTGTTGTAATAGTCGCTCCTTTTAACTCGATAGAAATATCACTTCGATTGATGGCTTCAATTGTTAAGTTTATCTGTTCTCCATAAGTGGCTAAATTAATAGCTGTTATTCCTTCTAAATACAAGCCAGCACAAGAAACTATTAAATTTTTGACTTCATTCGTTTTTATGTTTTTCCAATGAGTATTTGTAATATTTTGAATTTCCGCATAAGCTTTCATAAGTAAAGGAATACTAGCCGAAGGATTTTTAAAATCATAGTCCTTAATTATTTGATCAACCACTTTTTTAACAGTAGCTCCTCCTTTTACTCTATTCCAAGAAGTGTCAATACCTTCAAACATATCCCTATTGGAAGGCATAGCACCATTAACCAATTCAAAATAACTGTCATTAACCCCTCTAGTCCCGGTGTTTCCAAAACCCTGACAGCGGTGTTGACTTCTACTTAATGCAGAAATTTCGGTATTTGAAAGACCTAAACTAGGGTAATAAGTTCCTAAATCAAGACGTAACATATTTGACTTGTCAACACTTTCGAATTTTTCTTTACTTCCGTAAAACCACCAAGAAGTATTAAAAAATTGACGTTTAGGTTGCCATGTATTTGTAAACTTTAATTGATTGCTAAATTGAGATTTATCGTTGGCCAGTTCAAAAGCTTTTACACTTAACATAGCGCTAGAT
Organism: uncultured Aquimarina sp.; assembly: GCA_937958985.1. Classification (GTDB taxonomy): domain Bacteria; phylum Bacteroidota; class Bacteroidia; order Flavobacteriales; family Flavobacteriaceae; genus Aquimarina. The sequence continues at coordinate 16,213 of CALGLV010000009.1, forward strand.
GTATGGTGACCGTGAGTAGTGCCAGGGGTACGGTGATCAAATCGGTTGATAATAATATCGGGTTGTAAGGTTCGTATAGCCCAAACCACATCGCTTAATACTTCTTCTTTATTCCAAATTTTAAGAGTTTCGTTAGGGTGTTTTGAGTAACCAAAATCATTAGCACGAGAAAAACGTTGTTCGCCGCCATCAGTAGCACGAGCAGCTAAAAGTTCTTGCGTACGAATAACGCCTAATTTTTCACGTAACTCGGAACCTATGAGGTTTTGACCACCATCACCACGAGTTAACGATAGGTATGCAGTACGTGCTTTTATAGCATTTGCAAAATAGGCTATTGCAGCAGTGTTTTCATCGTCGGGATGCGCTGCTACATATAATACAGTTCCTAAAAAATTAAGTTTTTCAAGGTCTTCGTAAATTTCCGAAGCTGTTGGTTTTTTTGGTTGTAAAGTAATGCCTTGAGCATTCATTTTAACACCATTTAAACCAATAATAAGTAATAAAGCTATAATTGATTGGTACATTATTTTTGAGTGTGTTGAATCTACTCAAATATAGCTAAAATCATTGCTAAGGTATTGTCGCTTTTAAATATTTTAACGTTATTACAAGCTCTTTAAAGCATGTATCAACAGTTTATTTTCTTCAGGAGTACCAATGGTAAAACGCAAGGTATTTTCACAAAGTACTTGTGTAGTTCGGTTACGAATTACGATTCCTTGATCTAATAATTGATTATAACGCTTGGTAGCATTGTCTACTTTTGCTAATATAAAATTAGCTTCAGATAAATAGATAGTTTCCACAAAAGCAATATTTTTTAAAGCCGCAATCAATACGGTTCTCTCCGCTAAAATAGACGCTATTTCATTTTCAACACTTTTGGTATCGAGTACACGCTCTAGTGCTTTTTGTTGCGTGAGTTCGTTAACATTATAAGGCGGTTTAATTTTATTTAGAACAGCTATAATTTCTGCGGAAGCAAAACATAAGCCCAAACGAATACCCGCTAAACCATAAGCTTTAGATAAGGTTTGCGTAACAATTAAATTAGGGTAATTATCAAGTTCAGAGATCCAACTTTCTTGATTTGAAAAATCGATGTAAGCTTCATCAATAACTACTAAACCATTAAAATTAATTAATAGGTTTTTAATGCTTTCGCTGGAAATTAAATTACCCGTAGGGTTGTTGGGCGAACATATAAAAAGCAATTTAGAATTAGGTGTTGCCTTATCTAAAATAGCTTTCACGTTAGGTTGAAAATTGGGAAGTAATTCTGTTTTGCGTTCTTCAACTTCATTAAGATTGGCAAGTACGGTATACATGCCATAGGTAGGAGGTAGGGTTAAAACGTTGTCCTTCTTAGGCTCGCAAAAAGCTCTGAATAATAAATCCAATACTTCATCACTACCATTACCTAATAATAATTGAGAAGGACTGATATTTTTTTGTTCTGAAATTACTTGTTTTAGGTTTCGCTGCTGCGGATCGGGATACCGATTAACGCCATTATAAAAAGGATTTTCGTTGGCATCTAAAAATAACATTTTAGAACCGTCGGAAACATATTCATCACGTGCAGAGCTGTAAGGCTTCATTGCCTTAACATTTTCGCGAATTAGATTATTTATATTGAATTGCATTGTTTTGTTAGTATTGTGTTATAAGTACAAAGAAGGCAGTACAAAATAGTTTTTATATGTAATACTTTGTACAGCTTCCTTAATACTAATTTTATTCATTAAGCCTAAGAGTTACAGCGTTTTTATGCGCTTGTAAACCTTCGGCCTCGGCCATTAGCTCAATAGCATTACCAATAGTTTGAATACCTTTTTTAGATATTTTTTGAAAAGTCATGTTTTTCATAAAGGTATCTAAATTTACACCACTATAATTTTTTGCATAACCATTGGTAGGCAAAGTGTGGTTTGTTCCTGAGGCATAATCACCAGCACTTTCGGGAGTATAATTTCCTATAAAAACCGAACCTGCATTGGCTATATTAGCTACGTAAAAATCATCATCTTCGGTACATACAATAAAATGTTCTGGCCCGTATTCATTTATCATCTCCAAAGCAATCGTATGGTTTTCAACATAAATTAACTTTGAATTTGCAATAGCAATAGTAGCTATTTCTACTCTTGGTAATTGTGCTAATTGCTTTTCGAGTTCAATTTCAGTAGCTTCTATCAGCTTTTTAGATGTAGATACTAAAATTACTTGACTATCTTTTCCATGTTCGGCTTGGCTTAATAAATCCGAAGCCACAAAAGCAGGATTAGCAGCAGCATCAGCTACAATTAAAAGTTCGCTAGGCCCAGCAGGCATATCAATAGCAACACCGTATTTAGTAGCTAATTGCTTGGCAACGGTAACAAACTGATTTCCGGGGCCAAATATTTTATATACTTGAGGTATAGAAGGTGTTCCGAAAGTTAATCCGGCTATAGCTTGTATTCCTCCGACTTTACAAATTTTGGTAACACCGCACAATTGTGCAGTATATAAAATTGCAGGGTGAATTTTACCTTCGCTATTAGGAGGAGAACATAATACAATTTCTTTACAACCCGCGATTTTAGCAGGAATCACTAGCATTAATATCGTAGAAAATAAAGGAGCTGTACCTCCTGGGATATACAAACCTACTTTTTGAATAGGTCGTTTTTCTTGCCAGCACAATACACCAAGTGAAGTTTCTAATTCAACCTTGTTTGTTTTTTGAGCTTCGTGAAAACGTTCAATATTTCCTTTAGCTAATTGTATAGCCGCTTTTAACTCTGAACTTACTAACGTATTTGCTTCTGTAAGTTCAGCATCTGAAACTAAAATAGTATCTAAAGAAACCTTATCGAAACGTTGTGTATATTCATCAATAGCAATATCACCTTTTTTTTGAATAGCTTCAAAAACTTCGGCAACGGTACCTTCTATGTCGGCAACAGTTTGCGTTGGTCGTTTTAAAATGTTAGCCCATTCAGATGGAGCAGGGTTATATATTTTATTCATTGTTTACTAGGTTGAAACGAGGTATTAAATAATGAGTTCAATCTTTAAATAATAATTTACTCATAAAATGAACTTAAGTATTTAGTACTAATTTAAAGAACCATTTTCTCAATAGGACAAACCAAAATGCCTTCAGCACCAGCTATTTTTAATTCATCAATTACTTCCCAAAATTTATGTTTTTGAATTACGGTATGTACGCTAGACCACCCTTCTTCTGCCAAAGGAAGAATTGTAGGGCTTCGCATGCCTGGTAAAATCGCAATTATTTTATCTAGTTTATCGTTAGGCGCGTTTAGCAATACGTATTTTGAGTTACGCGCTTTTAAAACAGCTTGAATTCTAAACTGAAGTTTTGCTAACAACTCTTTAGCTTCGTTGCTAATAGATGATGATACCGCCAAAACAGCTTCTGAGGTAAGCATTACTTCTGCTTCTTTCAAATTGTTTTTGAATAAAGTGCTTCCGCTCGATACAATATCACAAATGGCATCTGCTAAACCAATATTTGGAGCAATTTCTACTGAACCAGATATTTGGTGTATTTCATATTTAATTCCTTTATCTGCTAAATATTGATGTACCGTATTAGGGTACGAAGTCGCTATTCTTTTACCATCTAAATCTTTAATAGAGTTGTAGGTTGCCTCTTTAGGTACCGCTAATGAAACTTTACATTTCGAAAAATTTAACCGCTCAGCAATAGAAATATCTTCGCCTTTTTCTATAAGTACATTTTCTCCAATTATAGCAATATCAACCACACCATCTCTAAGGTATTGAGGAATATCCCCATTACGAAGAAACATTACTTCCATAGGGAAGTTAGAGGCTTGAGCTTTTAACTGATCTTTACCGTTATCGATCGAAATCCCACAGTCTTTTAAAATTTCAATAGAATCTTGATTAAGTCTTCCGCTTTTTTGAATAGCTATCCTAAGTTTTGTTTGCATTGTAACGTATTTATCTGTGCCGAACTTGTTTTAAAATTAAAAACCCGCTTGAATATTTCAAACGGGTTTAGTTTTGTATATATAAGGTACAATCAACTAACACGCTTGAGCGAGTACATATAAATGATGCTGATGTGTACATATAATATTCATAGTATTAATTAGTGCACAAAAATAATAGAAATCTATCAGTTTAATTACATCCTAAGCTACTTTTTTAATCATTATTTTACAATAAATGTTACCGAAACTCATTTTTGTATTATTTTAGGCTTAATTCCACGAGTTTATGAAAAGAATAGCATTAGCTTTTAGTATACTAGTTATATGGTTTTCCTTATCGGGAAGTTATTACGTGTGCGTAATCAAGGGACTTTGTGATAATTTGATAGAAGAAACTGCATTCGATAATAAAAAGGGTATAACACAATCAAGTATTAACGAAGTAATAGAGAGTCATTCCGATTTAGATACAACTGAAACAGATGCGGGTGAATTAGCTAACGCCGTTTTAGACACTCTTTATAGTTACCCTTTAGAAATTTATTATGCGAATGAATTGATTACCGATTATGAACGTAATTTTTTGATAAAGCAAAACGATACCGTAGTTATAATTCCGGAAGGATTAACTTCTTTTAATCAAACTATTAAAAGTAAGATTAAAGAATCAGATACTATTTTGATTTCTATTTATAGTTATTACAATATTAGTGAAGATTCGACTATAGCTATTGGTAGAGCCAATTATATTAAGGAGAAATTAAAAGAAGTAAATATTACTGAAGAAATGATAGTCACCGAGTTGCAGCAAACTGTGATCGGGTTCGATGAAGATGATACATTTGAAGGAGGAATAGAAGTTAACATAGCGTTGCTTGATGAAGAGGGATTAACAGAAAATGAGTATACTACTTTGGATAAAGAAGGGGTTTTGAATACAGTAGAAAACGATGAGGAAAAAGCTGTGTATGATGAAATAAGGATAGAAAAACCTAAAAGAGTTTCATACACAGTCGAAACAGAAAAATATTCTGTCGTAAAAAATGCTACTATAATCGAAAAGGAATCAACTGAAATTAAGACGATAGTACAGAAAATTAACATAAATAAGCCTGCTGTTAAAAAAGTAAATAAATCAGTTGCGAAAAATACAGAAGTTATTCAAATCGTTGAAAATAAAAGGACTCAAGAGTTAAACGCTAAAGCAGCAGTTGTACAACCTAACTCTAAAACAGTAACCGACGTACAAGCTGTTGTTAACCAAAATACAGTGTCGGTAATTAAGCCTGAAGTAAAAACAACAACAAAACCCAAAGTAGTAAATTTTATAAAAACCATTACACTTGCAAATACTGCTTTTAAAGGAACAAAATTAAAAGGAGTGGCAGTGGTGAAAAATTTTATTACTGATTACAAGAAAGGACAACTTATTTACTTAACGGGTTTTTCAAATGAAAGCCAAAGTACTTTTGATAACTATCAATATGGTTTGACTTTAGCGAACTCGGTAAAAGGATATTTAAAAAAGCAAGGCATCTCTTACAACAACATTATTATTAATGCTAAGAAACAAGCCCAAGGGAGTAATGTTGAAAAAGGAGTTATACTGCAATTAAAATAAATTATGTTTGAAAATATGAATCCATTAGACAGGTCTACAGCTTTTATTGAAATTGCTATAATTATTTTTATTTCATTTTTATTGGGGTATTTAATAGGTAGAATTCCTTTAGGAGAAAGAAAGAAAGAAGCAAAAAAAAATAAAGAGGAAGAAGAAACGGATCCAAGAGATATAATTAGTGAACCTACGGGAATAATGGCTAACCTTACTAGAGATAGAGAAGGAAAGGCAATTGATGCTAACTCTAGTACAAATAATTAATTAGGTTTTACCAAATGACAACAACAACAAGAACAACTCAATCTAAAAGCAATTATTTATACCAACTTACTATAATAGGTGTTCTTTTCGCCGTTTTTGGTTTTGTAACTTGGGTAAACGGAATTTTAATTCCATTTTTAAAAAAGTCTTGTGAGCTAACCGATCAACAAGCTTTTTATGTAACTACTGCTTTTTTTGCAGCTTATTTTTTCTTGTCTACTCCATCTTCATGGATACTAAGTAAACTAGGAACAAAAAAAGGAATGACCGTTGGTTTAACAATAATGGCCATAGGTTGTTTGGTTTTTGTTTCTGCCGCAGGCGATAGGTCTTATGGTATATTTTTAACAGGTTTATTTATAGTAGGTATGGGGTTGGCTTTATTACAAACCGCAGCAAATCCTTATGTTAGTTTATTAGGAAATATTGAATCGGCAGCTACACGCATAAGTATTATGGGTATATGCAATAAACTAGCAGGGATTCTTGCAAATGTTTTATTAGGTTCTATTCTTTTAAAAAATGCTTCTGAAATTCAAAATAAATTAGATGTTGTAACTGATGAAGCTGTTAAAAATCAGTTGTTAAATGAATTGGCTAGTAGGGTAGAAGTACCTTATATTATAATGGCTGTTTTCTTATTAATTATAGCTTTTGTAATTTATAAATCTTCATTACCCGATATAAAAGAACAAGCCTCAGCCGATAGTTCTGGTGTCACTTATTTATCAAAAGGAAAAACTAGTGTTTTTCAATTTCCACATGTTATTTTAGGTGCTATAGCTATCTTTTTTTATGTAGGAGCCGAAGTTATGGCAGGCGATTTAATAACGATTTATGGTAAAAACTTGGGTTTTTCAGAAGATACCTCCAAATTTTTTGCAGTGTTTGGTTTAGTAGGTTTATTGGTGGGATATATAGTAAATATCATTTTGATTCCTAAATACGTAAAACAAGAAAACTGGTTAATTATATCTACCATTTTAGGAATTATCCTTACGGTAGGCTCTTATTTTTCCACAGGCTCCATAGCCGTAGGTTGTTTAGCTTCTTTAGGTTTTGCAAACGCAGTAATGTGGCCAGCTATTTTTCCTTTAGGTATACGAGATATTGGACAGTTCTCCAATATCGGATCAGCATTGCTTATAATGGGTATTGCAGGAGGAGCAGTTATACCGCCATTTTATGGCTGGCTTTACGAAAATTCAATTTTAGGGTTGGATTTTAAAAGTGCTTTCGTTTTTGTAATGCTTATATGTTATGTATATATTTTATGGTTTGGTAAACGAGGACATAAAATAGGTTTTCCTATAGCGAAGTAATTGAAAGAAATTCTATTGGAGTTTAGAAAATAATTATGTTATTTAAATATAAAAGAGCCTGATTTAGTATATAAATTAGGCTCTTTTACATTTAGTTTTAATAAGCTTTTACTTGCCAAAAGCAACAATAATTTCATCAACCACATCGGGATTTAAAAGCGTTGAAATATCTCCTAAAGCATCCGTTTCGTTAGAAGCTATTTTCCTTAGAATACGGCGCATAATTTTACCACTACGCGTTTTCGGAAGTCCACCAACAAAAATAATTTTATCAGGTTTCGCAATTGGTCCAATAGTATCGGCTACTAGTTTTTTTATTTCGCTAGTTAATTTATCAGATTCATTATGCCCTTCATGTAAGGTAATATAAGCACATAAAGCCGTTCCTTTAACTTCATGAGGAAAACCTACAATAGCAGATTCAGCAACTAATTCATGCTCGTTAATAGCATTTTCAATCGGTGCTGTACCTAAATTATGACCAGATACAATAACAACATCATCTACCCGCCCTGTAATACGATAATTTCCTGTGGCATCTCTATAGGCACCATCTCCAGTAAAGTACTTGCCTTTAAACTGAGAAAAATAAACGTTTTTATAACGCTCGTGATCATTATAAACACTTCGAGCCATTGATGGCCAAGGGAATTTTATAGCTAATCTACCCTCTGCTTGAATAGGTTTTTGTTCAATTTCAATACCATTTTCGTCCATTAAAGCCAGTTGAACTCCAGGTAAAGGTAAGGTTGCAAAAGTAGGTCGAGTAGGAGTAATACCTGCCAAAGGCGATATCATAATAGCTCCAGTTTCTGTTTGCCACCACGTATCTACGATAGGGCAGTTTCCATTACCAATATGATCGTTATACCAGTGCCAGGCTTCTTCATTTATAGGTTCGCCAACACTTCCTAAAATTTTTAATGATTGTAAATTGTGTTTTTTCACATAATCTAAGGGGTGTTTAGCAAGTGCCCTTATCGCTGTAGGAGCGGTATAAAAATGGGTTACATTTAGCTTATCACAAATTTCCCAAAACCTTCCGTAATCGGGGTAGCTAGGGATTCCTTCGAACATCACAGTGGTAGCACCGGCACATAAAGGACCATAAATAATGTAGGAATGACCTGTAATCCAACCAATGTCGGCAGTACACCAATAAATATCATTTTCGTTAGGTTGAAACACATTTTGGAATGTAAAAGTACTACCTACCATATACCCACCAGTAGTATGAACCATGCCTTTGGGTTTTCCAGTAGACCCAGAGGTATATAAAATAAATAGCAAGTCTTCGGCATCCATTTCTTCGGCAGCACAATCTTTAGATACTTTTTGAAGTTCGTCGAACCAAAATTTATCTCGATTGGATTTCATAGGAGTAGGCTCTACTGTACGTCGATAAACAATTACGGTTTCAATACTTGGAGTTTGTTTTAGGGCCTCATCGCACATTTCTTTTAAGTTTACCCTTTTATTTCCTCGATAAACCTCGTTAGCGGTAATTAACATTTTACATTCCGAATCGTTAATTCTGCTAGCAATAGCTGTACTAGAAAAACCCGCAAAAACAATAGAATGAACAGCACCAACTCTTGCACAAGCTAACATTGCAATAGCAAGTTCCGGTATCATTGGCATGTACAAGCATACGCGATCTCCTTTTTTAATGCCGTTGTTTTTAAGCACATTTGCAAAATGAGAAACTTTTACATACAGTTGTCGGTAAGTAATGTGACGAGTTTCTTCGTCAGGGTCGTTAGGTTCCCAAATAATAGCTGTTTTATTACCTAATTTTTCTAAATGCCTATCTAAACAATTTTCAGTAATATTAAGTTTACCTCCTTTAAACCAACTTACTTTGGGGGTGTTAAAGTCATACTCTAAAGTTTTGTTCCATTTCTTTTTCCAAAGAAACTGGTTTGCAATTTCGTCCCAGAATTTTTCAGGATTTTCTACACTTTGTTTGTACCATTGTTTGTATTCGGCAAAGCTTTTAATTTGAAGGTTTTGAGGAATGTGCATAAATATAATTTAAGTTGTTTTGGTTTTTAAAAAGTCATCATTAAAAGGAGATAATACTAATAAAGGAACAATACTTACGCATACGTAACCAAAATGAACATCTAATACATTTGCAATTCCAATATGCATAAGGATTAAGCCAATACCCCATATTTTATGAAATTTTGGAAAGAAAAAAACTATGACAGAAAAAAATTCTAATAGAATTCCTACCCACAATAATATAAAGCCTAATAATTCATGTTCAATAAACCATTTTGCAATTAAATTAGGTTCAAAATAAGTGTAATTATACTCAATATACCTTGTCATTGCATTCATATCAAAACTCCCTTTATCTCCTTTGAATAAGTGTTTAATAGCAGCGAGTATTTTCCATAATCCAGAAAGAGAATAAGTTATAAGTAAGCTTCCAATTGCAGAGGCATAAATTAAAGTGTTATTTAAAGCTTTATGTGATTTAAAATCGATAAAGCAAAGAAAAAATAAAGGAATAAGTGCAGTATGTAAATTATGATTGATTTTAGGATAAGAGTTAAGAGCACTAAAAAGAAAGAAAAAAGCTATAAAATTAATAATTCTATATTTTCTTTGATGTGTATTAAAAAGGGTTATTGTGTTTGAAAAAAAACAAACAACAATAAATATTATTTGCCAAGGAAAATAAGGAAGTATTTGTGTCCAAAAAACAGCCCATTCAGGATGGGTCATAGGGGTTGTTATGAAAGTTTCTATATTGTAAATATTACTTATTACTACAGTATATAAAATAGTATAGAATACTTTAGCACAAATTAAGATATTAGAATTAATAGCTTCTGTTTTATCAAAAATTTTATTTTTTCCAATAGTGTATTTCCAAAACCAATGACTTTTAATTGTTTCTAGATTCATTATTACAGCTTTTTAAGTTGAAACTACTATTATAGATATACCCTAAAGTGTCTATTTTTTTTGAGCTATTTATTGATACAAAAACAGCGCATATATCTGTTTTTATAAATTTTGAAATAACTTTGGAATATTTTTTTTTGCATTTAATGGATTCACAATTCCCTAAAGAGTTCAACATAAATACTTTTTGTTTTTGGTGAATTTGTTGGTTTAAATTAAAAAAAGAATTCTGTTTTTTACCAAAAAGAATATCATATTTTATTATTTCTTGAGGAACACTTTTATATAAATCCCAACGAAAAAAAGGAAAAAATTCTTTTTTTGGAGAATATAAAAACCCAATAATGGTCAATAAAAAATAAATAAAAGTAAAAATAAAAAGGAAATTTAAGTATATTTTTGATTTCATGATATTATTTCTTTAAGTATCTATGAGGGTTTTCTATTATTCCAGTTTTAAAAATTTTACGAATTTGCATTCTAGTAAAAGAGTCTATTTTTAAGTAAATATTTCTAATTTTTTGGTTCGGTCTTCCTCTAAAAGTTGTTACATGAAATTTTGAATTTTCAAAAACAGCAGTGTTACTAAAATAATAATTCGATACACAACAGCGCGTTTTATTAGCTGTTACTTTACTTACCGAATGCCAAGAGTTGTTGTGAGTAGCCATTATTACTAATCGGTTACATTTTGCGTGTATTGTTAAAGGTTTTTTGTTTGGTCCATTCGGCCAAAGCTCCAAATTACCTCCATTTTTAATATTCCAGTCGGGGGTTACATAATACAAAAGATTTAAAGATCGCCATCTATTCCGATCTTTATCGTGAGAGTTATCTAAATGCGGATTCAAAAAATTATCTTTTTGCATCATTGATACTCCTCCCGCATATAAATTTTCGTCAGGGAATAAATTGTTTAAACCACAAATTTCTTCAATTAACTTAATTATTTTAGGTTGCTGAAAAGCAAAAATAACCTCTTCTAATAAAGGATTATAACGATTCATTTGTACTCCTACATATTTGTGTTCCTTTAAACTTTTTTTTAAAACAGTTTGTTGTTGTTGTGGAAATGCACGGTAAATTTTTAATACTAAATTTTCGGGAAGTAAGTCGTCTATAAATAAGTGAGCTATGTTATTATTATGTTTTGTAAATTGTTCTTTTAGATTAGCTGAATCCTGTTTTAGTTTATTAAAAATTAATTCAGCTATTGAAACTCTGTCTAAAGTCATATTTTTACCTATTAAATCACAACAAAATTTATATGATTTCAATTCTAATTCCAATTTACAATTATAATGTTGAAAATTTAATTTTAAAATTGAAAGAAGAGCTAATTCGTGAAAATTATAATTTTGAAATTATATGCTGTGATGATTTTTCTAGTAATAACTATAATTCTGAACTAGAGAAAAATTCTGTAGTAACATTTGTGAAAAACGAAAGAAATATTGGGCGCACCGAAACAAGGCAAAAGTTAGCGAATCTTGCAACCCATAACTGGTTATTATTTTTAGACGCTGATGTAATCCCCGAAAAGGAAATTTTTTTAAAAACATATTTAAAAGCAATAACTGAAAAAGATTTTAAAGTTTGCTTTGGGGGGGTAACCTATAAAGATTTAACGATTGAAAATAATCAGAATTTGAGATTAAATTATGGATTGAAAAAAGAAGGTGTTGATTATGAAGTAAGGCTTAAAAAGCCATACAAAACAATATGTTCAGCTAATTTATTAATTGAAAAAAATGTATTTACTACAATTAATAATTCTTTAAAAGGTAATCTCTATGGTTATGATAATATTTTTGCTGTAAAGCTGAAGCAGCAAAAGAAGGTTGTACATCACCTTGACAATGCTGTGTTTCATTTAGGTTTAGAGGATAATAGGTCATATCTTAAAAAAAAAGAACTAGCAGCCGAAACGCTTTACAACGCTTACTTAAAAGGTGAGATAAAAGAAAGTGATAATCAATTATTGAAAACATATGTTTTTTTAAATAAAATTAAAGTAGTTAAGTTATTCAGTTGTATATTTTGCAAATTTAATAAACACATGAAGCGAAATATACTTGGAAAAAACCCGAGTATTTTTTTGTTGAACTGTTACAGATTAGGATATTTTTGTTCATTAAGTAAAAAATGCAGCTAGGAAACCAAGAAATTTTATTTTCAGTAGTTATACCTCTTTATAATAAAGAAGGGTATATTTTAGATACACTCAATTCTGTTTTTAATCAGAATTACCAAAATTTCGAGATTATTGTAATAAATGATGGAAGTACAGATAATAGCTTAAAAACGTTAAAGACTATAAGTGATAAAAGACTTCATTGTTTTACAATAAAAAATTCAGGAGTATCGGTAGCTCGTAATTCAGGAATTGAAAAAGCTGTAGGATCACATATTGCTTTATTGGATGCCGATGATTGTTGGCAATCTAATCATCTTTCAGAATTTATAGAGGCAATAAATAAATTCCCTAAAGAATCTATTTATTGTAATAATTACAAAATTCAATTTACCAATAGAATAACAAAAGATACTCAATTTAGTTATTTGCCATCTTCAAATAACATAGTTATAATTGATGATTTTTTTAAAAGTAGTTTATTAAATTCAATTGCTACTTCGTCGACAACTTGTATTAAAAAAGAGGTGTTAATAGAAAATACTTACGATGTTACTATTAAATCGGGTCAGGATACAGATCTGTGGACTAAATTAGGAGTAAATAATTCCTATGTGTTTAATAATACAGTAACGGTTATTATAGATAAAGGAGTTACTGATAGTTTGTCAAAATCAAAAAATGGAAAATATCGATTTATTTTCACCCAAAAATATAGAAACGAAGAAAAAAATAATTTCTATTTAAAGAAATTTATGGATAAAAACCGCTTTTCAGTAATCGTACGGTTTTTACATGAAAGTGGTAATAATAAACAAAAAATAGCAATTTTAAAGAATCAAATTGATGAGCGTAACCTTAGTTTAAAGGAAAGAGTTTTTTTAAAATTACCCACTTTTCTTTGGATTTACATTATAAAGCTTAAAAATTTTGTAGAGTAAACTACTTTTTAAGAGTGACAAATTCTTCAAAATTTCTAACATAATCACCTTCATCAAAAAAATCGGAAGCTAAAACCAAACACACCGCTCCTGATGAAAAATTAGTGAGTTCTCGCCAGATATTTGTAGTAATTAATAGCCCCTTATTAGGTTTGTTTAATGTTACTTTTTTTGTTTGTTTTCCATCGTTTAAAACTACATCAAAACTACCACTTACGGCTATTAAGAATTCGGATTGCTCTTTATGTGAATGTCCACCCCTATAGGCATTACTAGGAACATCATAAAGATAGTAAATACGCTTAAAAACAAACGGAAGGGTTTGTTTTTCAATTACAGCTAAATTGCCACGTTGGTCTAAAATTTTTGGAACATCAATAATTGTACATTCGTTAACAGTAGCCATTTTATTTTTGTCTTTTAATTAAACCTTTTTTTAGTAATTCATTATAATCATTTATTCCTTTTAAACCTACCATAAATTTTGATTTAAAATCAGCTGCTTTTATAAAATTATGTCTGTATAAAAAAAACAAGTATTTACAAAGCCAACCTAAAGCAAAGTAAGTGTTATAAAAATGATTTTTTCGGGCAGCTCTTGTATGAATAATACTATCGCTACTCATAGCTTTACCAGAGGAAAAGCTATCGTGAAAAACAATATTTTTTTTTATGTGATATGCTTTTAATCCCTTTTTATAAGCATCTCTTAAAAACAGGTACTCCTCACCATTTCCAAATTTGCCACCCAAAGAAAAATATTTATTATAAAAAACACTGTGTTTTTTTACTAATTCTAGTTTAAAGCACATTACAATATTATGTATAGGCCGTAAGGATTTTTTGTTGTGTTGCTGTTGCTTAGGGTAATTTTGATGTGGTATCTTTTTATAATTAGAAGCTTCAAAGCTTAACAAATAAGCGTCTTTGTAATTATTGAATTCATTCAAAATTACTTTTTCAAAATCTTTCTCGTATACAATATCATCATCGGCAATTAAACAAAATTTTCCTTTGGCGTTATTTATGGCTAAGTTTCTACTAATAGCTGTTCCTCTTTCAAAAGAGTTTATTATTCTTATTTTTTTAGATGTAGGAACCTTAAGGAGTTTATCTGGTGTGGTTTGATTTATAATTAAAATATCATAATCAAGCAGATTATTATTTTTAAAGATATTATCTAGAAAACCTAAATCAGTTCGGAACATTGTAGATAATAAAATTTCAAACTTCATTAAAAAGAGTATTTTTGATTTCAAATATATTATTTACAATTCATTCAATTGTATAGAAACTCAATAATTTGTTAGCAGCTGTCGATCCTTTACCACTGGTTACTGTAATTTGTTTGTGTTATAACCACGAAAACTATGTAGTAGCATCTTTACAATCGGTATTGAGCCAATCGTATAAAAATATTGAAATAATAATTGTTAACGATTATAGTACAGATAATTCTAAAACTGTAATTGAAAAATGGCTTAATAAAAACGCTTTAAATAATATTTTTTTTATAGATAATGAAATAAATTTAGGTCATACAAAGTCTTTCAATAAAGCATATATAAAGGCAAAAGGAAAATTTATAATAGATTTAGCTACAGACGATTTATTGGAAACCAATGCTATAGCTAATCATATACGAAATTTTAAAAAAAACAGTGATGCAGGTGTTTCTTTTTCGAATATTATAAATATTTCTGAAAAAGGAGAAGTACTTAATACTTTTTATAGAACAGATACGGGTGTACCTTATGTTATGAATTTTATTCCTAAAAGTGGAAATTTATACCATGAACTGCTCCAAGCATTTTATGTAAATGCTTGTGGAATGTGTGTTAAAAAAGAGGTTTATGATTTTTTAAACGGCTATGATGAAACCTTAGATTATGAAGATTTTGATTTTTGGGTTCGCTCTTCTTTTGTGTACGACTACATTTACGACGATTTTATTTCGGTTAAACGTAGAATTCTCGAAACTTCACATAGTTCTTTAGCTAAAACAGTTAGAAAAAATCAATATAGAAAAGAGCGATCAACTTTTAAAGTTTGTGTAAAAGCATATAATCAAAATAAAACAGCTAAGAGTTATAATGTTTTAAAGATAAGAATAGTACATGAATTTAAAATAGCCATAAAAACTAAGCATATTAGTTTAGCATTTAAATATGCAATACTGTATTTAAAGTCTTTTTATAAAACAAAAAACCTTTAGCATTTGTCAAACCTTAATTCTAAAGATATTCGAGTAATATCACTATTTAAATTTACGGCAGCACCATGTACTAAATAAGGGGTGAATATAAGGGCTTCGGTTTCTTTAGGGTTAGGACGAATCATTTTAAAAGGGCCGTCTACGGTCTTTAACATACAAGGTACCGCATAAATATTCCCATTTACGTAAGCGCTTCTAGCATCGGTTCTAATAATATTACGTTCATTTATAAGATGACTACCAGGTACTATGGGTAAAGACGATTTATCGTTACATCCCGAAATGGGGATCCATATGTTTAGTATATTTTTATAATAATCCAGGTAGCTATCTCGGTGTGGTGGGTTGATATCTAACGAATCGGGTCTACTTATTCTAATTTGTATATGTGATCTGCCTAGGTCTTTTATAATTGAAGATAATTTTATTTTGAGATGCTTTGATAATAATTTTTCTAAAGCTTCAATATCAATTTTTAAATCTTCGTTACGTAAATTTCTAGTATGATTAATAACCGCAAAATGGTCTTCAGCATTTGTTACGTATTTATGATAGTCTTTTAAATTAAAGTTATCCGAATTAATTTTAATGTTGGCTTTACGCAAACCTTCAATTATATTAGTAGTAATTGAATTTTGTAAATCTAAAAAAGATGCTTCCGTAAATAATTTTAGGATAGAAAAACCACTGTTTTGCCAGCTAACATTTGATAAAATATTATCGGATGTATTAAATAAAAGCTCATCTTTTCCTTCGAAAAAGCTCCCTTTAACTTCAAAATCAAACTCTTCTTCATTTATATATACTACACAACGTTCGGACGTTAGCTTACTGTTTTTGTGCATTTTTAATAGAATTAATACTATAAATATAAGTATTAGGTTTGTAGTAGTATATAGTGGAAGTAGATATAATTATTTAAAAATTGATTTTTTGTTTAAGAGTGTTAATTAAATCGGTTTTTTTATTAATAAGAAAGAAGGAATAACTAATTGAAGCAATAATTAATATCCCTAAAATTATTTTTAGGTAAATACCATATAAATAATACGTAGCTAATGCAGCCGAAGCAGCTAAGGCAAATGAAACTACAAAAATGGCAACTGTTTCTATTTCAAATGAAAAATCGTATTTTTTTTGAATAAAATAATAAATATAAATTATTGACAATAGGTAGTTAACAAACATGGCTAGTCCTAAGCCTATTAATCCTATTTTTTGGTAAAAAAGAATACAGAAAAGTATATTTAAAAAATCGCCTAATAACTCTTGATAAAAATAGTGTCGTTTGTCGTCCTTTGCTAATATTATAAAACCTAAAGGCCATATTACAGCTTTAAAAACGATTGCTAGTAGTCCAAAAGTGAAAATTATTTCAACTTTATCGAATTCACTTGAATACAAAATTTTCAAAGCAATTTTAGAAAAAGAATACATAAGTACAATTAGTGGTGTTACTAACAATAATGCGATTTCAATTTGCTGATTTACGAGTGTTTTTATTTCGTTGTTACGATCGCGTATACTAGTTAATTTAGGATAATAATCTATAGCCATAGACGAAAATACAATTCCGAAATACGAGGTAAAAATTACTATACTAGCTTCATAATAACCAAGAGTAGCTTCGGTGTTTCCGTAAGTTTCTAAGTATAATTTAATTAAGAAATTAGTTATAAACCCAAAAATAATATTCAAAGATAATAGAAAACCTAGTTTTAGAAGGTCCTTAGCTTTTACAGAAAACTGTTTAAAGCTAATTTTTTTTGGGGATAAGTTTAATTTTTTTAAATAATAAGTATTTACAATCACTCCCATAAAATTAGACACTAAAATTGCCGGAATAATTCCTTTAATACCTAGTAAATAATAGAAAGGGATAGTCGATATAGCTACCATAAAAGCAGATACAATACCCGACAAAGCGATTAGTTTTATTTTTCGTAACCCTTGCAGTATAGCTCTTATGCAAGTGTTGTAATTAATAAAAAAGAAATTTACAGACAGCAGTACTATCCATAAATATTCAGCTTCAGTTTTAAAAACAATAAGACTTATTTTTTTAGAGAATAGAAGAGTGGAAATACAACCAATTATACTAATTATTAATGCAAACTGTTTTAATGTAGAAATAGATTTTCTTAGCTCATCAGTATTATTTTTTTCTATAGGTGTATGTTGTGCTATTTCCTTTATTCCGGTTATTGTAAATCCAAAGCTCGATACGGAAGAAATAAGATTGATTGTACTTTTTAATAAGCCTAAAATACCTACCCCAGAAGGACCTAGTAAAATTGCTGCACATTTAGTAGTAATGATGCTAGAAAAAATTTTAAACAATTTTACAGAACCAAAAACACTAGTGGCTTTTAGAATAGATTTATTAGCGTTAATTTCCTTATTTACAGGCATGGCTTAATTTAAATTACACCCCATTTTTTTAAAATGATTTTTAAAAGCTTTTGACCAGTTTTTCCATTCGCTACTATTGGCTGGGTAATTATTATCTAAAAGTAAGTTTTCTATAAAATCCTCAGAAAAATCAGCTTTTAAGTTTTTGTATGAGTCAAATTTTTCATGAAACCATAGTTTATTAAAAAAAGCATTTAATTGATGCATATCGCACTTTTCTTTAATAAAAGACTTGTTAGTTGCCGAAGAAATAAAACCTGTTTTTAGGTATTCATTTTTAGTGTAAGCAAAATTAGTACTCTTTTTTTTTCTTATAAACTTTAAAGCATTTAAAATCTGTAGTTTTTCATCTACAGAATTGTTATGATTTTTCCACAATTCTAAAAAATACTCTTTTTTAAAAAATACGCCAGCCACACTGTATATAGAATAATAGCTGTTTTTCTTTTTTACAGTATATATTTTAAGAAATTTCGATATTTTATGGATTTTATATCTATTTACTTTAAAAAAGAACCAAAATAAAAAAGGACTTTTAAAGGGTATTTTTGGAGTGATGTAGTTTAAAAAATCGTTTTGTATGATTTTTTTATTTTGAATTAAATCATTATTCCCTAACCAAAATAGTTTCGTAAAAACACCTTTGTTTGATTTCATATTTTCTATTAAACTAGAAAGGCGGACTTTTTTTGTAAACCAAATATCATCTTCAAGTAATAAAAAATAATTAGAAGCATTTTTAGCACCATCAATCCATAAATCGATAGGGATTGTATTGTTTTTGGGTGCTAGCCCTTTTAATGCAGCTACTGATTTTTCCGCATAAGCGGAAGATTTATGAATGGTTACTTTAGGGTATTTTTCTATAATTTTATTTAAATAAATATCAGGAGTACCATCGTCTAGTATAACTAAATTATAATTATTGTCGACAACAAATTGTTGTATCGAATACAAGCATCTATCCAAATAGTAAGGCCTATTGTATGATTTTATAAGAATATCGAACACCTTTGAATAGTTAGTAGTTATTTATTTTTTCAATAATATAATTTACCTCATTTTTTTTAAGAATGGGGTTTATAGGAATACTAACAACTTGTTTTGCTAATTTTTCAGTAACCGCAAATTCATTTTTAAAATATCCTTTATAGGCTTTTTGCTTATGTGGAGGAATAGGGTAGTGTATTAGGTTTCCAATACCGTTACTGTTAAGGTAATTTATAAAGTCCTGCTGATTATCAACTTTTACTACAAATTGATGAAACACATGGCTCAAACTTAATTCTATTTTAGGTAATATAACTTTAGGGTTAACAATTTCGGTTAGGTACTTATTAGCAATAGCAATTCGTTTGTTATTATCTTGATCTAGTTTTTTTAACTTAACCGATAAAAAAGTAGCCTGAATTTCGTCTAGTCGTGAGTTAATGCCTATGTAATCATTTTCAGTACTAGATGCTTTTCCGTAATTTCTTAATTTTTGTATTACTTCAGCAAGTTTATTGTTATTTGTTGTAACACAGCCACCATCACCCAAAGCACCTAAGTTTTTAGTAGGGTAAAAGCTAAAGCCAGCAGCATCTGCTAAACCGCCTGCTTTGCCGTTATTTTTAGCTCCGTGTGCTTGTGCAGCATCAGAAAGCAGTAATAAATTGTGTTGATTACAATAAGCTCTTAGCTTGTTCATATTAGCTAATTGCCCATATAAATGAGTTGCCATTACTGCTTTTATTTTAGCAGTAGGTTTTTTAGGAAGTAAATTAACATCTAAATTAAAGGTATTGTAATCGGCATCTACCAAAACAGGAATTAATCCTGCGTTTTGAACAGCTATAATAGTAGCGATATAGGTGTTTGCAGCTATATAAACGCAATCTCCTTTAGATAAATCACCTAGCTCTATATACCCTTTAAAAATTAGGGTAAGAGCATCTAAACCATTACCTGTGCCAATACAATTAGTGACTCCGCAATATGCAGCAAATTCTTTTTCGAAAGCTGTTACCGATTTTCCTAAAATGTAATATCCGCTACTTAAAAAAGAGTCAAATTGCAATTTGAATTCTTTTTCATAGGGTTGATTTACAGCTTTTAAATTTAAAAAAGGAATTTGCATTTAAGCTAATTTTAATTGGTAAACATCCTGAATATATTGAGAACCGCCAAGTTCTTCCTTCTGCTTTAAAAGCGAGTAATTGTTGTTAATAACTCCCATGTCAAAGTAATCATATCCCTTCTTTTTATAAGCTTCAATAACATGAATAAATAAATAGTCCAGCGCTCTATACTTTTCACCATTATCTGATGTCGCTCCGTATTGAGATTTAATTACTTTTTCTGTTTTAAATACGGTAATACCTGCCAATAATTCAGATTCTTTAAAAATACAATATTGAATAATATTATCAGGAAATTTTTCAGCTAACGTTTCAATTTCTTGAAGCGTATGTACTGGTTTGGCACCGTGTTTTTTTTGAAGCCTAGGAATTAAAATTTCATTCCAAAAATTTTTAAAATTAGAATTTTTAGTAATTATAAAATTAAAGCTTTCACCCTTTCTGAAGTTTTTAAGCTTAGTTTTATGTATTGATAAAGGCAAGTTATAATTAATATAAAAACCTTGATTTCTTTTAATTATAGGGGCTTGTTTCTTGAAAAAAATAGGCTCTAAGTCGTAGGCAGAATTTTTGTGATAAAGAAAAGGAACTGTTTTTAGTGTTAAAAAATGAATGTTTTCTTTTTTGAAATAAGTTAAGATTTCTTCAAAAATTGCCTCTACTTTTGAAACACCAACATTGCTAGGAAGAAGCAAACCACCATAAGTTAAGCCTTGATGTGAGTGTATTTGATTATCACTAATGTTAGCAGGTAATAAAGCCACTATTGTATTAGCTTTGCATATTATAAGCGAATAATCTTCAAACCTGTCCTTGTGATATTCCATGAAATTTCTATGAAATAAAAAAGTAGCATTTTTTGCAGTAGTTATAAATTGATTCCATTCATTGAAATCAGAAGTTTTATATCGTTTTACAGTATACAAGCTTTTTTTAGGTGTTTTAGGTTTTAACGAATATAAGCTTATGACTTAAATAAAAGAAAAGAAGTCTTACTTTTTATACCATTTGCCAATAACTTGTAAAGCCTCTTTGCCTTGAGGAGTGTAGCTTTTACTGTAATTCCGCTTAGTAGTGTCGGAAATATGCCACTTCCAAAAGAAGCCTCCTGCAAACCAATATTCATTCCAAAATACACTAAAAATAGCTTCGTAAGCATTGGATTGCGTACGTTGATTAGCAACGAAACTACTAGTTTCTTTCCAAGGTGTTGAAGTACAAAATTCGGTACTAGGATATCCAAATTCGGTAAATAGAATAGGGGTAGCATTACAATTACTAAACGTTTTAAGTTTAGTTTTTATGGGGTACCATGCTTGTTGCAACGAATTTATACTAGGCGATTTTTCTTTTGATAACGGAAAATAACTATCAATACCAATGTAATCTAGCTCTTGCCAAAAAGTAATATTTTGGTAATTATCCCAATTGGCAGCGTAGGTAAGTTTACCGTTATATATAGAACGTATTTTTAGTATAAGTTGACTCCAAAATAAGGGGCGATTTTTAACAACCTGTCTCAACTCGGTTCCAATACAAAAAAGTTCTACATCATATTTATTAGCGATTTTACAAAAAGTTAAAATATATTGGGTGTACGATTGTTCCCACTGTTGCCAATCCGTTTCAGTATTTAAAGTAAAATCACCAGCCCAGCCATCTCCAGAAACCCAAATATGGGGTTTAAGCATAATTTTAAAACCTTCAGCTTTCGCTTTTTTAATAGTTTGTTCAACCCCTTCGGATCGTTCGCCCCACCATTGAAATTTAGTATCGAAAATTACATTAGCAGTGTTTTCTTTTATAAATGCGTACGGTATAACAGCAGTCCAATTGGTATTTGTTTTTTTAAGATCGGCTATGTAAGTTATTTCGGAGGAAGGAGGAGCTACTAAATTGGCTCCATTAATTTTAGGTGTATTTTGCTGCGAATAGCACAAACCAATTAATGAAGATAATATATAAAAAAAGAGAATTTTCATGATTATTAATTATTCCAAGCTTTTATATTACTTATTGGAAAAGGGATTAGGTTTAGAATCTTTTTTTCGTGAGATAAATTAATTCCTGTGTCCATTTTTTTCCAGCTACTCCATGTGGCAGTTACCCCATTAATGGGAATAATTTGTACCCACATTTTAAAATGTGTTGGCATAAAATTTTCATCAACAAACCATTGGTAGCTATCCCCGGGAGTAGTTCCGCCAGATTTATACGTAATTAACAACGAGGCATTTTCATTTTCGGTAGCTTCTATATAAATACGCTCAACACCAGCGTCAAAAAATTTAAAGGGAGCTATCAACCAAAATGAATCGTTATTAAATTTGCTTTCAGCTTTAGCTATTAATTGTTTTTTAATTGTATCAGAACAATTCGCTGGTTTTGCAACTACACTATTATGAGGTTCATTTTGATTGTATAAAACATAATTATTGTCCCATTCAACAACTACAGTTTTATTGACTTTATTCCATCGGTAAGCGTATTCTTGAACATCCCAACTTATAAAATCGGTGCGTTGATAAGCTTCATAGCCAATAGTTGAACTTATTTTATAGGCTAAATTATCAGCTTTTTCTCCAGGAATTCCTTTTGGTAGCTCACTATTGTAGGTTAAGTAAATTCCTAAAAGCAAAATAGCTGTGATACCAAGAAGTACCACAGCTATTTTAAATATAAATTTAATTATTTTGATCATGTAAGAGAGTTGTAATAATCTAAGGAATCCGTTAATAAGTCTTTAGGTACTTCGCAATTAAATACGGCTTCACCTATTTTATTTAAAAGTACAAAAAGAACTTTACCACCTACATTTTTTTTGTCAAATATTAACAAATCAATAATGGATTGGTAGTCATTTTTATGAATTACTACTTTTGGATATATGGCTAAGAAATTTTTGCTAATTATATCTAATTCCTCAGTTTTTAAACCCGTTAATTTGGTAGCTAAAAAAGATTCTACAATCATCCCTATAGCAATAGCTTCACCATGAAGCAGGGTTGTTTTTTCTGGATGCGTTAGAAAATAAGATTCTATAGCGTGCCCCAATGTATGGCCAAAATTCAGGTATTTACGAATGTTTTGCTCTGTAGGATCAACCGTTACTATTTTATTTTTTATAGTTACGGATTCGTGTATTAAGCTAGAAAGATCGGTAGTGGTTAACTCTTTAATTTGATTTAATCGCTGCCAGTAATTGGCATCTGTAATTAAACCGTGTTTTAGCATTTCAGCAAAACCACTTTTAAGCTCGTTGTTAGGAAGTGTTTCTAAGTAGTTAGTGTCAATTAAAACCATTTCAGATTCGCTAATAACACCAACCATATTTTTTAAATTCCCTAAATCTACGCCTGTTTTTCCTCCCACAGAGGCGTCTACTTGTGCAAGTAAAGAAGTAGGTACATTAATATATGAAATTCCACGCTTAAAGGTACAAGCTACAAAACCACCAAGGTCGGTAACTACACCACCTCCTAAGTTAATAAGTAAACTTTTTCTATCGGCACCAAGCTCAGAAAGTGCATTCCAAACACCACTACAAGTCTCAATATTTTTATTGATTTCACCAGCTTCAATTTCTATTACTTCAATAGGGGTATCTACCTCTAATTGACTCATAAAATAAGCTAAACAGTGTTCATGCGTATTGGTGTCTACCAAAATAAAAATAGTACTGTGACTTGCTTTTTTTAAGTATTTATTAAGCTTAACGTAAGTTTCTTCTTGAAAATATACTATAGAATCTTTTGATTTTATGGATTGCATGAGGTTGTAATTTCAAATTCTGAATAATTCCTCAAAAATAACTCTATATTTATTTATTACCATAGAATTACTTCAAAACATGGTATTTGTTATTGTTGAAGTTTAAAGAGTGAAGAAATAAATAAGTATGTCGACTACTTTAAAAGAGTTTGTTTATAGGTTGGAGACTTGAAAATCAAAAAAACAAGCTACTATTTTTTCAAAATACTAAGTATAGTTGCTTTTTTTTCGCAGTTTTCAATATTTAAAATCAATTGAACGTTATTTTTTTTAGCACTCTTAATAACATATATTTTACAAGAATCTAATTCGGTATTACTTTCACCAAAATCTACTTTTCCATTTTCTAATAAGGCAGAAATTGAAGCAGTGTCTATTTTATTTTGTAGTAAATAATTAATAGACTTTGGGCTGTAATAACGCTCTTTGTTTCTAATGTTTTTTAGTGTTCTTGAAGTTGGGCTATAGTCACAAGAAGATTTTTTACCTGAAAAGAAAAAAATCACTACTATACTACCCAGTATTAAACCACCACTGTAATAAGATAAACGTTGTACAAATGTCATTTTAAAAAACTAATAAGTTAATATCTCTAAAGGATAAATTGAACCATTCGCCAATGGCTTTATTAGTAAGTACTCCGTGATAAGAGTAAATTCCATTTTTAAGTCCTTTGTCGTTGCGAATTGCATGTTCCAATCCGCCTGATTCGCTAATTTGCAGCAAATATGGACTAAATATATTACTTATGGAAACTGAAGACGTTTTTGCGTAACGCGATGGTATGTTAGGTACACAATAATGTATAACTCCATTTTTGGTATAAGTTGGGTTTTTATGACTTGTAATTTCTGAAGTTTCAAAGCAGCCTCCCATATCAATACTAACATCTATAATAACTGCTCCTCTTTTCATTTTACAAACCATGTCTTCGCTAATAATTATAGGAGAACGATCCTTACCGCGAACAGCACCAATAACTATATCACAACGTTTTAAAGCTTTAACTAAATGCTTTTGTTGCATGGTACAGGTGTGTAATGGTCGGCCAATATTGGTTTGAATACAACGAAGTTTATTAATTGAATTGTCAAAAATTTTCACATTGGCACCTAGTCCAAGAGCGGATCTTACCGCAAATTCTCCCACAGTACCAGCTCCCAAAACAACAATTTCAACAGGAGGAACTCCAGTAATATTTCCAACTAAAACACCGTTACCTTCATTAGCATTCGATAGGATTTCTGAAGCAATTAAAATAGAAGCAGTACCCGCTATTTCACTTAAAGAGCGTATTGCAGGGTAGGAGCCATCTTCATCTCTAATGAATTCAAATGCAAGAGCAGTAATTTTCTTTTTTTCTAAAGTTTGAAAATACTCTTTACACAATGTTTTTAATTGCAATGCAGATAAAAGGATTGCTTCAGGCTTAATAAGTTCTAATTCTTCCGACGAGGGAGGTTGTACTTTTAATATAATTTTACAACCAAAAACCCTTTTGGTATCGTGTGTAACTTCGGCCCCAGCTTCGCTGTAATCTTTGTCATTAAAACCAGCAAGTAAACCAGCTCCCGATTCAATTAATATTTTATGACCGTTAGCAACTAGCGAATTTACAGCATCGGGGGTTAAGCATACTCTACTTTCAATTTCTGAATTTTCTTTAGGGATTCCTATAAAAAGGCTTCTCTTATCGTGAGTAATTTCTAGTTTTTCTTCTTGTGGCAGTAAATCTTTACTGCTAAATGGCGACATGGACGCTTCCATACTATAGTGTTGATTGTTGCTTAAAAGTACAAATATATTTTAGATAAAAATTTACAATAGTAGTACTTTAGCAGATAGTTTGTTTTTCAACCTAAATTTACAGTAAATGAATTTTATTTTATTTGATGGTGCTTATCGTGAAGCCTTATTGCCGTTTACCTACACGCGTCCTGTTGCAGATATTAGAATAGGAATAATGACTATTCGAGAAAAATGGGAATTTTTATTAAGAGCAACAACTACAACGGTTACCGAGGAATATTTAACCGATAAGTGGCCTATGGTTGAGGCAGAAACAAATACATTTATTTTAGGCTCGGTGGTGCCTACAGAGAAATTAGTAACTGTAATAAGAAACCTAAATATTGGTGAAGCCATTTACACTAAAGACGAGCTTATTGCTTTTTGTGTTAAGGAAGGTGAAGAGCCTAATTTAGAAGCATACACTGAAATAAATTTTGACGAAGAACTTATTATAGTAAAGCATACTTGGGATATTTTTAAAAACAATGCCAAAGCTATAGAGTTAGATTTTGCTATTTTAACCGAAGAAGGAGCAAGTGAGCCTTTATCAGAAACGAATACTGTAATAGGGAAACACCCTGTTTTTTTAGAAGAAGGTGCTTCTGTAGAATGCGCTATTTTTAATACCTCTAGTGGTCCTGTGTACATAGGTAAAAATGCTACGGTTATGGAGGGTGCCATTATTAGGGGACCTTTTGCTTTGTGCGAAAGTTCAACAGTTAAAATGGGCGCCAAAATTTACGAAGCAACTACCGTTGGCCCACATAGTAAAGTAGGAGGCGAGGTTGGTAACTCAGTAATTTTTGGATATACCAATAAGGGGCACGATGGATATTTAGGAAATTCAGTACTTGGGGAATGGTGTAATCTTGGAGCAGATACCAATACATCAAACTTAAAAAACAATTATGCTGAAGTGCGACTTTGGAATTATGAAACAGAAGGGTTTGCACGCACCGGGGAACAATTCTGCGGACTAATGATGGGCGATCATTCTAAAAGCGGAATTAATACCATGTTTAATACAGGTACCGTTGTTGGAGTTAGTGCTAATATTTTTGGAGGTGGTTTTCCTCGTAATTTTATTCCAAGTTTTAGTTGGGGGGGTAGTGCAGGTTTTGTTACTTATAAAACCAATAAAGCTTTTGAAGTTGCAACTAAAGTAATGGACCGTAGGTCGTTAGAGTTTTCCGAGCAAGAAGAAGCAATTCTTACAGAAATATTTAAATTATCTGAACAATGGCGTAAAGATTAATTTTGTCTCAAATGTTTTCGTATCTTTTATAGATATACTATATTATGCATGCATAACAATTAATTGTAAGTAACTATGAATTTTGAATTAACGGAAGAGCATAAAATGATACAACAAGCTGCTAAGGATTTTACAGAGCAGCATTTATTGCCAGAAGTAATAGAGAGAGATACAAACAGAATTTTCCCAACAGAACAAGTTAAATTGATGGGTGAATTGGGTTTTATGGGAATGATGAACGACCCAGCATACGATGGAGGAGGAATGGATACCTTATCTTATGTATTGGTTTTGGAAGAGTTGTCAAAAGTAGATGCTTCGGCAGGTGTGATATGTTCTGTTAATAATTCGTTGGTATGTTGGGGTTTAGATGCCTATGGCACACATGAGCAAAAAAATAAGTATTTAAAGCCTTTAGTAACAGGAAAAAAATTAGGTGCCTTTGCACTTTCAGAACCTGAAGCAGGTAGTGACGCTACTTCTCAAAAAACCACTGCTATTGAAAAAGAAGATCATTATATTTTAAATGGTACCAAAAATTGGATAACTAATGGTGGTACTGCCGATTATTATTTAGTAATCGCGCAAACACATCCAGAATTAAAACATAAAGGAATTAATGTATTTATTGTTGAAAAAGGATGGGATGGTTTTGAAATAGGACCTAAAGAAGATAAATTAGGAATTAGAAGTAGTGATACGCATTCGCTTATTTTTAACGACGTTAAAGTGCCTAAAGAAAATAGGATAGGTGAAGATGGTTTTGGATTTAAGTTTGCCATGAAAACATTATCAGGGGGGCGTATCGGAATTGCAGCACAAGCATTAGGGATTGCTCAAGGTGCCTACGAACGATCCTTAGAATACTCAAAAGTCAGAAAATCATTTGGAACTGAAATTTGTAACCATCAAGCGATAGCTTTTAAGTTGGCAGATATGTATGCCCAAATAGAAGGGGCACGTTTACTCGTTTATAAAGCGGCTGTTGATAAAGATCAGGGTAAAAATTACGACTTAGCTAGTGCAACTGCAAAATTAGTAGCTTCACAAGCTGCTATGGATGTTACTATTGAAGCAGTACAAATTCATGGAGGTAATGGTTATGTTAAAGAATACCACGTAGAGCGATTAATGCGCGATGCTAAAATTACTCAGATTTATGAAGGAACCAGTGAAATTCAAAAAATAGTAATTTCAAGATCTGTACTCAAGTAATTAAAATTTTATCAATGTTTATAATTATTAGTTTGTTTCCAGTTTAAAATTTTATCAATTCATCTAAATAATAGATATTTACGAAACTATTAATTTATATTTTGATGAATCTAAGACTAACTATCTGCACTATTTTTATGGGTATAACTCTATATGCCCAAGAAAAAATAGAAAATACCACATACGCTGATATTAAAGATGATTTAACAGTAGCTTTAGCGGCAAACAACTATAATGATTGTACAAGGCTAATAGATAAGGTAAACGTTAATGATTCCATCTATAACACATTATCAATAACAAAGTCTTATGCTTATTTACAAAATGAGGAGTATGAAAAAGCAGTAGATTATATCAACAAAACATTACCTAAAACAAAAGGGGAGTCCAGGTATTCTTTATTGCTTAATAGAGCCGTGAGTTACGAGCGTTGGGGTAAAAAAGAAAAAGCAATTGAGTTTTACGATGATTTATTAGAAGAATATCCTAAGGCTTATCAACCACATTACAATAAAGCGTTGGTGTTGTTTCAAGATGAGCAATGGAATAAAGGCTATGATATATTAGAAAAATCCTTGTTTTTAAGTCCTTTTGATAAGGATACTCATTACAAAATGGGCGAGTTGTATTATATAGAACGCAAACTTTCTCAGGCTTTAATGTCTTTAAGTATGAGTTTATTTACCAATCCGGATAGTCAAAATTCATTTGAGTATTTAAAAGTAGTTAATGCATCGTTTTCCAGAAAAAGTAAAGAAGAAGCTCGAGGTATAGAGTTTACTGAAGATGATTCAGCATTTAAAAATGTAGATTTGGTATTGTCCAATGGTGTAGCGTTAAATACAAAATACAAAATCAAAAATAAAATTAAAATTCCTTTAGTAAAACAGCTTACAGTTTTATTTGAACAACTAGATACGCTAGAGGGTAAAGGAGATTTTTGGGATAAAAAAATGATTCCATTTTTTAAATGGATAAAATCTTCTGATAATTTTGATAATTTTATTTACACAATCTGTTTTTCTATAGAGAACCCTTCCTACAAAAAAAATGTTCTTAAAAATAAATCGAATATTATAAATTTTATAGTAGAAGCTAATGCTAAATGGCAAGCAATTATTTCAAAAGATAATTTGGAAAATTTTGAAGGTCAAAATCAGTTAGTAGACTATTTGTACGATGAAAAAGCATTTTTGGCATTAGGTAAAGTACAAGGAGATTTAAAAATTGGTAATTGGAAAGTGTATAATAGTGAAGGAAAATTTATAAGAGAAGGAACATTTTCTGAAAATGGCACCAAAAACGGAGTATGGTTTTCTTACGACGAAGAGGGAAATAAAATACAACAAACCAACTACAAAGAAGGCCAGCCAGACGGAGAGGTTTTAGAATTTTACAAAGACGGTAAGGTATCTTATAAATACAATTATAAGGAGGGGAAACTTAATGGGGAATACTTTGCTTATAGTAAAAACGGAATGTTAAAAACATATAAGGTTTTTAAAGAGGATGAATTGGATGGTGCATTTAAAACGTACTATGCGTTGGGAGAAAAGACTCCAGAAAAAAGTATAATTTATAAAGAAGGAAAGCTTAATGGTCCTTATAAATTATATTACAATACAGGAGAGAAATATTCAGAGATAACTTATGAAGATGGGGTTTTTACAGGAGAAGAAATTACGTATTACAGAGATGGAAGTAAACGATCGGAAACAAACTATGTAAATAATAGTTTAAACGGAATATACACTACATATTTTAAAAATGGTAAAAAAGCCAATATAGGTACTTATGTAAACGATACACGAACGGGTGTTTGGAAAGAGTTTTATGAAGATGGAACCATTTCAGAAGAATTTGAGTACGATAGTAAAGGAAAGCTTAAAGGAAGCTATAAAGAATACGATATTGACGGAAAGTTAATGAGTGATTATTTATATAAAAATGGTTTAATTGTTTCTGTAAAGCATTTTAATAAGCAAGGTACTCCTATTTATGATGCTAAAAGAAAATCAGGAAAGTTAGCCTATAAAGATTATACCTCTATGGGTAGTATTCTTAATGAAGGTTTATATAATGTTAAGGGAGGAAGAGAAGGTAACTGGAAATACTATGAAAAAGGAGTTTTAGAGTCAGAGTCTTACAACAAAGATGGAAATAACGAGGGTGAAACTACTTGGTTTTTTATAGATGGAAAAGTTAATAATAAAGCCAATTTTAAAAACGACGAAAAAAACGGATATGCCGTAGGTTATTACCAAAACGGTCAAATGGAATACCAAGGGTATTATGTAGATGGTTTAGCAGTAGGAGAGTGGCGAAGCTATTACCTAGACGGTACCGTTTCAAGAATTAGGTTTTATCACAAGGATGAAATACATGGTTTAGATCAAAACTTTGCTGTTGACGGTAAATTATACAATGAAAAAATATATGAATATGGTGAGTTAAAGGAAATCACGTATTACAAACCAGATGGATCTGTATTAGAAAAAAAATCATTCAATCAATTTCCTGAAAAGGGAAAACTTGAATACAAGCATTACAATAATAAAAAACATACTATTTATAGTTACGAAGGAGGGGTAAAACATGGTGAATGTAAAAAGTATCATTTTAATGGAAAACTAAGTGAAACTGGCAATTATTTTTTAGGTAAAAAACATGGTATTTGGAAAGTTTTTGAAGATAATGGTTCGCTTTCAGAAGAAGCAACGTACAATCACGGAGATTTAAACGGTACGGTGGAATATTTTGTAAATGGAAAACGAAGTAAAGTTGAAAATTTTAAAAACGGAAAACAAGAAGGGGTAGAAACTGTATATTATGAAGATGGAAAAACAATTAAAAAAGAATTTTCATACCGAAATGATAAACCTCATGGTACTTATAAGTTTTTTGCACCCAATGGCAAATTACAATTTGTACGCTATTATCATAATGATGAATTACTAGGGTATAGTTATAATGATGAAAATGGAGTTTTAAAACCAATGATTCCGTTACAAAATCAATCGGGTAAAATAGAAGCTTATTTTGAAAATGGCAAACCCTCGGCAGACATACAAATGAAATATGGTGAATTTATAGGAGATTATAAAAAATACCACGATAATGGAGAACTCCACCGATTAGATCAACACAACACAAAAGGCTCTAGTAGTGGGAAAGATGAGGTTTATTACCCTAATGGAACATTGAAAGAAGCATCTATTTACGATAGTAGTTACAGAACCGGTGTTCGAAAATTATATTATTCGAATGGTAACGTAAAAAAAGAAATCAATTATTTAAACGGAACCATTCATGGTAAAGTTGAGTATTTTAATGAAAGCGGGAAAAAAGTTAAAGAAAGAGACTATTTTAATGGTTCAATTATTGATGAAAAGCTGTATTAATATGAAATGTAAAATAATTGTATTCTTATTTTTAATAGCAAGTTCTATAAATGCTCAATTTTCAGAAGAATACTACTCGTTAAAAAAGAAGTATCCTAACGATCATTCTATAAATACCAACGACGAAGTCACCATTGATATTAAATTAATTGAAGGCGAAATTGAAATTAAAGAATCGGTATTGGAAGAGCGTATTTATCTTTCTCAATTCGCTAATTTTGGAGCCAAGCAAGAAATTAATTTTTCTTCTTTTTCTGACATAAATAACTTAAAAGCGGCGAGCTATATTTTTGATGGTAAAAAATACATCAAAAACGAAGTTTCCGATTTTATAGAAAGTGACGCGCAAAGTCAAAGCTTTTATGATGATACTAAGAAAATAAACTTTCTTTATAAAGGCCTATCGGAAGGTGTTAAAACTCAAAAAAGCTATAGTCGTAGTATTAAAAACCCAAGATTTTTAACCTCTCACTATTTTGGAAATTTAGAGCCTATAGTAAATACTAAGTTTACTATAGTTGTAGATAATAGTATTGATATAGAATTCAAAAAATTTGGTTTTGAGAAGCTTGAAAATGTAGCATACAACGTAAAAAAATCAAAAAAGCGCACTAAGCATACTTGGCAAAGAAAGGATACCGATAAAATTGATTTAGAAGTTTCTGCTCCAAATTTTAGAAAACGATTGCCTACAATAGTACCTATTATTAAATCGTACAATTATAAAGGC
Source organism: uncultured Aquimarina sp. (assembly GCA_937958985.1). GTDB lineage: Bacteria > Bacteroidota > Bacteroidia > Flavobacteriales > Flavobacteriaceae > Aquimarina. The sequence goes on from CALGLV010000009.1 coordinate 48,295, forward strand.
GAAACCATTGAAGTTTCAGGTAGTGTGCAAAATTTATACAATTGGTATTATTCTTTGGTTGAAAATGTAAATAACGATTCTGTTAATACCGAACTTGAAAAGTTAGTGCTGAGCTTAACCAACACTAAAGAAACGGAAATAGAAAAAGTAAAAGCTATTTATTATTGGGTACAGGAAAACATAAAATACATTGCTTTTGAATACGCCTTGGGTGGATTTGTTCCGAGAGAGGCCAATAAAGTGTTTTCTCAAAAATATGGTGATTGCAAGGATAACTCTAGTATTTTAAAAGAAATGCTTAAAATAGCAAAATTAAATGGGTATTTAACATGGATAGGAACACGTAGTATCCCTTATACATACGAAGAGCTACCTACACCCGCTGTTGATAATCATATGATATTAAGTTACATCACAGCAAATGATGAGGTTTATTATTTAGATGCTACAGGGAGGTATTTACCTTTGGAAATGCCCTCGTCATTTATACAAGGAAAAGAGGCGTTGATTGGTATTCATAAAAACAAATTTAAAATTGAAAAAGTCCCTTTTGTTCCCGCAGAAACAAATAAATACACCGATTCAGTATTCATTAAAATTAACGATAAAAAAATAGTAGGTACTGGAAAAATGCTACTAGATGGTTATCCTAAAATTGACTTTTTTAATTCCTTGGAATATATTAAAACAGATAAAGATAAAAAGGATTTTTACAAGAGTGTTTTAGAAAAAGGATCTAACCGTTGCTTAATCGATAGTTTTTTAGAAACGAATAAATTTGATTACGAAAAACCATTTACGGTAGATTATAACTTTAATATTGAAAATTTTGTGAGTACCTACGATAATGAGATTTTTGTGAATATGAATTTATTTGAAGGGATTGATAACTTTAAAACACCTGAAGATCGTAAAAGTGGTAAAGATTATCAGTACAAAAGCAATACCAAATTAACTAGTGTTTTGGAAATCCCTAACGGTACTACTATTGATTTTGTGCCTAAAGATTTCAATTATAGTCAAGCAGATTTTAAATGCGACATTACTTATAAAATTGTAGGTACAGATAAAATTATTATGACTTATAATATCCTACAAAATTTCACCTCTCTTAACTTAAAAGAACAACAAAACCTAAACTCAATAATTGCTAAAGTCAATAAAAAGCAAAAGGATGTTGTGGTTTTGAAAAAAATATAAAAAAATATTTATGAATAGAATTTTATTAGTTTCCATATACATAACATGTAGTATTAACCTATTGTGGTCCCAAAATAAAAACTATGTTGATGATTATAAATGGGAAGAAAACCCAATCGTTTCATTTAATGAAACAGACCATAAGGATAAAGATTTAATAGCACTTAAAGAAAAACGAATAAGTGAGTTTGTTTTTATTGAAAATGGTGGATTGTTAGAAAACTTACTAATTCACAATATTTTTTGGTTAAACTCAAACGATGCGATTGAAAAATATAACAAAGTATATTTACCAGCTATACCAGGTTCAAGGATATTAAAAAATAAAGCACGTGTAATTTCTAAAGAAGGAATTATAGTAGAGTTAGACGATTCTAAAATACTAGAATCACGAGATAATGAGAGGCAAACGGTAAGTAAATACTATGCTATGGAAGGTATTGAAAAAGGAAGCTTTATTGAGTACTTTTTCGTAATTCAAAAATATCCAAACTATACGGGCAAGCGTGTATTACTTCAAGATAATTACTTTAAAAAGAATGTTGACTTCGAAGTTTTTGCTCCCATTAACTTAAAATTTGCTTTTAAAACATATAATGAGTCTAAAGAGATATTAAAGGATACTTTGGTAAAAGAAAGAAACCATTGGACTTTAAATTTAAAAGATGTTGAGGCTTTAGAAACAGAGGAAAGTTCAGCATATTTAACTAGCTTAAAACAAGTAAGTTTTAAATTAGATCGTAATTACGCAACTCCAAATAAAGAAATTGTTTCATTTGGAAATATAGCTCAAACTATATTTACTAAATACTATGCAGAAACGGATAAGAAAGTTACAAGTAAAATTCAAAAATTACTTAAAAAAATAGGGGTAACCACTAACGATGATAAAGGTATTCGACAAATAGAAAACTATATAAAATCTTCTATTTATCTTAACAAAGCAAGTTCAAATACTAGCTTAGATGCTATATCAAGTATTATTGATTCGAATACAGCTAGCGAGAACGGATTATTATCTCTTTATATTTCAATGTTTAATAAGTTAAATATTGAACATGAAGTAGTATTAACTTCTAACAGAAAAAACTTGATTTTTGATGATGCATTTGAAACATATAATATTTTAGAAGATTATCTTTTCTTTTTTCCAAAAAGCAAAACATACTTAGAACCCTTAAATTACGGGTCACGTTATGGGTTTCCGAATGGTATGTTAACCGATAATAAAGGACTATTTGTTAAAAGAATAAAAATAGGAGATTTTGAATCTGCTGTGGGTGAGGTAAAATATATTGAGCCTGTTAATTTCGACAAATCGTCTTACGATTTAAAAATGAATGTAGTTTTTGATACAGAAAATATAAATAAAACAAATATTTCATTAGACCGAATAATGACGGGTTATTATGCTTTGGGTTTACAACCGTATATGAGTATAATGAAAGAAGAAAGTAAAAAGAAAGCTTTAGATGGAGTAGTGAAATCTATAAAAGAAGATGTGAAAATTGTAGATGTTACAGCAGTAAATACAGCTTCTAACGATTTTGGAGCAGTTCCTTTAATTGTGAAAGCCTCCATTGAAACGGAAACATTTGTAGATAATGCTGGAAGAAAATATTTGTTTAAAGTAGGTGAGTTAATAGGGCCTCAATTAGAAATGTATCAAGAAAAAGAAAAAAAACTAGTAATACATTCCGATTTTGAGCGCACGTATCAAAGTGATATTACTATTAAAATACCTGAAGGGTATTCTTTTAAAAATGTTGAAGATTTGGTAATCAATGAATCTTATGCAGAGGGAGAAGAAATCTTCTTTTCTTTTAAATCTAATTATTCTGTAGAAGAAGGTTTTTTAAAAGTTACTATTAAAGAATTTTACAATAAAAATATAGTTGAAGTACCTATTTACGAAGATTATAGAAAAGTAATAAACAGCGCTGCTAATTTTAATAAAATTATTTTAATCATGGTAGCAGACTAATTACTGTTTAAAACAGTAAGAAAAACGGTATTAAGAAGAAATTTTTGATACCGTTTTTTCTTTTAGTCTATTTTCAATTATTTTAAAACAGTAAAATTTACAGCTCTTTAATAAAGTGCGTTATTTTATAATAGTTTAAGAAGTTGATTTATATCAATTTGATTATCGATATTATTCGCAATTTTACTTCATTTTTTTTTAATATTTACGATCAAATAAGCTACAAAAACGTTGTAGGGATTTTTGTAAAAAACTAATTAGATAAAAATCAATAGAATTTCCTTACTTTAGCGCCTATTAAAATTATAAAACTATAGCAATGAGTCACAATATTAAGCCAGGTGTAGTAACTGGAGACGACGTACAAGCATTATTTAATTATGCTAAAGAAAAAGGTTTTGCAATGCCTGCAGTAAATGTAATTGGTTCAAATACAATTAACGCAGTATTAGAAACAGCAGCAGAATTAAATGCACCTGTATTTATTCAGTTTTCTAATGGTGGAGCACAGTTTAACGCTGGTAAAGGTTTATCTAATGATGGACAGAAAGCAGCTATAGCTGGTGCAATAGCAGGAGCGAAGCACGTTCATTTAATGGCAGAAGCTTACGGAGTACCTGTTGTTATGCATACAGACCATTGTGCTAAGAAATTATTACCTTGGATTGATGGTTTATTAGATGCTGGTGAAGAATTTTTTAAGCAAACAGGAAAGCCATTATATTCTTCTCATATGATTGACCTTTCTGAGGAACCAATCGAAGAAAATATCGAAATTTGTAAAACATACCTTGAGCGCATGAGCAAAATGGGAATGACTTTAGAAATCGAATTAGGTATTACTGGAGGAGAAGAAGATGGTGTAGACAACTCTGATGTTGATGTATCTAAATTATACACTCAGCCAGAAGAAGTTGATTATGCATATACTGAGTTAAGTAAAATAAGTGATAAATTTACAATTGCAGCAGCATTTGGAAATGTTCACGGTGTTTATAAGCCAGGAAATGTTAAATTAACTCCGAAAATCTTATTAAACTCTCAAGAATTTGTTTCTAAGAAGCATGGTTTAGCTAAAAATACAATTGATTTTGTATTTCATGGTGGATCAGGTTCTACAGTAGAAGAAATTAGAGAAGCTATCGGTTACGGTACTGTAAAAATGAATATCGATACAGATTTACAATTTGCTTTTTGTGATGGTATTCGTGACTATATGGTAGACAACGAAGCTTACTTGAAAACTCAAATTGGTAATCCTGACGGAGCATCAGAACCTAACAAAAAGCACTACGATCCTCGTAAGTGGTTACGTGAAGGAGAAAAAACTTTTGTTGCTCGTTTAAAGAAAGCTTTTGAAGATTTAAACAATGTAAATACTTTATAGTATTTTTACTTTAAATAGAAAATGATGTCAGGTTACTACTAAAATCTATTTTGATTTTAATAAATAACCTGACATTTTTGTAGTACTAATTATTATTTTAAAACTGCTATTATGGCTTGGTTTAAAAGAACTGAAAAAGGTATCCAAACACCTACGGAAGAAAAAAAAGATGTCCCCAAAGGACTTTGGTATAAATCTCCAACAGGTAAAATAGTTGATTCAAAAGAGCTTTCGCAAAACTTTTATGTTAGTCCTGAAGATGACTACCATGTAAAGATTGGAAGTAAAGAATATTTTGAAATTTTATTCGACAATAACGAGTTTAAGGAGTTAGATGCTAATATGGTATCTAAAGATCCCTTAAAGTTTGAGGATACAAAAAAATATTCTGATCGATTAAAACAAGCGCAATCAAAAACGAAACTTAAAGATGCACTCCGTTCTGCGGTAGGGAAATCCAGAGGTAAGGAATTAGTGGTTGCTTGTATGGATTTTTCTTTTATAGGAGGATCCATGGGAAGTGTTATGGGGGAGAAAATTGCTCGTGCAGTTGATTATGGAATTAAACATAACTTACCTGTTATGATTATTTCTAAATCTGGTGGAGCTCGAATGATGGAAGCAGCGCATTCGCTAATGCAAATGGCTAAGGTATCAGCTAAACTAAGTTTACTTTCAAAAAAAGGATTACCTTATATTTCACTTTGTACCGACCCTACAACAGGAGGTATTACAGCATCTTTCGCAATGTTAGGGGATATTAATATTGCTGAGCCAGGTGCTTTAATTGCCTTTGCAGGACCTCGTGTAGTTAGAGATACAACAGGTAAAGAATTACCTGAAGGTTTTCAAACATCAGAATTTTTATTAGAGCATGGTTTTTTAGACTTTATTGTTCATCGTAAAAATTTAAAGAAAAAAGTAAATGACTATTTGGATTTAGTTTTAAATCGAAAAATGTCATCATAAATCAAAAAATCCCCTTGTTATTACAAGGGGATTTTTAATTTATAATACAAGCTGTTTAATTTTTTATGCTATTGAAATAACATAGCAAATTATCTTTATACTAATAAGCACAAAGCTCTTTAGTGCGTTTTATAGCTATACTTTCTGTAGTTTTTAAAGCTTGTTTTGAGAATTTCAATTGAACTTCACAAGTATTTTTTATTTCTGTAAATATTTCTTGATAATTATAATTAGCGACTAGGCCTTCACAAATAGTTTTACTGTGGTCTATAGCTGAAATTAACAGGTATTGCTGTAATTTTAAAGGGTTTTGCGTTTCAAATTCTAACAGTGTATTAGCTGCTTTTTTTTCTTCTTTTTCTATTGTAGAACCACAATACCAAGGAAAGCCCTTTATAAGTTTTTGTCTTAACGCATTTATTTTTATTTGAAATTCTTCATTTTTATTCCAATGATCGGTGCTCTTTATATCGTTATAATTATCAATTATTAAAACGATGAGTTTATTTAAATTAACAATATAAGGAATAATTGTATTTTGGCTCATAATAATTTGATTTGCAAATAGTTAGTGGTGTAAAAATATTGTAAATAAATTTATTTACATCTGTGTATTCAAATTATTTAATGAAATTTTAACGTTAACTATATTGCACAGTCAAATTAAGGTTAAAAATAAATGTTGAAAGCGTATTGTTTACCAGATAATTACGACAAAACAGTTAATATTGAATATTTTCGGATGAACATGAATAATTATTTTTTAATTAAAGTATTAATGCTTTTTAGCATAACTCAAGTTCAGGCTCAGGTAGTAAAAGCTACAGTAGTTGATAATGAAACTAATGAAAGCATTCCTTATGCTATTATTACTATGAGCGACGACAAAGGTGTTTCGGCTGATGGTGACGGATATTTTGAAATTGAATTACCTTCACATATAAAATCTATAGATTCATTAAAAATAATTTCAATAGGCTACAAAGATTTTAAAATCGCTTTAGAAGATATTTCTAATAATACGAGTGATATAAAATTGGAACGAGAAGTTATTACGATGAATGAGGTAATAATTAGTAACACCTCTTACAGTTTAGAAGAGATTATTGAAAAAGTATCTGAAAATACTTTAAATAACTATGAGTTAGATTATAGTAAAAAGAAGTTGTTTTTTCGACAACACGACAGTAATAAAATCAATAAACTAAATATTGAGTTCAAAAAATCTACCATCCCAGAAATAAATCAAGATTTTGTAAATGAAGAACTTAATCAAATCCCTAAAACTTCTGCTTTTTATACCGAAGTTTTTGCTGACTGGTATCAAGGAGCTAAAAATAATAAGTTAGACATATCCAAGGCAGTAAAATTTTATGATACTTACAGTAATAATTACTTAGATGCTTTTAATACCAAATTAGAAGAAATTCTAAATAGAAATTTTAAGAAAGATTCCTATTTTAAAATTAAGTCGGGCTTTTTTAGTATAAAAACCGATGGTAAAGAAATGTTTTCTAAAGATGGAGAATTATTAGATATGCGTAATGAAGTAAGTAAAAAAGAAGCAGTAAATGAAAACTTCTTTTTTACGAACACTAAAAAAGTAATTAATAATGTTTTTTCTGAAATATTTTATAGTGATGATTCTTCTTTGAATTTTATAAAAAAACGAAGCCGGTATGATTTTGAATTAATTGACGTTATAGAATATAGAGATAATTTGGTGTATCAAATTAATTTTTTCCCTAATGGTAGCGAAGACTTTAAAGGAAGTTTTTATGTGAATACTACCGATTTTGCTATTTTAAGAATTGATTATCAAAATGTAGCACGATTACGAAATATAAAATTACTAGGGCTTAGTTATCAAGAATTGGGGCGCAAGGGAACTATGATTTTTGAAAAAGGCAACAGTAAAAAATATCAATTAAAATTTATTGAACAAATTCAAGAAGATAAATACGGAATAGATCGTCCGCTTAAAATTATTGAAAAAAATAAAAATGTAAGAGGAAGAAGAAAACAAAATGAAATATCCTCTGAAGTTGATTTTATATCTACCGTAGTTCGAAACTTTCAGGTTATGATATATGATAATCAAGAGATTTTAGAAAGTCAATTCTACAACCAATTAGAAAATAAAAAGGAGCAACCCAAAAACTGGATAAAATATTACCCAGGGTATTGGAAAGGTATTCCTCAGGGGAATAATTTTAGTACTGATGTAATAGATATTAAGGCCTTTTAAAATAATCAATTAGGATACTGTTAACACAATGTTTTCGGTATTCATTTACTTTTGTACCATCAAATTTATTCAATAAAAAAAAATTATGAAAAAAGTTATTTTAAGTTCATTGTTAGCTGTTTTTTCACTGGCTAGTAGTGCACAAATCAAAACACCTAAACCCTCACCAGCAGCTACATTAAAACAAAATGTTGGTTTAACGGAAATTACGGTTAATTACTCACGACCAAGCCTTAAAGGCAGAAAGGCATTTGGGAATTTAGTTCCTTTTGAATCGTTATGGAGAACAGGGGCAAATAATAATACTACAGTACAATTTACTACACCAGTAACCGTGGGTAAATCACCTTTAGAGGCGGGTACTTATGCAGTTTACTCAAGGCCAGGGAAATCAACTTGGGAAGTAATTTTTTATAAGGATACCGATAATTGGGGATTACCTAAACAATGGGATAAATCAAAAGTTGCAGCAAGTGTTAAGGTGAATACCGTAGCTTATCCTGTGACTGTTGAATCATTCACAATAGCAGTAAATAACCTTGCTACGGATAGTGCCGATTTAGTAATTATGTGGGAAAATACTTATGTAGCAGTTCCTGTAAAAACGCCTGCTAATAAAACCATTTTAGCTAATATAGAAAATACAATAAAAGCTTCTCCTAGTGCAGATGATTATTATACAGCTGCAGTATATTTATCATCAACAGATCAAAACATTGATAAAGCTAATACGTATATGATAAAAGCAATGGAACTGACAGAAGAGCCTAAGTTTTGGCAACTTCGTCAACAGTCATTAATTTTAGCTAAAATAGGAGATACTAAAGGAGCCATAGTAGCAGCGAAAGAATCCTTAAAAAAGGCAACTAAAGCTGGTAACAAAGATTATATAAAATTAAATACAGATTCTATTATTGAATGGAGTAAATAGAAATTTTATTTAAATTGTAATAGATTACTAATAAAAATGAGGAAGCCTAATTAATAGACTTTCTCATTTTTGTTTACACAATTTTATAGATACGAATTTTTTATTCGTGTATAGATAATTATTTAATTTATTAAGAGTCTACGATTATAAACATTGTTTTTGGCATCTTTAATTTTTACAAAGTAAATACCCGAACGAAACACGTTCTTTTTTCCAATGCTTAAACTACTTTTTGTCGTCGTTGTTTCGAAAACAATTCTACCTGTAATATTACTGATAGTGACAGTAGATTTTTCAATATTCGATAAGTCTATGTTAAATCTCCCCGTCGATGGATTGGGGTACAATTTTACAGTTGAAACTTCAGTTAAAGCTATTTCTTCAGTTTTGGTATTTAAGGTAGTTACAGGTTCGTTAAAAGTTACTTCAACACGCATTATTGAATAACGAGGAATACTAACGGTATTTTGGTTACGTCTAATAACGGCATTACGTATTGTTGGAGTAGTTGTTGTTAAGTTTTCCATACTCATACCAGAAAGTGTTACATCAAAGCCTGTTTGAAGCTCTCCTTCACGTCTCAGGTTTAATCGAGTAGATCTATTCGCTAAATTAGTTACTAGGTAAGTTATTTTTTGATCACCTTTACGTACAGCAATTGCATTTACAGCTTTGGATATTTTTTTACTTGAAGTTTCAAGATCATCGGTAGTTACCACAATACCTTCGTATAATTCAGAATCTCTAAGTAAGCCACGAAAATGTTCGTAAATTCGACCATAACCCGTTGAGAATCTCTCATCATTTTCATCAAATCGGTATTGTGCATTCGATCCAAAAGTAGAAAACCAATTGATACGTTCAAGTTCCAATCTTCTTTGATTTCTAATAAGATGTGTATACGTATCCGCAGCCCCTAAAAAAGCAGCACCAATACCTTCATCTTCACTTCCTGCAACCCCCCATTCGGTAAGCCATATTGAATTTTTTTCTTCACTAACTTGTGCCTTTGCATAACTTAATGAAGTATCCATAATCCTACTAGCACTTAATAAACGCTTTAAGTTTTCAGAAGTAAGTTGACTAGGGTTTATGCCACTTTGTCTTTGTTCACGTACATACCTGTGTATTACTATAGCATCAAAAAAGCTTTCATCTTGTGTAATGGCATCATTAAAAGCTTGGTCGCTATCACGTCTCGCTAAAGGTTCTATAGTGTCCGATGCTCGGTATGTTAAAGGAATACCAAAGCGAACTTCTTTACCAAGTCGAGCAGCTCTACCACGAATATTGGTTACAATTCGCTCTGCTCTATTTCTCCATGAGCTAGGAGTACTAATAGTTCCTGTACGTTGGCTTCTAAAGAAAAATTCATTTCCAAGTTCCATATCTTCTACCTCAAATCCATCATTTATCATAGATTCCCACCTTCTTCCGTTTGAAACGCCGTCATTACCTACTACGTTTAAAACGGTTAGTAAATCTAATGGTCTTTCATTTGCAATTGCCTTATCAAAAATACCTCTTAAAGAAGGGTAGCCAATGCGTACTGTTGCCGGACTATCGTGTTTTGATATTGTTCTACCATTTTCTATAAAAGGATCTAAAATATGTCTTGAATCCGCTTCTGCAATAATATTACCGTTTGAGTCTGTAACTTGCTCCCAGTTGTAGGAGTTAGCAAAAACCCCTTGAGGAAAACGAATAACTACAGGATCTCTTTCTTCTATAAAATCCTTTGCAGTTTGTGAGTTAAAACCTTGAAAACCTCTATTTTCATTTACTACTTCTAGGTTTGGACCGAGTAAAGGAGCGTTATTTAAACCTCTTAATCGGATAGTGTTTACATCAACATTTGAACCTAAAAGTAAATTATTAAATTTTTCGGGGTTTCCATTAATATTAATGGTAGTATTAAAAGATCCTTCATCGTTATCAGGTGCGATCTCAGAAAAAGGAAAGTCACTTTGTGCATTAATAACCGACCCTGCTAAACAGAGTGCTGTAACTGTTATTTTTGCTTTTAGTTTTTGTTTTGTTTTGTACATTTAATTTTAGTTTTGTTTTAATTGTATTTATATAAGTGTGTTTTAAGGTATTTGGGATGCTGTATTAAGATTCCTTTGATAACAGTAAAAATCATATTTTATTGCTTTATTTATTTGGAATAAAATAAATTTAATACCCTCTCCAAAACTATAACCTTATAGCTTTGGAGAGGGTATTAAATTGTCCATTTTTAGAGTTTATTTGCCTATTCAATATGTTTTTAGAAAAGTATAATAAAAACGTACTGCCGCTTATTATAAAACAATAGGATTAACCCGTAGTGCATTATTAAATAATAGATACTTTAATGTTATTGAGTTTTCTATTTAGTATAAACTGGTTGATGTATTGAATTGTAGTAAAGGCAGTTACTTTAGTTAGTATTCTAGTTTTAAAACCTTCAAAAGATTTAGCATAGTTTCTTCTAATCATAAACTGGTCGCAGAGTTGAGAAAATATTGTTTCTATTCTTTTTCTTGATTTTCTAAATACATAAGGTTGTTGGATTACTCCTTTTTGATTTTTTCTTTTAGGCGTATTGAGCTTTATATTACAAGAATTGAATAAATCTAATTGCCATTCAGAAGACAAATATCCTTTGTCAGCTATTAAAGTACAGTCATTTAATTGTTTTTTAATGTCTTTCAAATAATGAATATCATGCACGGATGCTGGCGATATATCAAGGCTTTCAATGACACCTTTTACAGAACAAACCATGTGTAATTTATACCCATAATATCTAGCATCTTGCGAAGCACAAAACCCTCTATTAGGACTACTAAAACCCTGTTCTTTACATATTCTACTTCTAGAAGCTCTCGATATTTTACAAACTTCAAGCGGCATGCTATCTACAATAAAGTATTTTTCATCTTGATTAAATTTATAAGCTAATTTACTTCTCATTAACTCTAACTCTGGAAAGAGTTTGCGTCTTCGCTTATTATAAACACTACGTTCTATCTTTGAAGATAAACTAAAAGGAAGTTTTCTAAATAGATCATACTCACTATCAATACCAAGATATTCTGAGGTAATTGACAATGCTAACAATTCTTTATCCGTGAGTTTTGGTTTACGCTTTTGAAAAATAAAATTATCCTTGGGCTCAATACTATTTAATACTTCAAGGATTTTATGGTAAATTGCTTTTAAGTTGTGCATCTTGAAAGGTTTTGTCACTATTCAAGGTAATGCCTATTTTAGGCATGCACAACTTTTTATTAATGCGCTACGGGTTAGGATTAATACTGTAAGAACACCATTCAAAGTTGAAAATAGTTTGTCTTGTTTTTAGTTTTAGATAGTTGATTCTAATAATATTTTATTCGTAACTAATTTATTTTTTATATTTTGGCAAGGAATTTGATTTCAATGTTTAAATAATATCTGATAGTAAATGAAAAAGGCAATTGTATTTTTTTTTATGGTTTTATCTTCAGCTATTTTTTCTCAAGATAAAATAGCTTGGTTTACCGATTTTGCGGAAGCTAAACAAGAAGCGAAGTATAGTAATAAACCTTTAATTATGTATTTAACAGGAAGCGATTGGTGTTCGCCTTGTAAACAATTGAAAAAAGATTTTTTTGAAGACGATGCGTTTATTGAAAAATCAAAAAACGTGGTATTATTAAAAGTAGATTTACCTTTTAGAGAAGACATCATTACGCCAGAACAACGTACAAAAAACCAAGTACTTCAAAAGAAATACAATCCTAAAAAATCATTTCCGCTATTGATTGGTTTTAATAGTAAAGGAAAAGAGGTTTCCAGAATTTCTTCATACAGTGGAGGGGATCCGCGTTACCATTTTGAGTTTTTAGAGCAATTAATGCACTTTTAGGATTATACCTTTTTAATAACATAGGTAACGATTCCCCAGATTATAAAATTATCGTTTTCTGTTACCTTAATTACAGGGTAATCGGGATTTTCAGGCACTAAATGAATTTCTTTGTTTTGTATGGATAATCGTTTCACGGTAAACTCATTTTCAATATAACATACGGCAATACGTTTGTCAATAGGAGGTATACTTCGGTCTATAATAAGTAAGTCACCATTATTTAGCCCTGCATTAATCATAGATTCTCCTTGTACACGTGCATAAAAAGTAGCTTCTTTATTATGTACCAGCTTATCGTCTAAACTTAATTTTTCGTGCACAAAATCTTGGGCAGGTGAGGGGAATCCGGCAGAAATACCAGTATCTACAAATGTAATTACAGCAGTGTTGTTTGGTGCTCTTTTAAAAATAGTAACGCTCATGTATTTTATTTTACAATTATAATATCATCCCAATTTGTAGTGTAACAAGGCGACAGTTTATTTTGTTTCATTTTCCATTTATTTCCTAAATCTTGGGAAGCTATTCGTAGTTTATTTCCACATTTTTTATTTGCCTTATCCATTACCTTCATTAATACAGCATGCTTAGGGTTTTCAATAGTAAACATGTTTAATTGACGGTTGTTGTTAGGGGTAATTCCCATTAAAATAACACCTAGTTTTTTGTATTTAAAATTAGGCCTGTAAATTAGTTTTAAAGCTTTAATAGCTTCTTTTGAAATAAGTAAACTAGAGTTGCTAGCATGGGGTAGGTGTAAACAAATATTAGTATGATTTTGAGGTAAATCGGCACGTATTTTATTTGTTCTTATAAATACATATATCATATTAGCAACGCCATCTTCATTACGTAATTTTTCGGAGCAGGTTATGGCAAATGTAGCAATGCGCTCGCGTAGTATTTCGTAGTCCGAAGTCATGTGCTTAAGGGAGCGTGTGGTAGCAATAGCTTTTCTGTTTTTAACCTCGTCTAGTTGTAATGTGGGTTCTCCTTTAAGGTCTTTATATAATCTTAAGCCTACAATACTAAATTGTTTTTGAACATAATTACCGGGGAGTTGCGTAAACTGATACGCCGTTTGTATTTCTTGATTTTTTAGTTTTTCAGCAATTTTTTTTCCAATTCCCCAAACATCATCAATGGCTGTCCATCGTAATGCTTTAATACGCAGTTCTTCATTTTTTATAAAATATACGCCACCTGTTTTAAAAGTGAATTTTTTAGCGATTTTATTAGCAATTTTAGACAAGGCTTTGGTAGGAGCAATACCTATACTTATGGGCATTCCAACACAGCGAAGTACCTCGTTTTGTATTAATTTACAGTGTGTTTCTAAATCATAATATTCAAAGCCTTTAAATTGTATAAAGGCCTCGTCTATGGAATACACTTCAATATCAGGACAAAATTTTTCGATAATAGTCATTACTCGCTGACTTAAATCACCGTAAAGAGGGTAGTTTGATGAAAAAACATGCACCCCATATTTTTCAAACTCAACTTCATATTTATGAGCAGGAGCCCCCATAGGAATAAAAGGTTTTGCTTCATTGCTACGAGCAATTACACAACCATCGTTATTCGAAAGTATAGCCACGGGTTTATTGGCTAGGGAAGGATTAAAAACTCTTTCGCAACTAGCGTAAAAATTATTACAATCAATTAAAGCAAACATGTTGCTAATTTATGGATTATTTCCTTTTTATTGGATTAATTCCATGTTTAATAACATATATTTTTTAACTAAAAAAACCACTTTTTAAGTTTGATAAATTAGCTATTGGAGTTCAATAGAATCAATAAGTAATTCGAAGTTTTCTTGTTTTTTGTTTCCAATTAAAAAAGCGATTTCTTCAATAAAGTTTTCTTTAAAATTGGGTTTATTGAGTGTTTTACCCCTAAAGGCAGGATACATATTGTTTAACGAAATTTGGATTTCTTGCCACTCGTTTGTAGTTTCAAAAGCGCCTATATAAGAGTAATAATCACTGGAACTCGCTTTTATTCTAAACTGATACTTTTTGCAATCTCCTTTTATTTTAAGAATTATAGAGGTGAAATTAAAAACCTCAATTTTTTTAAATTTATACCGAACAGAAGAAAATCCACCGTTGTTTTCAAGCGATACTTCTCCTTTAAAAACGCCATGGCCTTCGTTAGAAACAGTGAACTCTCCAAAGGATTTACCTCCCATAACTACATCGTTAGTAACAATCCATTCGTTAGAAAACGTTTCTTTGTTGAAATTAAATATGGTTTGTGATAGCATAAGGTTAGTCGTAATTATCATGAAAATTAAATGTTTCATAGCTTAAACAGGTTAACTGGTTTAGTTTCTGAATTTAGGTTTTAATGATTTATGTATAAAAGTATAGTTTAGGAAATAATTACTTTCATTTTACTACTAAATTTTATGCTCATTACATTTGTTTAGCATAAAATATTACAAACAAAGGCCTTATTTTAAAAGGTATCAAATTCCAATTTTGTTAACGGCCCAATTAAAAATTAATATTGTTGATTTACTGTATTGCAATAAATGGATACCAGACCTATTATGAAAATATTTTTAAGCAAAAGCTATGTTAGCTTAAAAAAAACAGCCTTAAAGTTATAAGACGATAACTTTAAGGCTGTAACTATTGAATTCTTTATATTATTAAATAATCTAGGTTTTAATTACCACATTGGCCTTCTAATAACCATCCATTTACAACTCTACGGTATAAATTACCTCTAAAAGTTACTTGGTTACCAATTCCATAATTAATAGATCGATTGTACTCAGAAATACCTTCACAAATATCAGCTGTTTGTGCTTCTTCACAAGAGCCTAATAAAATCCATCTAGAAAAATCTCTTTGGTATAAGTATCCTCTAAAAGTTACTTTATCTCCAACACGGTAAAAATTATTACGATTGTATTCGTTTACACCATTACAAGCGCTCTGGTTCGTATCGTCGTCGTCAGTATCAGTTGTTGTATCTGTTTCAGTTTCTGTATCTGTATTTGTATTTGTATTTGTGTCGTCTGTTGTTGTATCATCAGTAGTAGTTTCTTCTTCTTCTTCTTGGTCAGTAGGAGGGTAGGCTTGATTGGTACCGTTAATATCTCCTTGAGATAAACCAGGAGCATTTTTTCTGTATGGATTTCCATTTAAATCTACAATAGTAGGGCTTCTTCCATCTTTAGAAAAAGTAAAAGACCTGTACATCATCACAGAGTTTAAATCAAGTTCATCAGTTAAAGGAATTGAGTTTTCTGAAACAAAAAACTGATCTTCAGCGCCGTCAACAATATTTTGAAATAATACATTTACATATTCATTTCTATCGGCACGGTTTTGTTCGTGTAAGTATCCTAAAGTATGTCCAATTTCATGAATTATAATTGCTACAGAAGCTTGTGATCCAATTCGTATAAAACCTTGGTTTCTGAAAACACCTATAGTTGCTACACCACAATTACAACCATCTCCGGTTCTATTTACAGTCACATAAAAGTTTTCATCGGTACGCTCCTTAAATCGAATAGCTGTTTTTGATTCCCATTCCTGTATGGCTTGATCAAAACGTTCTCGCATTTGTGCAGTAATATTACCTATTCTGTAAATAACAGTATTATTAGGCCATTTTCGTACTTGACCATTTCCACCAATAGTGATCGCTGATCTTCCTGGTAATTCGGGTAATGGATTGGCTGAGGAGTTAGCTCCATCAAAATTTTCTTCAAAAGCAGCCATGTCACTGCCTTCTCCTCCAATTAAATAAGTTCCGTCTTCTTGTTTTGATACCGGAACATCGCTACCCATTAAGCTCCGCATTTCAATATTTGCGGTTTGCGTAATTGTAGTTGGTGCAGTTTCTTCGGAAGTGTCTTCTGTTTGGCACGACCATAAAATACTTGCTAAAATACCTAACGGTATAAATTTTAAAAATTTCATAAGTGTAAAGTTTCCTCTTTAACGCAAACTAATTTAGTTTGTTGTGTTTTGATATGTTAAAACACAACAAGTGTTATTTACAAATAGGAGGTTAACGGCTGTAAAAAAAATATAAAAAGCATTGACTTATAGCTACAATACTTTGGGTGTAGTATTAAAACACTTAAATTTACTTTTCAAATATTTAGTTAATGACGGAATCCGAAAAGCAACAAAAAATTTTTCAATGCAATGCTATAAGTAAAAATACACTTATGGAAACCTTGGATATTACTTATACAGATGTAGGTGAGGATTATGTAGTTGCAAAAATGCCTGTTACTTCTCGAGTGCATCAGCCAGATGGAGTTTTACATGGTGGTGCAATGGTTGCTTTGGCAGAATCTGTAGGGAGTTTAGCGGCATATATGTTTATAGACTACAAAAAGTTTATGATTAGAGGAATAGAAATTAGTGCCAATCACATAAAATCTGTAAAAAATGGTTTTGTATTTGCTAAAGCAAAAGCATTGCATAAAGGCCGTACTACTCAACTTTGGGATATAAAAATAACTAACGAACAAGGAGATTTAATTTCTATAGTTAAGCTTTCTACCATATCACTTCCCAAGAAATAAATGGAAGCACATCGTTTTTTTAAAAAAATTGAGGACCATTGGAAATTAAATAAACCATTTGTGGTTTATAAAACACCGAATTCTCAAAAGCTAAAAGTACAATTGCAGCACAATTGTGATTATAAGGATGTTAATTTTCAAGAAAAAGGGTTTTTATTTGCTCCTTTTACAAGTGAAAATTCAAAAAAAATATGGTTTCCTTTAAAGGAATCACTTTTTTTAGAAGCTAATTTATCAACAGAACAGGCCAATGAATTTTTTGAAAAAAGTCAACCAACCGCTGTTTTAGATAAAGAAAAACATATCAATATAATTGAAGATGCGTTACTTTCTTTAAAAAGCAAGAATCTTCAAAAAGTAGTACTATCAAGAAAAGAAACAGTATCATTAAATAATAGTAAACCTTTTGAATATTTTAAAAATGCTTGTGTTTTATATCCTAATACGTTTTGCTATTGCTGGTATCACCCAACAGTAGGAATGTGGTTAGGCGCTACGCCAGAAACTTTAGTGAAATTAAATAAAAACAGTTTCGAAACCATGGCACTTGCAGGAACAATGCCTTATAAGGATATCGAAAATGTAAATTGGGGAGCTAAAGAAATTGAAGAACAGCAAATAGTTGTAGACAGTATTTTAAAAGAATTAGCTTCCGAAGTTCAACATGTCGAAACAGGCAGTACAACAACTCAAAGAGCAGGTAATTTATTACATTTAAAAACACCAATTTCCGGGATTTTAAATTCAAATAAAGGACTACAGAAATTGATAGACTTATTACATCCAACCTCTGCGGTATGTGGTTTACCAAAAAAGAAAGCCAAGGATTTTATTTTAAATAATGAAGGTTACGACCGAAAGTATTATACGGGTTACTTAGGAGAAGTAAACCCAGAAGGGAATTCCAGCTTGTTTGTTAATCTAAGATGTATGGAAATTGAAGAAAATCAATTATCACTATATGTGGGTGGAGGTATCACCGCTCTTTCAGATGCTAATAAAGAATGGCAAGAAACCGTTAACAAATCACAAATAATGAAGCGAATTTTATAAAATTTACTTCTTAAAATAGCTTCGCATTACTGTCAATTGTATTTTTGAATTAATGAATTTAATATCCGACATTCCCTTAGTACAGCAACTAATTTCACTTTGTAAATTACATAAGTTACAACACATTGTTATTTCGCCAGGGTCTCGTAATGCTCCGTTAACATTAAGCTTTAGTAATGATCCTTATTTTAAGTGTTATAGTATTGTAGACGAGCGTTGTGCAGGTTTTTTTGCCATGGGAATAGCACAGCAAACAAAAAGCCCTGTAGCTTTGGTGTGCACTTCAGGAAGTGCTTTGTTAAATTATTACCCATCAATTTCAGAAGCTTTTTATAGCGATATTCCCTTAGTGGTATTGAGTGCCGATAGACCAGAAGAATATATTGATATTGGTGATGGACAAACGATTCGACAAGAACATGTTTTTAAAAACCATATTTGTTATGAGGCGAATTTAAAGAATAACATTTCATACTCTAAGAGTATTGCAAATTCAAATAAAGAATTAATTTCGAAGGCTTTAGTTGAAGCTACTTCTCAAAATGGACCGGTTCATATCAATATTCCTTTATACGAGCCGCTTTATAATATAATAGAAAAAGAAACTGAAGTTGTTAGTGAATGCAAAGTAGTATCTATTAAGAACGACTGCCTATTAAATGATTCCATTGTAAATAATTGGAAACATAGTAGTAAAAAAATGGTGTTGGTAGGTGTGTTAGCACCTAATGAAGTAGATAATCAAATTTTAGACAATTTATTAAACGACCCAAGCGTTTTAGTATTCACAGAAACTACTTCCAATTTATACCACCCTAAAATTATTTCAAATATCGATCGAGTAATTGCGGAGTTAAATAAAAAAGAAAAGGAGGCACTACACCCCGATTTATTACTTACGTTTGGCGGATTAATTGTTTCCAAAAAAATAAAATCCTTCCTAAGGGAGTTGCAACCAAAATCACACTTTCATATATCTAATAAAAGGGCTTACAATACTTTTGGGTGTTTAACAGATCATGTAAAATCTGATGTTAATAGTTGTTTATCAAGCTTACAGGAAATCAAGAAAAATAGTACTTCAAATTATCAAGAAAAATGGCTCCACTTTCATAATCAATTAAAGAAAGGTCACGCTAATTATCTCTCTGAGATCCCTTATTCTGATTTCTCTGTATTTCATCAAATTATAAAACGATGTGATTTTCCATTGCATTTACAGCTTAGTAATAGTTCTACTATTCGATATACTCAATTGTTCGAATTATCAGATAAAGTAGAGGTATTTTGTAATAGAGGAACAAGTGGTATTGATGGTAGTACGAGTACGGCTATTGGAGCATCTATAATTCAAAATAAACCCACTTTACTTATAACAGGAGATTTGAGTTTTTTTTACGACAGTAATGGCTTATGGAATAATTATATTCCAAATAATTTTAAAATTATTATAATTAATAATAGTGGAGGAGGTATTTTTAGAATATTACCGGGAGATAAAGAAACTGAAAATTTTGAAACATATTTAGAAACTACTCATAACCTTAAAGCAAATCACCTTGCTTCAATGTACGGTTTTGAATATTTAGAGGCCGAAGCGACTAATTTAAAACAACAGTTAGATTATTTTTTTAATTTAAAAAACAAGGCTATTGTAGAAATACATACACCTCGCCGATTAAATGATGTAATTCTTCTAAAATATTTCAAAAAAATACGGAAATAAGTGAGAATTAAGCTAGTTTTTTTGTTAATTAGTGAAACAATAAACAAAAACTTAAATTTTCCAATGAGCAAAAGAGACGAATTAATAGCAAAGTACGCTGCCGATATCAAAGAAAAAATAGGAGAAACGGCAGATATGGATTTACTAACTAAAGTAACCATTGGTTGTGGTCCATCAATATACGGTAAAGATGCTTCAACAGTATCAGGTTCTAGTGAAACAGAATTAGCTACAGTAAAGAATAATTTCTTAATTAAAAAATTGGGATTATCTGAAAAAGATGGCTTAGATGCTGCTATTGCTTCCGTTATGGAGAAATATGGAAAATCTAACAGATCTAAGTACAGAGCTGTTGTTTATTACTTACTAACTAAGCATTTCAAAAAGGAAGCTATTTATAACAAATAGTTTTAAAATTATAAATTAGATACAACGAGCTTCATTTTAATGGAGCTCGTTATTTTTACAGCCAGGTCTTATTTTATAATAGTAGCCTTCATACACACATCAGTAATTGGCCATTCGCTTTTATCTACGGTTACAGCATTAATTTTTTCAGCCACATCCATACCTTTAATTACTTTACCAATAACGGTATGTTCGCCATTTAGGTGTGTTGCATTTTGAGTGTTCATTACGATATAAAATTCAAAAGGGGACGATCTTTTATTTGGGTTTTTCTTCCATATTCGAGCCATAGCAACCGTTCCATATTCGTGCTTTCTATGTTTTAAAAATTCAGCAGGCAAAGTAAATTTACCAATGCGATTTTTAATTTTTGCCATTTTAAAACTATCGCTATTGCCACCTTGTATAACAAAATCTTTAGCAACTCTGTAAAAACAGGTTTCACTTAAAAATCCTCGCTTTACAATATGTATAAAATTAGCACGATGTAAAGGAGTGTCATTAAAAAGTTCCATTTCAATTACTCCAAACGAAGTTTCAATGCGCACTTTAGTTTCAGTGTTCAGTTTTCCATACGCTTTGTAAAAAGAAACCACAGTTTCATTATTAATTCGATTATCAAATATTTTTTGAATGCTATCTCTCTTCTTTTTTTTAAGATCAATTTTAGAAGTGTCGGGTATAGTTAATGGTTTACTTTTGTTATCTTGACAGGATATCAGTACACCTATTATAACTAAACACTTAAAAAAATAGCTCATAAATGGAATTTGATTTTTTCTTAAATAATAGTTCAAAAATAGAAAAAATAAAAGTGAATTCAGCCGATGCGCACCTTGAGTTTACTCCTGAGGGACGTGGTGTTTTTTCAGAAGAATATAAAACAGAAAGCACTAGAAATGCTGCTATTATGGCAATAATTTCTCCGATAGAGGGAAAAGCACATTTAACATTAATTATTAGAAGTAAGTACGATGGTGCACATTCGGGAGAAGTCGCTTTTGCTGGCGGAAAATGGGAACCCGAAGACAGTACTTTACTCGAAACTGCTTTTAGAGAAGTTGAAGAGGAGATAGGGGTGTCGAAAAAAGAGCTGATTTTTTGCAGAGCGTTAACCTCATTATACATTCCTGTGTCCGATTTTAGAGTGTATCCTTATTTAGCTTACGCTGAAAAAAAACTAGAATACCTACCACAACCTAGTGAAGTAGCCAAAGTAATCACAATTCCACTAACAGAATTATTTGCAACTGAAGCAAAAAAAAATGTAGCTATTCACATAAGTAACACTACATTAATTAAAGTACCTGCTTTTGTGTACAAAAACTATACTATATGGGGGGCGACTTCTATGATTCTTAATGAACTTAAACAAATAATTGTTAAAAGTATGTGTTAATAATTGGTATATTTGTTTCCCTATTATTATAACTAAAAGTATAAATGGCCTTATTCAAAAAGAATATATTTGGACAATATTTAATAGTAAAAAAATGGTTAATTCGAATTTTAGGAGCATTAACACATCGTCGTTACCGCGGATTTAACGAATTAGCGATTGAGGGTAGTGAAATTATTAAAAATTTACCTCATAACAATGTGTTATTCGTTTCGAACCATCAAACCTATTTTGCCGATGTAGTAGCAATGTACCATGTGTTTAATGCTAGTTTAAGTGGTCGTGTAGATTCTATTAAAAATGTAGGATACTTATGGCAACCAAAAATGAATTTCTATTATATCGCTGCTAAGGAAACAATGCGAGCAGGGTGGTTAACCAAAATTTTTGCTTACGCAGGAGCCATTACTGTCGAAAGAACATGGCGCTCGGCAGGAAAAGATATTAATCGACAAGTTAAAATTAGTGATATCACTAATATTACTAGAGCCTTGGACGATGGTTGGGTGGTTACATTTCCGCAAGGAACAACCAAACCTTTTAAACCTATTAGAAGGGGAACAGCACATATTATTAAAAAGCATAAACCTATTGTAGTTCCTATAGTTATTGATGGATTTCGTCGTTCATTTGATAAAAAAGGGCTTAGAATTAAGAAGAAAGGAATACTGCAATCTTTTGTAATTAAAGAGCCTTTAGAGATTGATTATGAGAATGATAGTATTGATAAAATTGTAGAACAGTTAGAATACGCAATTGAGCAACACCCATCGTTTTTGAAAGTGATACCTCAAAAAGATATTGAAGAGCAAGAAGCTTTAAACAAATTAAGAGAGTGGGAATATTAATGCTCAATTAACTATATACTATTTAAAATAATTAGAATTGAGATTTTTATACTTCATAATGTTATTGATGTGTAATACACTATTTGGACAACAAATAGCGGTATTACACTATAATGGTGGAGGAGATTGGTATAGTAACCCTACGGCATTACCTAATTTGGTTAAGTTTTGTAATAGCAAACTCAAAACCAATATCGATGAAAAAATAGCAGAAGTAACTCCAGGAAGTCCAGATCTTTTCGATTACCCATATATTCATGCCACAGGACACGGAAATATATTATTTGATGATACTGAATTAGAAAACTTGCAAAATTATCTAAACAGTGGCGGGTTTCTTCATATCGACGACAATTATGGGATGAAGAAATATGCAAAAAAAGAGATTTTAAAATTATTTCCTGCAAAAAAACTAATTGAAATAGGGCTAGATCATCCAATTTTCAAAAATAAGTTCTCGTTTCCTCAAGGACTTCCAAAAATACATGAACACGATAACAAAGCGCCAGTAGCCGAGGGTATATTTATTAATGGCAGGTTGGCTTTGTTACTAACTTATGAAAGTGATTTAGGTGACGGTTGGGAAGATGCTGAAGTACATAACGACCCAGAAGAAATTAGAGAAAAAGCCTTGAAAATGGGAGCCAATATTATAAATTATGCTTTTTCTAACTAATGCAACTGCAACACCACAATACTAATTTTACTCCATTTAATTTTGAAATTATTATACTTTGTGATGG
Source organism: uncultured Aquimarina sp. (assembly GCA_937958985.1). Classification (GTDB taxonomy): domain Bacteria; phylum Bacteroidota; class Bacteroidia; order Flavobacteriales; family Flavobacteriaceae; genus Aquimarina. The sequence continues at coordinate 71,653 of CALGLV010000009.1, forward strand.
TGTAAATTCGCCCGCAAATAAAGGCGGCTTATTGCGGTTAGCAGATAGTTTTGGTGTTAAAAAAGTAATATTTGCAAATACAGATTTAGATATTTCTAGTCCAAGACTTAAACGTACTGCTCGGTCTACTCAAAATTGGATTGAAACAGAAACAACTAACAATATTTCTGAAACCCTTGAAAAATATACTAATGATGACTTTGTGCCTATTGCTTTGGAAATAACCCAAAAAAGTATTGCGTTACAAAAAATATCTTTTTTAAATTTAAAAAAGATAATATTGATTATTGGAGACGAAAGTACAGGGGTGTCAAATTCTATTTTAAGCAAATGCGACTACCAAATGCATATTACTATGTTTGGTAAAAACACAAGTATGAATGTGTCTCAGGCAACTTCAATTGCGTTATATGAAATAACTAAACAACTTACAGATGTCAACGAGTAAAGCTATAAGTAACGGTATATTAAGAGCGATAAGTATAATTCTTGGAGTTATATTGCTATTATTTTTTCTTTATTTAATCCGCTCAGTATTATTATATGTTTTAATTGGCGCTATTATTTCGCTAGTGGGTAGGCCTTTAATGCTTTTTTTTACTACAAAGTTAAAAATGAAGTCGGGTTTAGCTGTTGGTATTTGTTTGTTTATTTTCTTACTATTTTTTACGGGAATTATAGCACTTTTTGTACCGGTATTAGCCGAGCAGTATCAAAACATAACAGAAATTGATATTAGTCAATTAGAATTAGATGTTGATAGATTAATAGGAGAGTTTACAGAGTATTTTAAAATTGAAAGATTAAATGTTCGGGACTTAGTAAATCAAATTGATTTTATTAAATACTTAGATGATAAACGCGTTCCAGAAGTATTAGGTAGCGTATTTGGAGGATTAGGTAGTTTTATGATAGGTCTTTTTTCTGTAATTTTTATAGCTTTTTTTACTTTAAAAGATAGTAAGCTGCTAGAAAAAAGTTTATTAGCATTTGCTAAAACGGAAGATGAAAATAAATTTTCAAATGCGTTTTCTAAAATAAAAGAGTTGCTATCGCGCTATTTTGTAGGCTTGCTTTTTCAAGTCATTATATTGTTTGTATTGTACTCTGTTTTACTATTATTTATAGGGATTGATAATCCTATTGCAGTGGCCTTAATTGGTGCTTTTCTTAATTTAATACCTTATTTAGGACCTTTAATTAGTATTGGTATTATGATTTTGTTTGCAATTACAGGAAATTTAGACAGCTCTTTTTCAGACGTGATTTTACCAAAAATTATTTGGTTGGGATCGGGTTTTATAGGAATTCAGTTAATTGATAATTTTGCAAACCAACCCATAATATTTGGAAATAGTGTTCGATCGCATCCTTTGGAAATATTTTTAGCGATATTAATTTTTGGTTTGTTATTTGGAATAGGAGGGCTTATAGCTGCCGTGCCTTTATACACGGCGATTAAAGTAATTTCAAAAGAATTTTTATCGGAATATAAAATAGTACAATACCTAACTAAAGAAATCTAATTTTTTGAATTTAGAAGTTTTAAAATCAGATATTCAAGCTTTTTTAAATACTAATTTATCAAAGAAAGGGACAAGTATTGCGCTTAAAAAATCGCCATTTTTAAAGGTTTCTTCTCAGGAATTAGCACAACAATTAGTAGGCAAACAAAAAGCAAAAAACAAACTGCCTAGCTGGTTTAATAATAATTCAATTTACTATCCGCCAAGTTTAAACTTAGAACAAACTTCCTCAGAAAAAACCGCAAATTATAAAGCGGGTTTAGTATCGGGTACTACGCTTGTCGATAGTACAGGAGGCTTTGGTATTGATAGTGTAGCTTTCTCTAAAAAAGTAACAACCGTTTTTCATTGCGAATTAAATACCGAATTACAGCAAATAGCGGCACATAATTTTTCGATCTTCAGTTGTAATAATATAGAATCAAATAATTGTAACGGTATTGAATTTGCTTTAAATCATTCAAATGTCGATTGGGTTTACATAGACCCTTCCCGTAGAAATGAAGCTAAAGGGAAAGTGTTTTTTTTAGAAGATTGCTTACCTAATGTGCCTGTTGTTGTAGATGAGTTGTTGGATGTTGCAACTTCAGTTTTAGTTAAAACAGCTCCAATTCTTGATATCTCTATAGGTTTACGAGAACTTAAATATGTAAAAGAAATACATATTGTAGCTGTAAACAACGAAGTAAAAGAATTGTTGTGGGTGCTCAATAAATCGAATACTTCAAATCCATCAATACATATGGTAACGATGTACGACGCTTTCGAAAATAATTTGATGGTTAAATTAGGAGTTGAGCAAATGAGTAGTGCAGACTTCAGTGACCCTTTAAAATATCTTTATGAGCCCTATGCACCGTTAATGAAAGCAGGAATGTTTAATTGGTTGTCAGAGGCTTTTAAAGCAAAAAAAATTCACAGTCAAACACATTTATATACAACCAACGAGTTTATTGACTTTCCTGGGCGTAAATTTGAAATTTTAGCAGTTTATCCTTTCAATAAGAGTGCTATGCGATTATTGGTTAAGTCAAAAACAAATGTTGTTTCAAAAAATTTTAAAATGAGTGTGGCTGAAATTCGTAAAAAGTATAAATTACAAGAAGGATTGGAACAGTATTTGTTTTTTGTAACCGACGCAACTAACAAACCAATTGTTATTGAATGTAAAAAGATTTCAAACTAATGAAGTATTTATTAATTACCCTTATTTTTTTTAGCTCCTTATCGCTTTTTTCTCAATGTGATTTTGAAATTATAGAATTTAACGATTTGCGTATAAATGCTACTTCTAAAGAAATGTATGTTCTTAAGGAAAATCAAGAAGCATTAACGGGAGATTACGTATTGTTTTCAATGTATACCGACGGAAAATCAAAACATTTATTAGTTACTTATTCCAGAGTGGCGAGGCATCAATTTCCTGATTTTTGTTTAGGGAAAGACTCTTTTTTAAGGTTTACTTTTAAAGATGGTACCTCAGCAAAACTAAATTACAGAGGCGATGATGTTTGTAAAAAACAAACCAAACACCCTACCAGAGCTAATTTTAAAGCATTAAAAACAGAATTTAAATTCGAAGTCGATGCTAAGTCGGTTCAAAAATTAAAGCAGAACAAGGTTCTTAATTTTACAATTTCAGGTAGAGGAGGTATATCTTTTACGTATGCTGTAGAAAATAAAATTGACGATAGTAATTTAGAAACGGTTACTTATCCTTCTTCTTACTTCAAAAAAACGTTGCCGTGCTTAGAATTTTAGTAGTGGATTAAATTATAATCAACTATTTTTCATCCCCCAAAGGTATAAAAGGCCGGTACTTATAGCTATTGCAAAACTTAATAAAGTACCTATTAAAACATATTCGGTTAGCTTTCGGTCTTTGGATTTTGACAGGTCTCCAAATCTGAAAACAGATTTTGCTGTTAATAAAAAGCCTATAGCTCCCCATTGATTTAGGATTACAAAACAAAGCACAAAAAGACGTTCTAAAATACCAATATATTTACCTGCTTGCTTTAATGATTTGTTAGGACTGTTTTCTTCTAGTTTCCATTTTCCCATAATAACCTTCATAAATACCGACGATACAAAGGTTACATTCAATATAGAAAACAATAAAAATAAGTTTTTCGAGGTGTTTAAAAATTCAAAATTAAGTTCAAATCCCGTATAACTTAGCGTTACAATTAATAGTATTAATAAGTGTACTAGTTGATCTATTATAAATAAAGACCGTGTGTTTTTTTTAGTTTCAAAGTACATTTTCAAAACATCAACAATACCATGAGTTATTAATATAGCTACAATTCCTACCCAATAGTTGAAATCAAAACCAAGTAATACAATCAATGCAATTGCATGTATTGCAAGGTGTACATACAAAAACTTAGATCGAATTTTATTTTCCTGTTTGCTTTTAACCCATTTGTTAGATTGAAAAACAAAATCTCCCAATATATGTGCAATCAATAGTTTTAGTCCGAATAAAATCATTTTTATGGAATATGCTTTAGGTAATATTGATTCAATTTTAATATTTCGTCAAAACCACCTCTGCTAAGTAACTCACTTACATTGCTTTGTGATTTATTAAGCAATTTAGCCAATTCTTTTTGATTTTTTTTAGGGTTTTCTATAGCTGTCGTTATCGCTTCAGCAACTGCGGGTGTCCAATTATTAATAGTTAACGCACTTAAATGAAGCATTAAATTTATAGTTTCATTAAAAAGGGTATCATTTGTAGCTATTGCCAAATAGTGCTTGTTAAGTTGTTCAAAACAGTTTCCTGAGTTGATATAAGCATTGCCATTAGATTCGCTTATTGTATTACTCACATGCGATACTTCACCCAAGCCAATAGCTATTCGAACGTCTAATCCTTTAAATTGTTTTAGTTTGGCCTTTATGTGTAATGAAGTAAGTAGAGCGCTCTTAGGTGCTATTGCAAGTTGAAAACTATCGCCCCTAAAAATTTCCCAATCATTAGGTACTGTTCCATAAATAGTAAGTACTTCTTTTAACGAAACCAACCAACTATTTACGTCGTGTTCTCTTGAATTTACAATATCACCAGTTAATATTGCGATCATAATAAGGTAGTATTAGTGAAACTATTTCAATAAATATATCGTATTATAGTACGATATACAAAAATATCGGCTTATAATACGATATTTATGATTATCGGCTTAAAAAACGATAATTAAACCTTATTTAGTAAATTTTATGCGTCTGTTTAAATAGAATAACGAATACAACAGAGCTATAAATAAAAGAGGCAAAATAAGTACTGTCCACTGCCAAAAGCTTTTGTCGGTACTAACTTTAGTAAGGTTGAGTAAAGGTATTTGCAATTGCTTTGCTTTTAAGGCTACCAAGCCTTTATCTTCTAATAAATAATTTACCGTATTTAGTAAAAATTCTTTATTACCGTATTGGCGTTTGCTAATAGGGTCGTAGCCTAAAGGAAGGGGAGTACCTTTGGAGGCTTCATTTTTAATAACATCACCGTCGGATATTAATACAAGACTTCCTTTTTGAGTATCTGTTATAAAGTTATCGTAGTCAAATGGTAAAATTCTGTTTTTATAAGCGCTTTTAATAGGGCCTTCTAAAAGAACACCTAAAACTTGCTCTTTTGTGGTATAGTATTCTTTAGGTTTGGGGGTAGTAATTTTATTTAAGCTTAGTTCTGCGGGAACACCTCTTAATTTTGTTAGTGGACTTGTGGTTAAAAGAGTTGTTTTAATAACCTTATTTTTTAATAATTCTATAGGACTACTAAAATTGAATTTTACAGCTTCTATATTTTTAGTAATAATGTGATCATTACCTACTGCTAAGGTTGAAAAACCCCAGTTGTAAGGTAAATATTGAGTATTTTCTCCTTCACCTTCAGCTAATACTATAGGGGCACTGTAATAATCATCAATTAACAAAGGATTAATTCTAGCTCCATAAGCAAAAAAGAAATCATTTAACTTTAAGTCGTTAATCCAAGTAAGGGTTTTAAAATTAGGATTGTTAAAAATACTATCCTTTTCAGCATTAACCATGTCAATTAAATGCAATTGCTTATTCCCTTGTAAAAGATGCTGATCTAAAATTAATTTTTGCGTTTCAGAAAAGCTACGAGTGGGCTTAGCATTAATTAGTAAATCGTATTTAAGTAATTCTTTTAACTCTTGTTTAGGTGTACTAGAATTCGTATTTATTGTAATAGGACGTACCGTATATTTTTGTTGAAGACTTCTTAAAAAGTCAAGAATATAAATGTCCTTAAGTTGCTCGTTCCCTTTAAGAATCGCTATTTTTTTAGTGCTTTTTGCAGTTAATTGTTTTAGAATATTAGTAAATGCATATTCCAGGTTTTGAATAGATTCTGTAGTACGTTCTTCTGTGGAAGCCCCCAATCTATTTTTTAATAAAGGAACTTTAATACTTTTATCCTTGTAGTACATAATAGCCCAAGGAAGTACAATTTCCTTTTTTAAAGCGCCTTCAAATTGAGTACTTACTTCGGCAGGAGTAACCCCTAGTTTTTTTAATTGCTGTAAGTTTTGATTTCGGAGCTCAATAGGCTCTAAAGGGTTTACAACACTAAACGCAACTAACGGATTTACCGAACTAAAGCTTTCTAGCAATTGCAGTGTTTCGCGTTGTAAGCGTTTAAATTCGGGAGGGAGTTCGCCTGCGAGTAATACATCTATAACAATAGGCGTATTAATTGGTAATAAAATATGTTGTGAGGTTTCAGAAAGGCTAAAGCGTTTATCTTTCGTTAAATCAAAACGGTAATGAGTAACTACGCCTAAGGTTCCAAATAATACAATTCCTGCAATAATTAAAAGCGTGGTTTTATTAAAAAAAACGGTTTTCTGGATGCTAAAAATAGTAGCTAAAATAAAGAGCGCAGTAAGGCATAAAAAATAAATAACATCTCGAGTATCTATAACCCCTTCACTTATTCTAGAATAGTGGTAGTTAATACCTAAAACATCCCACGAAATATATTTTTGTAGTATGGGAATATTTTCAAAACCTATGTAAAATATAAAGCATCCCAATATAGCAAGTATTAAAGCTATAGTTTGGTTTTTAGTCAAGCTAGAAGTAAAGATTCCTATAGCTGTAAAGGATGTTAATAAAAGCAATAAAGCAATATAGGAGCCCATAATGCTACCTAAATCAATGTTTCCTTGGGGTTGTGCTAATTGAGATATGGCAAAAACGTATATAAGAGAAGGCAATAAGGCAATAATTCCAATGGTGATAACACCTAAAAATTTGCCGAAAATTAATTTGAAAATACTAATAGGTTTCGTCAACAATAACTCTAAAGTACCTTGTTTACTTTCTTCAGCAAAAGTATGCATACTAATTGCAGGTATCAAAAAAGTAAAAAGCCACGGTGTAAGCTCAAAAAAAGAAGCTAAACTAGCAAAACCACTATCGGGGATATTAAACGAACCTTCTAAAACCCATAAAAATAGGCCTGTAAAAATGTAAAAACTGGCTAAAAAAATAAAGCCAATAGCAGTAGAAAAAAAATAGTGTAGTTCCTTTTTAAGCAGTGCAATCATTTATAAATAATATCTATTTTTAATTGAAAAATAAGATTTAAGGAGTCATTTAAGTGATTCTAAATTCAACCTTTAATCTTCAAAAGTAACGCTAATAGTATCCATATATTTCAAACCAAATAAGGTGCTTGCTGCTCCAACGGTTTTAGGGTTACTTTTATAAATAGCCAATTCTAAATATCCCGAAGAGTTAAATAAAGCTATTTTTTTACCATCCTCCTCACGTTTTTGACGTTCTACATTAAAGTTAATGGCTTCGCTATATCCGCGGACAACGTTATTAAATGTAATACGTTTTGCTTTTATTAAAAAAGATCGCCCGTTTTGTTGTGCCGTAAATAAGTCTTTAGAAATGTTAGTTACTACATTTCCATAGTTATCAATATAAATAACATTTCCTATAATAACTTTTCCTTGTTGTTGAACAATAGGTTCTGTTTTTACTAATTGTTTATAAGTTTCTATTTGATTTCCTATAATACTTAAGCTACCACCTCGCGCTAAATGGCAAGCTACCCTTACAAAAACATCCAATACCGGGAAATTTGTTTGTCGTAAATCGGGCAATTGAATTTGATAAATAAACTCAGGATTAATTTCTAAAGCAACTAATGATAAAATACCATTATCGGCACCTATAAAATACTGCCCATATAATTGTACCGCTATATGTTTAGTTTCGGGGGTAATAGCGCTATCTACACCAATAATATGAATAGTTTTTTTAGGGAAATTTGAATAGGCGTTTTTTAAAATATAAGCAGCCTCTTGTAGGTCAAAAGGAGTAATTTGATGCGTAATATCAACTAGCGTAACCTCTTCGCCCAATTCTGAGTATATAGCACCTTTAACCGCTCCTACAGAAGGGTCTTTACTTCCAAAATCGGTAGTAAGCGTAATTATAGGCATAAAAGTAGCATTGTTAACAAAATTGTTATTAACGTGTTCTTATAAATCGTAAATTAAAACTAATTACTTTTAAATTTATAATAACCAACAGCGAAAATAGAATTATAAGATGAAACGATAATGCATCGAGTCACTTTTTTATTAACTAAAAACCACAACATTTGAACGAAATAATTATTGAACTTACCGACCTAGATCCACAAGGTTTTTTTGGAGAGCGAAATGCCACAATTGAATCATTAAAAAAATATTATCCTAAACTGAAATTAGTAGCCAGGGGTAATAAATTAAAAGCTTACGGAGATGAAGCTCATCTAGAAGAATTTGATAAACGTATGGAAATGTTAATGGAACATTTCGGTAAATACAATAAGTTAGACGAAAATGATATTGAACGAATTTTAACGAGCGATGATAAAGAAACATTTCAGGCTTCGATTAAAGGAGACGAAACACTTGTACACGGAGTAGGAGGAAAAAAAATAAAACCTCAAACCCCAAATCAGCGTAAATTGGTAGAGCTTATGCGTAAAAACGATATGTGTTTTGCTATAGGTCCAGCCGGAACCGGTAAAACATACACAGGCGTTGCTTTAGCAGTTAAGGCTTTAAAAGAAAAACAAGTAAAACGAATTATTTTAACAAGACCAGCAGTAGAGGCAGGAGAAAACTTAGGTTTTTTACCGGGCGATATGAAGGATAAACTAGATCCATATATGCAACCTTTATACGACGCTTTGCGCGACATGATTCCCGCAGAACGTTTGGCAGATTTTGTAGAAAAAGGAATTATACAAATAGCTCCTTTAGCTTTTATGAGAGGACGCACACTCGACAATGCTTTTGTGATATTAGATGAAGCCCAAAACACAACGCATTCGCAAATGAAAATGTTTTTAACCCGTATGGGAAAACAAGCGAAGTTTATGATTACTGGCGACCCAGGGCAAATAGATTTACCAAGGCGCGTGACTTCTGGTTTAAAAGAAGCTTTATTAGTACTTAAAGATGTTCAGGGAATTGGAATGATTTTTCTAGACGATAAAGATGTAATTCGCCATAAATTAGTTAAAAAAGTTATTGCTGCCTATAAAGGAATTGAAAACCACCCTGAGTAGCTGTGGTGATTGATGTGATGTTATTTTAAGTGATTGTTAAAAATGAAAGAAAAAGCATTCGAATTAATAAAACGTTTTTTATTCCCAAAATTCAGTAATCGAATTACTTGGTTTGTGTTAATAATCGGTTCAGGGCTATTTGGAACATCAATAATAGAAAATATTATTGCTTCTTTCATAGAAAAAGAATACAAAATTTCTCTTATAGACTCTTCAGATAACTTATATGGTCTTTTATGTATATTATTAGGTTTGGCCTATAATGCAATAATATTGTTTATTGAAAAAAAACCAAATATCAATAAAAGTATATCTATTTATGAAAATTTGGAGAAGATTACTATTCACGATATTGAAAAATTTAATTTATACGAGCAAATTATAAATGAAAATTCATTAGAAATAATATTAGACGATGTTGCAGGGGCACATTATATTAAAAGTGAGGACATTAGTAAAATTGTTAAATTCAATATAGAAGGTTCAAAAAAATCCAATGAATTTATCACAAAGTCTCTATCAGTAAAATTTGATATTTTAAAAAAAACTTTCAATGAGTTGGAAAAATTTATATCAGAAAATTTCTTCTCAAATCACAATCCTCAATACAGGGTAAGTTATTTATTTCCTGAGGGAAATATAGAAAGATGCAGATATGGTTTTGAGCCTGAAGATGAAAAAAAATATAAAAAGTTATCTTCTGACTTAAATGATTTAGTTTTCCGCATTGAGGAAAAATATAAAATATATCGACAAGCTATAAAAGAAGAGCTTAAAATATAATTCTACAGATAACAATAGTCGTTGCATAACTACTAATTTCAATAAAATCAGTTTGTTTCCATAAATTCATAAAAAAACAAACACTTGATATCTTTGAAGTGGTTGTTGTGCAACAGTTACATTAGGTGGAAAATATAGTATTTATTCTTAACAGTAAGTACTGTTAAACCGCTCTAGATTTCACACACTGAGCTACATGTAAAACAAATAAATTGGATTTTATAAACAAATATATTCTAGAAGAGATAGAAAAACAGCATCAACAAGCTCTTGATGATTTTGAAGGATATTCTCCTTTTCAAATGCAATTGATCCTGTATAAAACTTTTGATATTGAAAGCCCCATTACAATTAATAAGATTGATGATAATTTGTATAATGAAATTCCACTATTTAATCAAATCAAATATTTATTAAACATAATTAAGGACCATAAAGAGTTATTGCTCACAAAAAAAGGATTCTTACCTGTTAAAATAGTAGCTGATATTTATAATCAGAAGTTTATTAAAGATTATGCTATTGAGATTGGAATCACTAAACTTTATAAAGAGTCGGATGTAAATACAATTAATCTTACAAGAATATTGATAGAGCTTTCTCCTTTTGTAAAAAAAAGAAACAACAAGTTAAGCTTAACAAAAAAGGGAACCCACGCCTTTTACAATAACAATATACTTTTTAATAATTTTTTCGAGATATTTTTAACCCAATTTAATTGGGGATATTATGATGGATATAATAATGAAGAAATAGGGCAATTAGGTTTTGGATTTACTCTTATTTTATTGAACAAATATGGGAATCAATTTAGGCCTGTTGATTTTTATGCTAATAAATACCTCAAAGCATTTAATTTTGAAAATGATTATACTAACGAGCAATTGTATTTTGCGGATAATCCAAAAAAAGCATATAACCTTAGATCTTTTGATCGATGTTTAAACTATTTTGGCCTGATTGAAACTCAAGAGAAATACGGCGAATCCATTGCTATAAAGAGATCTAAATTATTTGAGAACTTATTTAAAATTAGAGGTAACGTATAACAAAATGAAAAATAAATAATTATTTAAGCCCAACCTGCCAAATAGCATCTTCTGAAATTTATTAAATAAACTTAAGTGATTACTTAGATAATTAAGTATAAATACGTAGTTTTGAATTGAATATTTAAAACTCCCTATGTCAATAATTTCTTCACATAAATCTACTTGTTCATATTGTGGTGTAGGCTGTGGTATCGTAGTGAATAAAGACACCAACGGCACTGTAACAGTTGAAGGTGATAAAGATTATCCTGTAAATAAGGGTAAACTTTGTTCCAAAGGAATGAATTTACACCACGTGGTTCAAGATAAAACCGATCGTTTATTACACCCTCAAATGCGTTGGAGTAAAAATCACGATTTGCAAAATGTAACTTGGGATGAAGGTTTGGATCGTGCTGCATCAGTTTTTAGTACAATCATAAAAAAATATGGTCCTAATAGTGTAGGTTTCTACGTTTCGGGACAATGTTTAACAGAAGAATATTACTTATTTAATAAACTTACTAAAGGTTTCATAGGTACTAATAATATCGATACCAACTCGCGCTTATGTATGAGTTCGGCTGTTGTGGGATACAAACAAGCACTTGGTGAAGACAGTGTGCCTATTTCTTACGAAGATATTGAGCTTGCAGATTTGTTTATGGTTGCTGGGGCTAACCCTGCTTGGTGTCATCCTATATTATGGAGGCGTATTGAAGCACGTAAAGAAACGCACCCGGATACCAAAATAATTGTTGTAGATCCTAGGCGTACACAAACGTGTGATTTAGCCGATTTACACTTGCAAATTATACCAGGTACCGATGTTGTTTTATACAATGCAATTGCCAAAAGATTAATCGATAAAAAGAAAATTGATAAAGAATTTATAGAATCACATACTGATAATTTTAGCTTAGTAAAAGAAGCCGTTTCAAAAACATCAATAAAAAAAGCAGCCAAGGAATGTGGAGTTCCTGTTGATGATATTTATAAAGCAGCGGAAATGATTTCTAATGCTAAAGGTTTTATGACACTTTGGGCAATGGGTTTAAACCAAAGCTCTATAGGTGTAAATAAAAATAACGCCCTGTTAAACTTGTCTTTAATGACAGGGCATATTGGTAAACCAGGTTCAGGACCTTTTTCGCTAACAGGCCAACCCAATGCAATGGGAGGAAGAGAAGTTGGTGGAATGGCTAATTTATTAGCAGTTCACAAAGACCTTGGCAATGAAGAACACCGTAAGGAAGTGGCTAATTTTTGGGGAGGAAAAGAAATTTCTGAAAAACCCGGATTTACAGCAACTCAAATGATAGATGCTTTAGAGAGTGGTGAATTAAAAGCCATTTGGATAGCTTGTACCAATCCGTTGGTAAGTTTACCAAACTCTAATAAAGTAGAAAAAGCATTAAAGAAGGCGAAATTTGTGGTAGTGCAAGAAATTTCTTCAAATGCCGAAACTTTAGAGTATGCCGATTTAGTACTACCCGCGGCTGCTTGGGCAGAAAAGGAAGGTACTATGACGAATAGTGAGCGAAGAATTTCTCACTTATCAAAAGTAACTGAAGCACCTGGGCAAGCACTTGCCGATGCTGAAATTATTTGGAGGTTTGCTCAAAAAATGGGATACGAAAGCTTCAATTACGAACATGTTTCTGAAGTTTACCACGAGTACATTCGTATGACCGAGGGTACCAGTATTGATATTTCAGGATTAAGTTACGATCGATTACAAAAAGAAGGTAGTTTTCAGTGGCCTGTACCTGTTGCAGGGCACCCAGGAACACCAAGATTATTTACCGACCATAAATTTTATACCGATAATGGGAGAGCCAAATTTATGGTTCCTCAATTCACATCACCAAATTCAGAAAAAACAAGTTCTGATTATCCATTAGTACTTACCTCGGGTAGAATTAGAGATCAATGGCATACACGTACCAAAACAGGTAAAGTAAATCGATTATTAACTCATATTCAAGATCCTTATATTGAAATTAATCAGGTAGATGCTTTTGTTAGAAACTTGAAAGATGGTGATATTGCTACCGTAACAAGTAAGCGAGGAAAAACGCAAGTAAAAGTTGTTGTGGCCGATACTATTAATAAAGGGGTAGTATTTATGCCAATACACTGGGGTAAAATTTTTGGGAATGATTATGCTAGAGTTAACAACTTAACTACAAGTATTGTAGATCCAATATCTAAGGAACCAGACTTTAAATATTCAGCCGTACAAATTGAAAAATTTGTAAAGGAAAAGCAAAAAATATGTATCGTAGGTGCAGGTACTGCTGCATTTAGGTTTATACAAACTTATAGGGAACATAATACCGAAGATGAAATTGTAGTATTTTGCAAAGAACAGTATCCTTTTTATAACCGCGTATTACTTCCGGAATATGTGTCGGAAGAATTGACATGGGATCAACTTCAAAAATTGAGAGAAGGGGAGTTAGAGCGTTTCAATATTAGATTAGAAACTAGCAATCCTGCAGAAGAGATTAATAAGGAAGAAAAATATATTATTGACAGTAAAGGAGAGAAGCACAATTACGATGTGGTGTTAATGGCCACAGGGAGTAGGGCTTTTGTTCCTAAAGAAGTTCCTATTCACTTACCAGGTCGATTTACAATGAGAGATCGTTCTGATGCTGATGCGTTAAAAAATTACTTAGATGATTCTAAAATACCTCAAGATAACCAGCATGTAGTTATTATTGGTGGAGGATTGCTAGGGCTTGAACTAGCAGCTTCTCTTAGGAAAATTGGAGTTAATATCACAATTATACAAAGAGGTAGTCGTTTAATGGAACGTCAGTTAGACGTAGTGGCTAGTCGCTTATTGGCAGATGATGTTAGGGATAGAGGGATTCAAGTTTACTTTGATAATGAGGTCGATACTGTTTTTAATTCTTCAGACTATAATTTATCTGTTACTCTAAAAACAGGAAGGGAAATTAATTGTAATGCTGTAGTATATTCTATAGGAACCATTCCTAATATTGAACTAGCAAAGCAAGTTGGTTTAAATTGCAAACGAGGAATTGTAGTAAATCATTACTTGCAAACTTCCGATCCGGATATTTTTGCTGTAGGTGAAATTGCCGATTTCGAAGGCAGTTTGTATGGTATTACAGCAGCAGCTGAGCAGCAGGCAGATATTGTTGCCCGATTCCTTTTAGGAGATTATTCGGCGATTTATAAAGGGTCTGTTTTCATGAATATTCTGAAATTTGAGGATTTAGATTTATGCAGTATTGGTACGTTGGATTACCCACAAGATGACCCTGCTTATCAAGAAATTCTATTAATGGATGTTTCCAAGCGTTTTTATAAAAAATGTATTGTTTATAACGATTGGCTTATTGGGGCTATTTTAATGGGTGATAAAAGTGAATTCGCAGAATTTAAACGCTTAATTGAAGAAAAAATAGAACTTTCTGAAAAGAGAGAAGAATTATTAAGAAGTAGTAAAGTAGACGAGCCGGTTATAGGTAAATTAGTATGTTCTTGTAGTCAAGTAGGTGAAGGTAATTTAGAGGCTGCTATTAAAAATGGTTGTCAAGATTTTGCGAAACTTTGTCAACAAACTGGCGCTGGTTTAGGTTGCGGAAGTTGTAAAAGTGAAGTAAAACAAATTATGGAAAACGTAATGCAACCAGCTTAAAAGTTATAATTATGAAAACAGAATTACAACGCTTTCAAATTAAAGGAGGAATTATATCTCCTGGAGAATTACTAAAATTAATAACTAAAGCAGAGAGCATAGGTTTAGATTCACTTCATTTTGGATCTCGTCAAGATATATTATTTCCAGAAAAAAATAATAATAAAGATATTGCTGAGGAGCATCAGAACTTTGATTCAAGTATGTTTGCGCTTCCCGAGCATCAAAACATAATGAGCTCCTATGTAAGTATCGATATATTCCCGTCAACGGTTTGGCTTCGTGGAACCACATATTTATACATATTAGAAGAGTTCAGGTATGCTCCTAAACTGAAAATTAATATTGTAGATCCTAAACAGCAAATGGTACCTCTGTTTTCGGGAGAATTAAATTTTATAGCTTCAGAACATGAGGATTATTGGTTTTTATATGCAAAACTACCAGGGATAGAGCAAGGGTATTACCCAGTACTTATTTATACTTGGGATATAGCACATATGTGTGAGTTGGTAGAGGATATTTACCGAAATGTTTCAACGGTTGAGGGGTTATTTGAAGCTTTAAATGGTACTACTTCTTTAAACAGTAAAACCATAAAGAAAAAACTAACTGTAAATTTTTCTCCATTCCCTTATTATGAAGGAATGAATAAAATGAGAACTAATGAATATTGGTTGGGATTGTATTGGAGAAATAACAAGTATAATAT
Organism: uncultured Aquimarina sp.; assembly: GCA_937958985.1. Lineage (GTDB taxonomy): Bacteria > Bacteroidota > Bacteroidia > Flavobacteriales > Flavobacteriaceae > Aquimarina. The sequence goes on from CALGLV010000009.1 coordinate 86,993, forward strand.
TGACTTTTTAAAGGCCTTATGTACTTTTTGTGTAGATAATAGAATTGGTAAAATTTGTTTAACTCCTTGGAAGTCTTTTATAGTTAAAGGAATTCAAGCAAGTTCAAAAATATTATTAGAAAAGTTATTAGGGCAGTACGGTATTAATGTACGTCACTCTGCCTTGGAGTTAAATTGGCACTTACCGGTAGATAATCAGCAGGCTCTAGATTTAAAGAAGAACTTAGTATTAAATTTCGATCAAAATGATATTAGTACTTACGGATTAACTTTCGGAGTAACTACAGAGGCAAATAGGAATAAATATTTTACCTCAATTGTAATTGAAATTAACCCAATACCTCAAATTCAAAATAAAGAATTTATAATTAGACCAACTTATAATGTGGTTTATGCAAAAAGTTTTAATCCTAATACACGTAGCTATGTAGTTTATGCACAGGATGTTGATATGATGGATTTGCCGAATTTATTGATGGAACTTACAAAAACGTATTTTGAAAATTTAGATTCTCAAGTAACAGATATAATAAAACCCGGTTCTTTACGTTTTAAGGAAGAGAAAATTGTTTTGGAAGTATATCAATGTGCTAACTGTAAAACAATTTACGACCCGTCTGTTGGTGATAAAGAGCAATATATAGAGGCAGGTACTTTTTATGAAGATTTACCAGAGACTTATCGTTGTGCTTTATGTGATAGTAGTTTGTCAGATTTTGTACCAACAGAAATGGAGTTTATAGAAAAATAATTTTTGTTCCCCAACAAAAATTTATCCTACAAAACCTGTAAATAGAAAAATTTACAGGTTTTTTTATGCCTAAAAAGTAAAATTATTCAATCTATATTATTTAAAGATCTTTATGAATAAACAATATGGTTAAGCTATATTTGTTTTATTTTTAAGTATACTTAAATAATAGTTATGTCAGTTGCAATTGAAAATTTTGTAAAAGCAATATATCAGTTTAGTAAGCATAGTGAATATGATACTAAACCGAGTACTGTGGCTAAGAAATTAGGTATTACTAGTGCAGGAGCTACTGATATGTCTAAAAAATTAGCGCTGAAAGGGCTGTTAGATTATGAGAAATACCAAGAGTTAAAACTCACGCCTAAAGGAGAATTAATGGCCTTACGTGTAGTTCGTAAACATCGTATTTGGGAATCTTTTCTTTTTAAATTGTTAGATTTATCCCTTCATGAAATTCATAGAGAAGCCGAGTTACTAGAGCATGAAACTTCCGATTTCTTAGCCGAAAAAATACATAAATATTTAGGTTACCCCGATTTTGATCCTCACGGAGACCCTATACCCAATATTGAGGGGAAGTTTCCTGTAATAAAGGATTCTGTAGCCTTATCGAAAGCGGCAATAAACAAAACTTATAGAATATCCAGATTGCAAAGTGATGATAAAGAATTCTTTGATTTCTGCGCAGATCATAAACTTATAAATGGCGAGCTTATTTCGGTAGATAAACAATTTGAAAAAACCCAAATGACTCAAGTTAAAGTAAACGGTATAACCTTACTATTAAATTATAATTTTACTTCATTAATACAATTAATAGATGTTCAATAAATTAAGTTTATTGTTAATTATCCTTTCGCAAGTAGTGTTAGGTCAAAATCAAGAAATTACAGGTAGTATAACATTAGAAAATGAGTTAGTCTTAGGAGCTGAAATAATAATTAAAGAACTCAATAAAGCCACAACATCTAATGAAAATGGAAAGTTTATTTTAACAGATATCCCTAAGGGAACATATGTTATAGAAGTATCTTATATTGGAACAGAAACGGTTTTAAAAAAAATCATGCTGAATGATCAACCGATATCTATTTCAATAAAGCTTATTTCAAATAGTTCTTTAGATGAAGTTATAGTATCAGTACCAGGTTCTAAGCTTCAAAAAGATTTAGTAGTTAATGTAGAAAAGAAAAAGCTTTCAGAAATAAACAAAGAAACCTCCTCAACCTTAGCAGAAAGTATAGCAAACATTAATGGAATATCTCAAAACAGTACGGGTAGCAGTATTGGTAAACCTGTAATTAGAGGATTAACAAGTAATAGGGTAGTAACTTTTGCACAGGGCACAAGAGTAGAAAACCAGCAATGGGGAGCCGAGCATGGTTTGGGAGTTAGTAGTAATGGTATTAAAAGTGTAGAAGTAATTAAGGGACCTGCCTCGTTACTTTATGGTTCTGATGCTATTGGGGGAGTGCTTTACTTTGTGGATGAAGACTTTACAAAACAAAAAATTAAAGGCGTTGTGGAGACAACATACTTTAATAATGCCGAAAATATCCAAACTCGTGCAGGGGTAAAACTTGGTTTTGGTGATTTTAAAATAAATACTTTTTTAGGTCAAAATTCTGCAGGGGATTATAAAATTTCTAAGAATGCTAATTTTAATGCAGACCGAGTATTTAATACTCGTTTTGACGAGCGTAATGCTAAAATTAGTTTAGGACTATTAAAGGAAAATTATCAAAGTAAATTAACATATAGTTATTTAAATAACTTTTTTGGTATTCCAGTGCCCTCCGATAATCCAATTTTTACAGATGATTTAAATAGAAATTTAGATTTACTAGCTCCAATTGACGGGCCTCTTCAAAATTTTGTATTACCATTTCAGGATGTTACTCAGCATATAATATCTTCTGAAAATAAGTTTAACATTAAAGAAAGTGATGCCTTACTAACGTTAGGATATTCGATAAATGATAGGCAAGAGTTTAATGATGTAGAAACAACACCAGATTTACATTTGTATTTACAGGTATTTAATTATAATTTAAAAATATCGGACCTTATAAAGACCGATAAGTTTGATTTAACAGCAGGAGCACAAGGTTTATTTCAAGATACAGAAAACAGAGGTAATGTATTTTTAATTCCTGATGGCAAAAGTGCCGAGAATGGTTTGTACGGATTATTGAATTATAAAGTACACAGTAATCTTAGATTTCAGGCAGGGTTAAGGTTTGATAGTAAACGATTGGAAGCTGAAGGTATTGTTATTGATGAAAACACAAGTTTTTCGGCTTTTGATGAAACTTATAATACTTTAAATTATTCAATAGGTGCAAAATATGATGTAAATGATTTTTCATTTAGATTTAATATAGCATCAGGCTATAGAGCTCCTAATGCTTCAGAATTATTATCCAATGGAGAGCATGGAGGTACTGGACAGATAGAGCGGGGAGATCCAACTTTAGAGAGTGAATCTGCCACTCAATTTGATTTTGCGTTGAATTATAAAAATACAGAGGGACTAAATATTACTATAAATCCATTTGTAAACATAATCGATAATTATATATTTCTTTCCCCTACAGGAGTGGTCGATCCTAATTTAAGATTACCAATTTTTGAATATTTACAAGAAAACGCTTTGTTGTTTGGGGGAGAACTTAACTTAAATTATGTGCCTAATTTTGCGCCCAAATTAATAGTGCAAACAGGTGCAGCATTAACTTATGGTAACGATAGTGATGGTAATCCTTTGCCGTTTATTCCGCCAGTTAATTTCAATACTAAAATTTCATACAATATTAATTTAGGAAAACAACTAAAGTTGGATAGCCTTTATTTTCAGCAGCAAAACTTTATTGCGCAAAATAGGGTGGCAAATGGAGAGTTAAAAAATAATGACTATCATTTAGTTGATTTAGGTTTGAATGCATCCTATAAAAGCTTTAATTTTAGCGCTTCGGTTAAAAATGTGTTTGATATCGTTTACACCGATCATTTATCACGTTTGAAAACCTCTTTTGCAGAATCAAATATTGTAGTTCCCAATCCGGGAAGAGATATTGTTTTCAATTTAAATTATAATTTTTAAAAATAAGTGAATAGTTTAAAATTCATAGCGCTTTTTTTGTGTTCCTATAGTTGTTTTGCGCAGCTTAATGAAACAACCTTTAAAGAAATTGATTCGGTACTTTTGAACAAACCAACAATTGTATTTTTAAATACGAAGTGGTGTAAAAGTTGTCTTTCTATGAAAAGGAAAACGTTTACAGATGAATTATTAATAAACGAATTGAACAGTAATTATTATTTTATTTCTTTTGATGCTGAATCAAAAGATTCAATTTCATTTAACAACACTATTTATAATTACAAACAACAAAGTAAAAGAAGGGGAATACACGAGTTGGCCGAATTTTTAGGGAAATACAAGCATAAAATAAGTTACCCTACTTTAGTATTTTTAAATACAAAGAAACAGGTGGTATTTAGGTCAACTTCAAAACTAAAATCAAAAGGGTTTCTAAATTTATTAAAAGAATTAAAAGCACATGAAAAGATATAGATTAATAGCAATAATATTGGTTTCACTTTTATTGAGTTGCAATCAAAAACAGCAAACTAATACAGGTAAATTAAATGTGGTAACCACCACAACTATGATTACCGATATGATTACCGCTATTGGTGGGGAGCATATTAATGTAGTGGGTTTAATGGGCAGTGGAGTAGATCCGCATTTATATAAAGCCAGTGAAGGCGATGTATCTAAATTATCTAGAGCTGATGTTATTTTTTATAACGGTTTACATTTGGAGGGAAAATTAGAAGATATTTTCGAGAAAATGAAACACAGTAATAAGGAAACGGTAGCTTTATCGAACTCACTTTCAAAAGATAAATTAATAGCTTCCGAAAACTTTGCTTCTAATTATGACCCTCATATTTGGTTTCAAATTGATTATTGGATTGAATGTGCCAAATATGCGACTAAAGAGTTAAGTAGAATTGATACTAAGAATAAGATGAACTACGAAGTTAACTCTAAAAGCTATGTAGAAAAATTACAACTATTGAAGCAAGATAATATTGCTCTAGTAAAAAAACTTCCTAAAGAAAAGCGGGTTTTAATTACTGCTCACGATGCTTTTAATTATTTTGGTAAGGCATATGGTTTTGAAGTAGTTGGTTTGCAAGGCCTGTCAACAGCAACTGAAGCAGGAGTGCAAGACGTTCAAAATTTGGCTAACTTTATAATTCAAAAAAATGTAAAAGCTATATTTGTTGAAAGTTCAGTTCCTAAACGAACAATAGAAGCCTTACAAGCTTCTGTGAAAGCAAAAAACCATAATGTAGAAATAGGAGGAGAGCTATTCTCTGATGCTTTAGGAAGTGCAGGTACAGCTGAAGCTAGTTATATAGGTATGTACAAGCATAATATCTCAACAATTGTTAATGCATTAAAGTAATGGATGAAGAAAAATTTGCCGTTAAAATAGATGACCTTACGGTTGCCTACAATTACAAACCGGTACTTTGGGATATTGATTTAGCGATCCCAGAAGGTGTGTTAATGGCGATTGTTGGCCCTAATGGTGCAGGAAAATCAACCCTAATAAAATCTATTTTAGGAATAATAAAACCCATTGCAGGTAAGGTTAGTATATTTGGTAAGCCTTATGAAAAACAACGTTCTTTAGTGGCTTATGTTCCTCAAAAAGGTTCGGTAGATTGGGATTTTCCTACTACAGCATTAGATGTAGTTTTAATGGGAACTTATGGTAGTTTAGGTTGGGTTAAAAGGCCAGGACAAACTCAAAAAAAGCAAGCACTTGAAGCTTTAGAAAAAGTTGGAATGCTTCCTTTTAAAAGCAGGCAAATAAGTCAATTATCGGGAGGGCAACAACAGCGCGTTTTTTTAGCACGAGCTTTGGTGCAAAATGCTGCTATATATTTTATGGATGAACCTTTTCAAGGGGTTGATGCCACTACTGAAATAGCGATTATAAATTTACTTAAAGAACTTCGTAAGCAAGGTAAAACCGTTATTGTAGTCCATCACGATCTTCAAACAGTACCCGAATATTTTGATTGGGTAACTTTTTTGAATGTAAAAAAAATAGCCACAGGTCCAGTTAAAGATATTTTTAATGATGATAATTTAACTAAAACCTACGGTATTAATTATAAAGTAAGTATTCAAAAATAAGAGGAAATAGGTGTTTCCTATTTCTTCTTATTTAATTCGTCTTGTAGTTTACGCATCACTTTTTGTTCGCGCTCTAAAGCTCTTCTTCTGTGGTCTTCAAATTCAACTTCTAAATCTTTTAAATTACTTTGTGCTTCTTTAGTAATTGCGTTACTGCTATTAAATTTAAAAATAAAAAATCCAAGAAGACTTAATAGTAAAGCAACAATAACCCAAAATATAGTTGAAAATGATTTTTTGGTGGTATTGATGCCTAAAAATGGCATTGAGTCTTTTTCGTCAGTAATCGAAACTAATTCTTCGTTTACTTGTTGTAATTTTTTCTCGCTTTTTTGGATTACTAACTGTTGTTCTGTTATTTTTAATTCAGCTTTCTTTAATTCGTCTTCAACATTTTTTAAAGAATCTAAAGTTTGTTTTTTAAGTTTAGTAAACCATTCTTGTTTTACTACTTTATACTGAGTGTAATTACCCGATTTCCCATAAATAAACTCAAACTGTGCTTTAATACTTTTAGGAGTATCGATTGTTTGCTCTGTTGATTCTTGCGAATAACCAGTTAAAAAAGAAAAGGAAATTATAGCTAATACTAGTAATTGCTTCATAGTAATGTTTTGTTTCTATTTTGTAACGTAATAAAACTTTTTTTATTTTTTAAAATCAAAAAAGCCACCTTAGATAAGGTGGCAAATATATGAACTAAGATCGAGTTTTATTAGTCGAATACAAAGTGTTTTTTCTCCCCATATTTATCCAAAAGGCTAATCATTATACTTTCACTGTCAGATTTATTCTTTATAATATTACGTACATCATCAATACTAGTTACTTTTTTTTCGTCAATTTCTGTAATAATAATCCCTTCTAAATTATATTGCTTCATTCTAGGAGTCAAAGCTTTGCTAATTACTACACCATATTTTGTGTTTGACCGAGCTAATTCTTCTTCCGTAGCATTACTAATTTCTACACCAACTTCTTTTAATTGATAGCGATCATCTAAAGTTAGTGTAACCGGTATTTTTAAAATTTCGTTATTTCTTGAAACCTGTATATTTAACGTTTCGTTAGGACGCTTACTGTTTAAATACCCCACTAAGTCTGTGAATTTTTTAATCGCCTTAGCATCAATTTTTGTAATAATATCGCCTTGTTTTAAATCACTTTTAGAAGCTCCACTACCTTTTACAATGGCATCGATATAAACACCTTGTTTAAAATCAATATCTAATTCTTTAGCAGCTTTCTGTGTTAAGGTACCTCCTTTGATACCTAAAATTGCTTTTTGCACGCCACCATATTCTAAAATATCTTCTACTATTTTTTTAGCATTATTAGAAGGTACCGCAAAAGCGTAGCCCACATAACTACCCGTTTGTGAGGTAATGGCAGTATTAATACCGATTAATTCTCCTTGAGTATTAACCAAAGCACCACCGCTATTACCAGGGTTTATAGCAGCATCGGTTTGTATAAAAGATTGAAAATTACTGTCATACTCGTTCAAATCACGAGACTTTGCACTTATGATACCCGCAGTTACTGTTGAAGTAAGGTTGAATGGATTACCTACAGCAAGAACCCACTCACCAACTTTGGAGTTGTCGGAGTCTCCAAAAGGCAAGTAATCAAAAGATTCTTCGTTTGATTTAATTTTTAATAATGCGATATCTGCAGACTCATCCGTACCTACAACCTCTGCTGCATACGACTTATTGTTATTCAACGTCACACTAATTTCACTAGCACCTTTTATTACATGGTTATTGGTAACGATATAACCATCACCTGTTATAATCACTCCCGAACCAGCTCCTTGCAGTTGTTTTCTTTCAGCACCTCCATTTCGTAAATACTCCATCATATTTCGAGGTTGACGCGAAATGGCAACATTTTTAACATGCACAACCGCGTTTACTGTTTTTTCTGCAGCTACTGTAAAATCGGTATTAATACCAGGTAATATTGCTTTATTAGAAGCTTGGTATATGTTAGCGTTTTCTTGTTTAGCATTAATTTCTTCTAATGAAGGAATGGTACTAACAATTTCAGTATTTTTTTTCTCTGTATTTTCAGAAGTTAAAAAATACTTTTGAATTCCGATAGCGGTAACACCACCTAAAATTCCAATGATGAGAAATGATGCTATTTTTTTCATAAAATAAACTTTTTTACACTATTAATAAACGCTTAAATATTAAAGGTATTACACTTTTTAAATCCACTCTAAAAAACCAAATAGTTTAACTTCTTTTTAAAGGTATTTAGTAACTTTGTGAGTCAAAATTCAAATTAATGATTATCCATTTCTACAAATACCAAGGCACAGGCAATGATTTCGTAATTATTGACAATCGTGATGGAATATTAGACAAAAATAATACCAAACTTATAGCACATTTATGTGATCGTAAATTTGGTATTGGAGCAGACGGGTGTATGTTTTTAGAAAACCCAACGGTAGAAGGGGATGATTTTACGATGGTATATTTTAATGCTGATGGAAACGAAAGTACCATGTGCGGAAACGGAGGACGTTGTTTAGTGGCTTTTGCTAAGCAAATTGGTGTGGTAGATACACATGCCAAATTTTCAGCCATTGATGGTCCGCATGATGCCACTATTTCAGGAGATTCTATAAAATTAGGAATGCAAAATATTTCTGAAATTGAAACCAATTCTAATAATTGGTGGTTAGACACAGGTTCACCGCACCATGTAGAAGAGGTGGTTGATATTCAAAATTTTGATGTGTTTTCTGTAGGAAGAAAAATAAGAAATGGAGCTCCCTATTTTGAAGCAGGTACCAATGTGAATTTTGTAGAACAATTGTCTCCTAATTCTTTTAGCGTACGTACTTATGAACGGGGGGTAGAAGATGAAACATTATCCTGTGGTACAGGAGTTACTGCGGTGGCTATCGCGATGCATTCAGCAGGAAAAACACATTCTGAAAATATAGCTATTAAAGCACAAGGAGGAGATTTAACGATTAGTTTTAAAAAGGTAGGTAATGGATACGAAAATGTTTACTTAGAAGGACCTGCTAAATTAGTGTTTAAAGGAGAGATTGAATGGTAACGTTAAAAGGAGCTCAGGTATATTTAAGGGCATTAGAGCCCGAAGATTTAGAGTTTATATATAAGGTAGAAAACGACGAGCGTGTTTGGGAGGTTAGTAACACTCAAACCCCTTATTCACGGTTTCTGATAAAACAATATTTAGAAAATGCTCATTTGGATATTTATGAAGCCAAACAGCTCAGGTTAGTTATTAGTAATTACAAAGATGAAGTAGTTGGACTTATAGATTTGTTTGATTTTAATCCTACGCATAGAAGAGTTGGTGTTGGAATTTTAATTTTAGATAAAGAACAGCGAGGTAAAGGATATGGATCTGAAGCTTTAAAATTAGTAATAAAGTACGGTCAAACTCATTTACATCTTCATCAACTTTATGCTTCTATAACGGAGGAAAATAAAAAGAGTATAGATTTGTTTACCAAAGCAGGTTTTAAATATATAGGACAACGTAAAGATTGGACTATTGTAAACGGAAAATTTAAAAACGAAAACTTATATCAGCATTTATATGTACATTAAAAAAATACTTCTATTAATTGTTGCTCTTTCGGTTGTTATCGGCGGATTTTTTTCTTATTATGTTTACAATCAGGTTTTTGGGGCTAATACTAATTTTGAAACGGACACCGTTGCTATAAATATTAGTAAAAACGACTCGCCTCAAGTGGTTTTGAATAAAATTACACCCTTAATAAAGGATGTTAATTCGTTTGATTGGTTGGCTAAAAAAAAAGCATACTATTCTTATATTAAACCAGGTCATTATATTATTAAAAAAGGAAGTAATAACAATGACATTATAACGATATTAAGAAGTAGAAATACGCCAATTAAAATTAGCTTTAATAATCAAGAGCGTTTAGAAAATTTAGCCGGTCGTATAGCTCAACAAATGGATGTTGATAGTTTGGAATTACTTAATGTAATGAAAGACAATAAATTTCTAAAGGCTAATAACTTCACTTCTACAACGGCTTTAAGTATGTATATACCGAATAGCTATGAGTTTTTTTGGAATACAACAGCAATAGGTTTTAGAACACGAATGCTTAAGGAATATCATAACTTTTGGACAAATAAGCGAAAAGAAAAAGCTAGTAAAGTTGGTTTAAAGCCCAATGAAGTATACACCTTAGCATCTATAGTACATAAGGAGACTGTTAAGGCAGATGAACGACCAAGAGTAGCTGGAGTATATATGAATCGCTTGGTTAGAGGAATGAAATTAGATGCCGATCCTACGGTGATTTTTGCATTAAAAAAACATACTAACGATTGGGAAAGGGTAATTAAACGAGTATTATTTAAAGATTTAACCCTTAAACATCCTTACAATACTTATCAAAATAGGGGATTACCACCAGGCCCAATAACAATGCCTGATATTTCAGCAATAGATGCGGTGCTGAATTATGAAAAGCACGATTACTATTATTTTGTTGCCGATGTCCAAAAGATAGGGTATCATAATTTTGCTTCATCATTAGCACAACATAATCGCAATAGTAAAATGTATCACAATTGGGTAAATAAAAAAGGTATTTTAAGGTAGTTTATTAGCACTTAAGCTAAAATATCGTAAAAAATGCCTTAGAAAATAGTATGTTTTTAAGGCTTTCGTTATAAAAATAACATTGAGAATCATTATTTTTTGATGATTAGATAATTCTTGATCGGATTTTGCAATTTATTAAAAACTCTGCTGTAGGTTTGCACCGCCTAACAGAAATAAATACTATTTGGTATTCAGAAAAAATGTAATGCGTGTATCGGTTTTACCAATACTTATAGGAGTTTTTAGTCAATGGACTTTAAGTTCTTTCGATTCTAAAGAAATAGCGAACAATTCCATTTCTAGTTTTGAACCAGAATTACATATTTATCCTGCCTTGGAAAGTAGGATGATCACAGAAAAAAAAGAGTTTTCCGTTTTTCTAGAAAAAGATATACAAGGTTTTAAAGAAGCTTTAGCTTTTAAAGAGTCACAAGGTCGCTATACAATAGTAAACACTTTTGGCTATTTAGGAAAATATCAATTTGGTAAAGGAACATTAGAATTGGTGGGTATTTATAGCCCTAATAAATTCTTGAAAAATCCAGCATTGCAAGAACGCGCATTTTTAGCGAACTTATCACGTAACAAATGGATTTTAAGAAAAGACATCAAGCGATCTGTAGGAAAATATATTAATGGAATAGTTGTTACGGAATCAGGAATATTAGCAGCAGCCCATTTAGCAGGTCCAGGAGCAGTTAAAAAGTTTTTACGATCTCGTGGAGAGTTAGCTTTTTCTGATGGCTACGGAACGACTATAGAGCAGTATATGAAAAAATTTAGTGCTTACGATGTTTCTGCTATCGTTGGTAACCGAAAAGCAAAAGCTTAAATAGCGAGATTTTAACTAAATATCCTTTGAGTTTTGTGAAAGAGGAAAGTAGTTCTTCAATTAGCTTTACAAGCTTTATTAATTAAATTTGATTATTAAGTTTAAAAAGGAAGTATATAATTTTAAAGCATTTATGTAAAATGTTTTAAAATTCAAAAACAAAAATGGAGGTCTATATTTTATAGACCTCCATTTTTATTTCAATAGTATTTAACTAAAACTTATTCTTCAGAGTCATCGTCTGTCGAAGGGGCTTCAGTTGATTCAGAATCAGAAATAATAGTTGATCCTTCTTCACCTTCTAGTAATTCAGCAATTTCTTCATCATCTTGCATTACTTTTGCAACAGCAGCAATAGAGTCTTTACCTTTTAGGTTAATTAATTTAACCCCTTGGGTAGCTCTACCCATAACTCTTAATTCTTCAACCGATAAGCGAATTGCCACACCAGATTTATTAATAATCATTAGGTCGTCGTTATTAGTTACATTTTTAATCGCAACTAACTCTCCTGTTTTTTCCGTTACGGAAATGGTTTTAACTCCTTTTCCTCCTCGGTTGGTAATTCTATAATCATCTAAGCTAGAACGTTTACCGTAACCTTTTTCAGAAACCACCAAAATATCACTTTCCGAATCGTTTACAGCAACCATACCAATAACTTCATCGGTAGGGTGAGCTAGGGTAATTCCTCTAACACCAGATGCTCCACGACCCATAGGCCTTGTTTTAGCTTCTTCAAATCGAATAGATTTACCAGATTTTAAAGCAAGCATAATTTGACTTTCGCCAGTAGTTAATTTCGCTTCTAGTAATTCGTCTTCATCTTTAATAGTAATAGCATTAATACCATTAGATCGAGGTCTTGAATATTGCTCTAATGAAGTTTTTTTAACTTGACCTTTTTTAGTGGCCATCACTACAAAATGCTCGTTGATGTATTCTTCGTCTTTCAAGTCACCAGTACAGATAAATGCTTTCACTTTATCGTCCTGCTCTATATTTATTAAATTCTGAATAGCTCTTCCTTTACTGGTTTTACTTCCTTCAGGAATTTCATAAACACGCATCCAAAAACATTTTCCTTTTTGAGTAAAGAATAACATGTATTGGTGGTTAGTACCCACAAATAAATGCTCTAGGAAGTCTTCGTTACGAGTAGTGCTTCCTTTTTGTCCAACACCACCACGGTTTTGAGTTTTGTATTCGCTTAAAGAAGTTCTTTTTACATATCCGGCATGAGAAATAGTAATTACTACTTTTTCATCAGGAATCATATCTTCAATACTTAAACTACCGCCAGCATATTCTATTACTGAACGACGCTCATCTCCATATTTTTCTTTAATTACAGCTAACTCATCTTTAATGATTTGCATACGACGTTCCTTTTTAGCAAGAATGTCTTTTAAATCATCAATAGTTTTTAATAATTCATCATATTCAGCACGTAGTTTACCTTGTTCTAAGCCAGTTAATTGTCGAAGTCTCATTTCAACAATAGCTTTGGCTTGAATTTCCGATAACTCAAAACGCTTAATTAAATTAGCTCTAGCTTCATCAGCATTATTGGAAGCTCTAATAATAGCAATAACTTCGTCTATATTGTCTGAAGCAATAATTAAACCTTCGAGTATATGTGCTCTTTCTTCGGCTTTACGAAGCTCATATTGAGTTCTACGTACTACAACTTCATGCCTGTGTTCTACGAAATGATGAATCATTTCTTTAACATTCAGTAATTGCGGGCGACCTTTTACAAGTGCAATATTGTTAACACTAAAAGAAGTTTGAAGCGAAGTATATTTATAAAGGGTATTTAATACTATGTTAGGAATAGCATCACGCTTTAAAATATAAACTATTCGCATTCCTTTTCTATCCGATTCATCACGGATAGAAGAAATACCTTCGATTTTTTTATCATTTACTAAATCGGCCGTTTTTTTAATCATATCGGCCTTATTAACTTGATAAGGTATTTCAGATACAATAATGCATTCTCGGCCTTTAACCTCCTCAATAATTGCTTTAGCACGCATTACAATTCTACCTCTACCAGTTTTCATTGCTTCGCGCACACCATCATAACCATAAATGGTTCCTCCAGTAGGGAAATCAGGTGCTTTGATGTGTTGCATTAACTCATCAATTTCAATATCATTATTATCAATATAAGCTATAGTACCATCTACAACTTCGCTTAAGTTATGAGGCGGCATATTGGTAGCCATACCTACGGCTATACCCGAAGCACCATTAACTAAAAGGCCAGGCACTCTTGTAGGAAGTACAGTAGGTTCTTTTAAAGTATCATCAAAATTTAAAGAATGGTCAACAGTATCTTTATCAATATCAGCCAACATGTCTTCTGATATCTTTTTCATTCTAGCCTCAGTATAACGCATTGCTGCAGGGCTATCTCCATCTACCGAACCAAAGTTACCTTGTCCATCAACAAGCATGTATCTCATGCTCCATTCTTGAGCCATACGTACCATTGCATCATATACAGAAGTATCACCATGAGGGTGGTACTTACCTAATACTTCTCCAACAATCCTTGCTGATTTTTTATGGGCACCACTAGCACGTACTCCTAATTCATACATACCGAATAAAACCCTGCGATGAACTGGTTTCAATCCATCTCTTACATCAGGTAATGCTCTTGAAACAATTACGGACATCGAGTAATCGATGTACGCAGACTTCATTTCTTCTTCAATGTTAATCGGAATGAGCTTTTCTCCGTCTGCCATATATGTAATTTTAATTTTTTGTTAATTCTAACAAGCAAAATATGAAAATAAGATTGGTTTACGACTTATAATACATATTAATATTATTGATTTATTAACAAATTAGCCACTAAAAATAGTTAATAAGTACTGTCATTTCAATTTTGATTTGCGTTACAAATTTCTTCCATTTATAAAAAGAAATATTAAAGGGTACGAATTTTGATGTTTTATTCAGAAAAAAAAGTATTTTTAGTTTAAAGAAAAAGAAAAAGTCTATGGATGATAATTTTTCACCAAGAGTAAAAGATGTAATAGCGTATAGCAAAGAAGAAGCTTTACGGTTAGGGCATGATTTTATAGGAACAGAACATTTAATTTTGGGATTGCTTCGTGATGGAGCAGGAAAAGCTATAGATATTTTATTTGCATTAGATATAGATTTAGCACATTTGCGTAAAAAAGTTGAAATATTAACTCCAGCGAATTCTAACATTGCTATAGCATCAAATAAAAAGAAAAGCTTACACCTTACTCGACAAGCAGAGCGGGCTTTAAAAACTACATTTTTAGAAGCTAAGTTGTTTCAGAGTAATTCTATAAATACTGCACATTTATTGTTATGTATTTTAAGGAACGATAACGATCCCACTACAAAACTTTTAAATCGTTTAAAAGTAGATTATGATAACGTAAAAGAACAATTTAAGGGTATGAAAGTAAACGAAGACGAGAAATTCGATATCCCTACTTCAGAATCTTTTTCCGATGAGGGTAATAATTTAGAAGGTGGAGATCGAGAATCTTTTGGAAACACTCCTTCAAATTCATCAACAGCAAAAACAGCTAAAAAATCCACTACACCAGTTTTAGATAATTTTGGTAGGGACTTAACGGCTATGGCCGAAGAAGGCAAACTAGACCCTGTAGTTGGTAGGGTAAAAGAAATAGAAAGAGTTTCACAAATATTAAGTAGACGTAAAAAGAACAATCCATTACTTATAGGTGAACCTGGTGTTGGTAAATCTGCAATTGCAGAAGGGTTGGCCTTACGAATAATTCAACGTAAAGTATCACGTATTTTGTTTGACAAACGCGTAGTTACTTTAGATTTAGCAAGTTTAGTGGCTGGTACTAAATACCGTGGCCAGTTTGAAGAACGCATGAAAGCGTTAATGAATGAGTTAGAGAAAAACGATGACATTATTTTGTTTATTGACGAAATACATACCATTGTTGGCGCCGGAGGGGCTACTGGTAGTTTGGATGCATCTAATATGTTTAAACCTGCTTTAGCAAGAGGAGAAATTCAATGTATTGGCGCAACTACATTAGACGAATACCGAAATTCTATTGAAAAAGATGGTGCTTTAGAGCGTCGTTTTCAAAAAGTAATTGTTGAGCCTACTAATATAGAGGAGACTGTTGAGATTTTAAATAATATCAAAGAAAAATATGAAGAGCATCACAATGTTATTTATACTCCAGAAGCTATTCAAGCTTGTGTAAAGCTTACCAACAGATACATGACAGATCGCTTTTTGCCAGACAAAGCCATTGATGCTTTAGATGAAGCAGGATCTCGTGTACACATCACAAATATTGATGTGCCAAAACAAATTTTGGATTTAGAACGTAAACTTGAAGAGGTTCGTGAATTAAAAAATACCGTTGTTAAAAAGCAAAAATACGAAGAGGCAGCTAAACTTCGAGACGATGAAAAAACTATCGAAAAGCAATTAGCAGTGGCACAAGAACAATGGGAAGCAGATGCTAAGGCTCATAAAGAAATTGTTAATGAAGAAAGCGTAGCTGATGTGGTTTCTATGATGACAGGAATTCCTGTAAATAGAATTGCACAAAAAGAAATAGCTAAATTAGCAGAATTACCAAGTTTAATTACAGGTAAGGTAATTGGTCAAGAAGAAGCTGTAGGTAAAGTAGTAAAAGCGATACAGCGGAATAGAGCAGGACTTAAAGATCCTAATAAACCAATTGGGTCATTTATATTTTTAGGACAAACAGGAGTTGGTAAAACACAACTTGCTAAAGTTTTAGCTAAAGAATTGTTTGATAGTGAAGAAGCGCTTATTCGTGTGGACATGAGTGAATACATGGAAAAGTTTGCGATTTCTCGTTTGGTAGGAGCGCCTCCAGGATATGTAGGTTACGAAGAAGGGGGTCAGTTGACTGAAAAAGTGAGACGCAAACCTTACTCTGTGGTACTTTTAGATGAAATAGAAAAAGCACATCCAGATGTTTTTAACATGCTGTTACAGGTATTGGATGATGGTTACTTAACAGACAGTCTTGGTCGAAAAATTGATTTTAGAAATACTATCATTATAATGACCTCCAATATCGGGGCACGTAAACTTAAGGACTTTGGTTCAGGAGTTGGTTTTGGTACTTTGTCACAAAAAGCACAAGCCGATCAAAATGCAAAAAGTATTATCGAAGGGGCTTTGAAAAAAGCTTTCGCTCCAGAATTTTTAAACAGAATTGACGATGTTGTTGTCTTTAATGCATTAGAAAGAGAAGATATTCATAAAATTATTGATATTGAACTAAATAAATTATTTACTCGAATTAAAGATTTAGGATATGAATTAAAACTTTCAGATAAGGCAAAAGATTATATTGCTGATAAAGGTTTTGACAAACAATATGGAGCACGCCCTTTAAAAAGAGCTATTCAAAAATACATCGAAGATGCTTTAGCTGAAGAAATCGTAAAATCGAATCTGTCAGAAGGAGATGAGATTTTTATGGATTTAGATGCTAAAACAAATGAATTGAAAATAGATATTAAAGCTTCCAAGGAAGCTACAGAGTAAATTTATTAGATAACTATAAATGTTACTGAGCCAACGAAATTTAATTTCGTTGGCTTTTTTTATTATATAAATTTAGATTAAGTATTTTAAGGTTAATAAAATGTGAATGCATTTTTTCGATACAATTGAAACCTTATTTTTGCGTACAAACCTATTATTTATGAACGATCAAATTATTATTGTAGGCGCTGGTGTTAGCGGATTAGTAGCTGCTTTGCAGTTAGAAAAAGAAGGCTATAGCCCTGTGATTTTTGAATCTGATTATAAAGTAGGAGGAAGGGTGCAATCAGATGTTTTTGACGGTTATGTACTAGATAAAGGCTTTCAGGTTTTATTAAGTGCCTACCCTTTAGCACAAAAATATTTAGACTACAATTCTTTAACGCTTAAACGTTTTGATGCAGGATCTTATATATTTAAAGATAAACACAGGGAATGTATTGGTGATCCTTTAAGAGATAAATCATTATTTTTCGCAACACTTTTTTCTGGAATTGGTAATTTTTCTGATAAATTAAAGGTTTTTAGATTGAACCGAATGTTGAATAAAAAATCTATCGAGCAGATTTTTAAAGATCAAGAAACAACTACCTTAAGTTATTTGCAGAATTTTGGATTTTCAGCTTCAATAATTAATGATTTTTTCGGTCCTTTTTTTACAGGAATATTTTTAGAAACAAAATTAGAAACCTCTTCAAGAATGTTTGAATTTATATTTAAAATGTTTGGTGAAGGAGAGGCAGTAGTACCTGAGCGAGGGATTCAGGAAATCCCGAATCAGTTAGCTGCTAAACTAAAAAAGACTACAATTAATTTTAATAAAAAGGTTTCACAAATAGTAAATAATAGAATTACGTTTGATGATAACACTACAGAAGCATTTAAGTATTGTATTGTTGCTACCGAAGCAAGTAACATAATTCCCAATCTTTCGAATTCCGAAATTCAATGGAAAAGTACTCAAACACTATATTTCGAAGTTGATAAAAAAGCAGTATTTAATAAGAATATGATTGGACTATTGGCGAATGAACCTAACGCATTAATAAATTCACTTTGTTTTCCTTTTACAGAAAAAAAAGAAGCTAAATTATTATCAGTAACTATAATTAAAGAACATACCAATTCAGAATTTGAGTTAATTACTATTATAAAAAAAGAACTTAAAAAATACTTTAATCTAGAGGTGCTAAAATATTTAAAAACCTACTCTATTAAAAAAGCCTTACCGAATTTGAACGATGTTAAATACGAGGTTCACCCTTCGGAAACACAGCTTACAGAATCTATATTTTTGGCAGGAGATACTATATTAAACGGATCTTTAAACGGAGCGATGTTGTCCGGGGAAATCGCAGCAAAAGCAGTACATGAAAAGAATATAGGAACTATTTTGAAATAAGTATTCCTTTATTTTTAACCACTTTTAGTTGGTAATGATCTTCAAGGTATTCAAAGTTTTCATCATCAAGTTGACTTTCCATATTTTTCATAAAATCGGTATCAACTGAAGCTTTACTGAAATTGGCATTTAATATATTGGCTCTAGTAAAGTCTGTTTTAATAAGGTCGCAGTTACTAAAATCTGCATTTTCTAAATTTGTGTCAATAAATAGTGTTTTTTCGATTTCACTTTTTGCAAAACTGGTATTAGCCATATTAGCAGTACTGAAATCACATCGCTTTAAAGTACATTTATCAAAAACAGCATTTTGTAAATCGGCATGTCTAAAACTACTTTTTTGATTGTTTGTACCTCTTCCTCGTATTAATGAAATCTGAAAATTAGAACCTTGAAGGTTTGAATAATCTAAATTTATATTGTCTAAATTTAAATCGGTAACAGTAGCATTGTTAAGTTCGGTGTATTGAAAATTTAGCGCCTCACCAAGGGTTTCCTTAGTATTGTCATCAATTACAATTCCTAATTTGATATTGTTTTCTAACATGGATAGTAATAAATAACCACGCTCCGGACTCACAGATTTACTAATCAATACATCATTCTCTAAATAGCGGTAGGGTTTTAGGTTTTTACTTATAGCAATTAACCGAGTAGCACTTCGTTTACTTATATATCCATTGTTTTTGTAAGCTTCATCGGTTACTTCTTTTATAATTTGATCGAGTATGCCAATCATAAAACTACGTCTTTCAGCTTCTTGTAAAAAAGTTTGTTGTTTCATACGAGCATTTTGCCCTGTTATTAATCTATTTTGATTTTTTAAATAATATACTTGTAGTAATATGAGTAGAGTAGGTAATAGCGAAGTAATAATTACAAACCCGCCTATGCGGGTAATTCTAATAAAAAGAGCTGCCAATAAATCGGAAGCTGTATCTTTTGAAACTGTTTTATCTTCCTGTAGCTCTGAAAAAAAAGCGTTGATTGCATTTTTCAATTTTATGCCTAAAAATTTACCCGATAAATTTTTAGAAAACCGATAGCGCTTAGACCATTTCTCCTTTTTCTTTGCCTCTATATTATGGAGTTCTTTTTTTAAGCGTTTATTTTCTTCGGCTAAATTATTAAGGTCATCCATTATAGGGGGAGATTTAAAAGGAAAAAAACACAAACGTTTATAAAAATAAAAAAACTTATAATAGTAACAAGTTATAAGCCTAAGTAATATTATGTTAAAATAATTTTTGCATATCTGGCATACAGGAAATATCACCAATAAGCATGTTGTCTAACTTAATGTTATGAACCCGTATTCTAACTAGACGAAGCGTAGGAAAGCCCATGGCAGAAGTCATTTTACGAACCTGTCTAAACTTACCTTCAGTTAGCGTTATTCCAATCCACGAAACAGGTCCATGGCGGGCATCTCTAATTTTTTTTGATCTTTCTTGAAATAGAGGAGGTGTAACTAGTCTTTCAACTTTACAGGGTTTCGTTTGGTATTTTTTTCCATCAAAACCAATTTCTACACCCTGTTGCATTTGTTTAATGGCTTCATCAGTAATTGCGCCATCAACCAAAGCGTAATATTCTTTTTCAAATTTTGAACTGTTAATATAATTACTCAACTGACCATTTGTGGTAAGTAAAAGCAATCCTTCAGATTTTTCATCTAACCTTCCTATAGACATTATGCCTTCGGGAAAATCGTTAAGTTCTCCTAGCAACTTTTTTTTTCCTTGTTTAGGTCCATTATTTACAAATTGGCTTAAATAGCCGTAAGGTTTGTAAATTTTATAATGTTGATGTTCATTCATAATCTTTAAAACTAATTGTAAAATAGGGTTTCAAAAACCTTAAAAAGGTTTAATTTGGATTTAAATTTGATTCCAAAACAATGAAAATTAATTTTTTGCTCTTTCTTGTGGCTCCTTTTTTATTAAATTGTAATGCTTCAAAATCTACAACCTCATTAAAACCAATAGAAGCTTTAGAATCAGTTGCTGATTTAAAAAACTATATCGCCAATAATTGCAGGTTTAATGGATTCCGTATTGGTAGTTACGACACAGAAAATAGTTTTGAAAAATTTGGTTTAGATACGCTACAAGGCAAATATATATGGTATTCTAACAAAAATGATAAAATAATTATCAATACTTTTTTAAAAGAGAAGTTTGCTGTAAAATATGCTTATAATCAAATAAATAAAGTATTTCCTGAATCTAAAGGAGCCATTACTTTATCTATCAGTTCTAAAAACACAGAGGACAAGTTACTTGCCGATTTTAAAAAAAACAGTGTAGAATCAAATCTATTGGTATCGTTTAATGATGAGTTAGGCTATAGTTCAGAAATAGAAGTTTCTGAGTGTGATTCGCAAAAGGCAGAATCAATATTAGCTAATTATCCAAAGGTTATTGTAAACTATAATTAATAAGCCTCTAAAATAGAAAATGGTTTTCCTAGCGGTAGTAGTATTAATTGGTTTCTATTTCTTTTTAAAGAAAGGTAAAAAAGGAACAAAGAATATTTCGAATGAAATACCCTCACATTGGCATACCTTACTTACAGGTAATGTGCTATTTTATAAAAAATTAAATAATACAGATCAATTACGTTTCAGAAAACGGGTGTTTTCGTTTTTAAACTCAGTTGTTGTTGAGTCGGTTTCCTTTAAATTAACCGAGCTCGATAAACTCTTAGTAGCAAGCAGTGCTGTAATTCCTATTTTTAATTTTAACAACTGGAACTACCCAAACATTAGTACGGTTATTTTATACCCCGATTATTTTAATGAAGAATTAGATTTTTCTAAAAACGCTGAAAAAAGAATAATAGGAGGGTTAGTAGGAAACGGAAGATTCGAGAATCAGATGATTTTATCGAAAAAAGCACTTTACCATGGCTTTTCAAATAAAACAGATAAAGGAAATACCGGTGTTCATGAGTTTGTGCATTTACTCGATAAATTAGATGGAACTATAGACGGTGTGCCTACATTATTAATAAAAAACAATAATATAGCTCCTTGGGTAGATTTAATGTACATAAAAATGGAAGCTATTAATAAAAACGCTTCTGATATTAGAAAATATGGAGGTACTTCCAAGGAAGAATTTTTTGCCGTTGTTTCTGAATATTTTTTTGAACGTCCCAAATTATTAAAAAGAAAACATCCGGAACTTTTTGTAATGCTAGAAAATTGTTTTGGCTCAAAACAAACAACATAACAAGGATTTATAAAATTTTAAAGTAATATTTAGTAATTGTTTTACTTAAAATTTGTGATAAAAAGAGAGAGTTTAATTAAATGAATTTCACTTCACGCGCTTTTTTTAAAGACTTTTTAGTTTAAAAAAAAATATTTTCTAACTAAATTAGTGATATTATACGATTCTTATAGCTGTTGAACCCTTATGAAACAACGATTTAATTTATTTTTAAAGATTATTTAATTAAATAGCTGTTTATTAAATTAATGGGGCGATATTTGTAAAAGATATTATAATAAATTAAATTAAATTACAATGAGTAAAGGAACAGTAAAATTCTTCAACGATGACAAAGGTTTTGGATTCATAACTGAAGAAGGTTCAGGTAAAGAACATTTTGTTCACGTTTCTGGATTAATCGAAGAAGTTCGCGAAGGTGACGAAGTTGAATTCGACTTAACAGAAGGAAGAAAAGGATTGAATGCAGTAAACGTAAAAGTTATATAACAATACGCTTAAAGATTTTATCACAAAAGCCTTTCCAATTAATTGGAAAGGCTTTTTTTTGATTCATAATTTTAAATATAGAGGATTATTCACTCAAAATTAACCCTAGTTTAATATTGGTATAGCTCATTTCTTCTTTAAAATACTCATAATAAGAGCGTAATCTAGTGGGGTCTTCTACTTTTGAACGCGCATCGGCAATTGCTTTAATGTCAGCTTCACTAATTAATTTGTCAAGTCTAACAGCCTTATCCGTTTCGTATGCTTTTATCAGATCCGCGATTACTGTATTTTCAGCAACTCCACGCTCTAAGACTATTTCTTCAATACTACTACCATTTTTATACATTTTAGCAGAAACTAAATATGGAGATTTTTTCTTTTTAGGGGTGGTTATTTTTTTTGTTTTTTGAAAATCAATAATAGCCTTTATGAATTGAAAACCATAGTCTTGCATTTTCTTTTTACCAACACCACTTATCTGTAAAAATTCCTCATCCGACATTGGTCGTACTTGATCCATTTCACGCAAACTAGCATCGTTAAAAATTTGATAAGCGGGTACGTCTTCTTCACGAGCTATTTTTAATCGTAAAGTGCGTAAATTTTCAAATAAGCTAGAAGCGGCTTTTTTAGTTGCTATAACTTTAGTTGGCGCTTCTTTCTTTTTGTCTACGATATTAGCCAGCTGTATTTTTTGATTTTCGAAAAGTACTTTCTTTGCTAAATCAGTTAATTTTAAACGACTTTTTTCATGGAAAGCAATTTCCAATAATCCTAGATTGGTCATTTGTATAATATACTGTTGCCAACTGTTCCAAGGTGTTTCCTTGCCGATACTATAGGTTTTTATTTTGTCTAAGTTTTTTTCTAAAATCATGCTATTTTGAGCGCCTCTCAAAATATCAATAATTGTAGTAATGGTTTCTTTTTCCTTCACGCGAGCAACTGTAGATAGTGCTTTTTGAGCTAAGATTGTACCATCGAAAAAAGTAGGAGGGCGTTTACAAATATCACAGTTTCCACAGTTTTTTTCAGGGTATTCACCAAAATAGCTTAGTAAAACTTTTCGTCTGCAACTTAAAGCTTCAGCATATTGCATCATACGATCCAATTTAGCTAGTTGAACTTCGGAATTCCCAGCGCCATCAGCAAACTTTTTTAATTGCATTACATCGGCATAACTGTGAAATAGTATTGTTTCTCCGGCGACACCATCTCTACCAGCCCTACCGATTTCTTGGTAATAGCTTTCAATATTTTTAGGGAGGTTATAGTGGATTACCCAGCGCACGTTCGATTTATCGATTCCCATACCAAAAGCAACGGTAGCACATACTATTTGAATACGATCATTAATAAAATTATCCTGTACATTTTGACGTGTTTTGTGATCTAAACCAGCATGATATGCTTCAGCTTTAACCCCTTCATTTTCTAGTTTTTGAGCTAAACTTTCTGTGGTTTTTCTACTCAAGCAATATACAATACCACTCTCATTAGGCTTACTATCTACGTAATCAATAATTTGCTGTATTCGTTTAGTTCCTGGTCTTACCTCTAAACTTAAGTTAGGTCTATCAAACGAACTTAAGTGCAATGTGGCATGTGGTATACTTAATTGGTTTTTTATATCCTCCCTAGTAGCTTTGTCTGCTGTTGCTGTTAATGCAATAACAGGAGTGCCTACGAAACGATTTTTTAAATATCCTAATTGGGTATAAGCAGGCCTAAAATCGTGTCCCCAAGAGGATATACAGTGCGCTTCGTCAATAGCGATTAAGCTAGGTTTTTGAGTGTTAAAAAAGCCTTCTAACTGAGATAAACTTTCTGGAGCTACGTATAATAATTTAGTGTTTCCTTTAGCAAGATCTTCGAAAATTTGATGTTGCTCTTCGGGTTGCTGACTACTATTTATAAAGCTAGCTGTAATACCGTTGGCTCTTAAGCTATCTACCTGATCTTTCATTAAGGCAATCAATGGAGATATCACCAAAGTAAACCCAGGTAACAGTGTAGCAGGTAGTTGGTAACAAATAGATTTCCCCCCACCAGTAGGCATTATAACTAGATTATCTTCTTTATTAAGCACTGATTTAATGATGCTTTCTTGTTGAGG
Organism: uncultured Aquimarina sp.; assembly: GCA_937958985.1. Lineage (GTDB taxonomy): Bacteria > Bacteroidota > Bacteroidia > Flavobacteriales > Flavobacteriaceae > Aquimarina. Next base: position 111,262 of record CALGLV010000009.1, read on the forward strand.
GCGAAATTTGGAATACCCAAAATAATCCTTTAAGTTTTTATATAATAAAGTGTCTTCAGCAGAATGATTCATAATGCAAAGTTAAGAATTGAAGTGATTTAAAATTAGTATTTTTACATAAGAAATTTAAGCGATGAAATATCATTATAATATAGAAGGATTAACATGTGAAGGCTGTGTAAATTCAGTTAAACTAAAGCTTCAAGAAGTGTTACCTGAATCTAGTGTTAATGTATCTTTAAGCGAATCTAAAGTAGTTATTGAAAGTGCTAAAAAACCTATTGTTGAAATACTTCAAATGGCATTGCCTAAAAAATATTTAATTAAAGAATTTCGAATAGAAAATGAAATTACAATACCGAATAAAAAATATTCAAAACTAAAAGAACTTAAGCCTTTGTTACTAATCGTTGGATATATTTTAGTAGCAAGTATACTTTTACATCAAAAGGATAGAAATCCAAAACTATTTATGATTGATTTTATGGGGTTATTTTTTATTGTCTTTAGCTTTTTTAAACTCCTCGATTTAAAGGGATTTGCTAAAACTTTCAAAATGTATGATCCTTTTGCTAAGCGAGTAGGTGTTTATGCACAAATTTATCCGTTTATAGAAGTTGCTTTAGGCTTACTTTTTTTGTTTCGTTTTCAAATTCAAATAGCAATACTAGTTACTTTAGCAATACTATCAATAACAACCTTTGGTGTAGTGAAAGCGTTATTAAGCAAACAAGAAATACAATGTGCTTGCTTAGGTACGGTATTAAAACTAAAAATGACAGAAGCTACCTTTATAGAAAACAGCATTATAATAGTAATGGGTTTGCTATTATTGTCAAACTTATAATAACTCTAAATAATTTACTTTTTTTTGCAACCCAAAAAAAGTTTTATAGTATTTAATAAAAAACTACTTTTGCAAAATGTATTTACCCGAGCTTAAAAAAAGCATTTGTTTAATTATTGGTTTCGTATTGTTAGTTTCTTGTAGTGACTATCAACAACTTCTTCGTAAAGGAAAGTTAGCAGATAAGTATAAGGCTGCTGAAACTTTCTATAAAGGAGGTGATTATAAGCGTGCTTTGCGTTTGTTTGAACAAATAATACCTGCTTATAGAGGAAAACCACAAGCAGAACGTGTTTTGTTCTATGAAGCTAATACTTATTACAAACTTGAAGATTATTATATTTCTCAATATAAGTTTGAACGTTTTGCTAAATCTTATCCTAAAAGTGATAAAATAGAAGAAGCTTTATATAAAGAAGCAAAATGTGGGTATGAACTGTCAAATAGATACAGCTTAGACCAAGCGGAAACAGATAAAGCTCTAGAGAAATTTCAGTTATTTATTAATAAGTATCCTGAAACGGAGTATTTAGAAAATGCCAATAAGTACACAGCAGCATTAAGCACTAAGCTGGAAAAAAAATATTATAAAATAGCTAAACAATTTCATCATAGAGAACTGTATAAACCAGCAATAAAATCATTCTCAAATTATTTAATAGACTACCCAGGTTCAAAATACACGGAGGCGGTTTTATATTACCGATTAGAATCAGCCTATAAACTAGCCATAAATAGTTTTAAAGAATTAATTCCTGAAAGGCTAAGAGTAGCACAAGAATATTACGAAGATTATTTAAATAGAAGTAAAACAGAAGAATTAAAGAAAAAAGCAGAGATTATTGCTTTTGATATTAATAAAAGACAACAAGCATTTAATATATAATTATTATGGATTTAAAAAACAGTACTGCTCCAGTGGCAACCACTACAATTGATAAAAATTTAATTGATGCTCCTACGGACAATATATACGAGGCAATTTCTATTATTGCTAAAAGAGCCAACCAAATAAACACAGATATTAAAGAAGAATTAATCGAAAAATTAGATGAATTCGCTACTTTTAATGACAGTTTAGAAGAAGTTTTTGAAAACAAAGAACAAATTGAAGTTTCTAAGTTTTATGAAAAATTACCGAAACCACATGCGTTAGCAGTGGAAGAGTGGTTAGATGGAAAAATTCATCACAAAAATACAGCTGACGATATTTCAGAAGAATTATAGTCGTAGTTGATGTCTTTATTACAAGATAAAAAAATACTTCTTGGAGTGAGTGCTGGCATTGCTGCTTATAAATCAGCAATGCTAGTTCGTGCTTTTATAAAACAAGGAGCCGAAGTAAAGGTGGTAATGACACCTGCTGCAAAGGATTTTGTTACTCCTTTAACGCTATCAACATTATCTAAAAATCCAGTTCAAAGTACTTTCTATGAAAAAGAAAGTGAAAATGAACTTTGGAATAATCATGTAGACCTTGGTTTGTGGGCAGACTATTTTGTGATTGCTCCGGCAACTGCAAATACCTTGTCAAAAATGGCGCACGGTAAAAGCGATAATTTGTTGCTTGCCACATATACCTCTGCTAAATGCCCTGTATATTTTGCTCCAGCAATGGACCTTGATATGTACATACATCCTTCTACAACTAACACTTTTAATACACTTAAAGGTTTTGGGAATATTATGATTCCTGCAACCTCTGGTGAATTAGCAAGTGGTTTAGTAGGACAGGGACGTATGGCCGAACCCGAAGATATCGTAGCGTTTGTTGAAGACGATATTCTTCAAAAACTTCCTTTAAAAGGAAAAAAAATGGTGGTAACTGCGGGACCTACTTACGAAGCAATTGATCCAGTTCGATTTATAGGGAATCACTCCACAGGCCGAATGGGTATAAACATTGCTACAGAAGCTGCTAATTTAGGAGCAGAAGTTACCTTGGTCCTAGGCCCCTCTACCTTAACATGTACTCATAGCAGGGTTAATGTGATTAAGGTTGTTAATGCAGCATCTATGTATAAATCGGTTACAGAAGTTTACAACGATTGTGATTATGCAGTAGCTTCGGCTGCAGTAGCAGATTATAGACCTAAAAACCGTAGTGATCAAAAAATGAAAAAGAAAGATGGAGATCTTTCTATTGAATTGGAACGTACCACTGATATTTTAAAGTGGATGGGTGATCACAAAAAAAATCAAGTATTAGTTGGTTTTGCGTTAGAAACTGAAAATGAAATTGAAAATGCAAAAGGAAAGTTAAAACGTAAAAATTTAGACTTAATTGTTTTAAATTCTTTGAATGATAAAGGAGCTGGTTTTAAGGCTAAAACAAATAAAGTTACCTTTATAAATTCTAATGAAGAAATTAAAGCTTTTCAACTTAAAACTAAAACTGAAGTAGCTAAAGATATTCTTAACGAAATTCAATCCTTACAAAATGCGTAAATTCTGTTTTATTCTGCTTTTTTCCCTGATTAATTTCTTAAATGCACAAGAGTTTATTTGTGAAGTAAGTATCAATGCAGAACAAACAGGACAACCCAATTTATCTGTTTTCAAAACTTTGGAAACTTCGTTAACAGAATTTATTAATAATACCAAGTGGACGCAAACGGAATACAAAGTAGAAGAGCGTATTCCGTGTGCTATTTTTATAAATATAACAGGCTACGATACCAATACGTCTTTTGATGCTTCTATTCAAGTACAAGCATCTAGGCCTGTATTTGGTTCTAACTATAAAACTACTACTGCTAATTTTAACGATAGTGATTTTAGTTTTGAATATTTGGCCTTTCAGCCTTTAGTTTATAATGAGAATGGGGATCAAGGGAATTTAGTAGCTGTAATTACTTATTATTTGTACACCATACTCGGTATTGAAGCAGATACTTTGGAGGAACTAGGAGGTACCTCTTTTTTCAAAAAAGCCAAACAAATAGTAAATATAGCTCAAGCATCGGGTAATACAGGTTGGAGTCCAGCATCGGGAACACAATCTCGTTTTCGTTGGAACGACGATATTTTATCAGGTATTTTTAATGAATATCGTAAATCTATGTACAAATATCACTTACAAGGTTTGGATGTAATGTCTACAGATTTAAAGGCGGCTAAAGAGTCAATTATTGAATCTTTGAATAATTTAAAAAAGGTAAATCAAAGTAGGCCAAACTCCTATGTGCTTAGAACTTTTTTTGATGCCAAATCTACTGAAATATCCAAAGTATTATCAGGAGGTCCAAAAGTAGACGTATCCAAAACAGCCGATTTATTACGTTCGATATCTCCTACGTATGTTAAAGATTGGGATGCCATAAAAAATTAATTATACGATTTCTTCCCTCAATTTTAGAATGGTATATTTATACTCTAAATTAACTAGCATTGCTTCAAAAATTATCTGTCAAAAATTTTGCTTTAATAGAATCCTTAGAGGTTGACTTTAATAGCGGTTTAAGTACTATTACTGGTGAAACAGGTGCGGGTAAATCTTTATTATTAGGAGCTCTAGGACTAATTATAGGCAAGCGTGTAGATACTTCTGTAATAAAAGATTCAGAAAAAAAATGCGTAGTCGAAGCTGTTTTTGATGTATCAGCCTATGATTTAGAAATCTTTTTTAAAGAGGAAGATTTAGATTTTGAAATAGAAACCTACATAAGGAGAGAAATTTTACCTTCAGGAAAATCAAGGGCTTTTGTAAATGATTCCCCCGTAAATTTAAATATTTTGAGTAAGCTGGGCGATAAGCTTATTGATATTCACAGTCAACATCAAACTATTGAAATTACTCAAACTAGTTTTCAATTTTATATTTTAGATGCTTTAGCCAAAAATAACAAAGAATTAGAATCTTTCAAAAGAGGTTTAAAGCAATTAAAAGAAAGTGAAAAACAGCTAATAGCACTTAAGGAAAATCAACAACGTCTTAAAGATGAATATAATTACAATTCGTTTTTATTAAACGAGCTTTCGGAAGCTAAATTAAAAGCCGAAGAACAATTAGAATTAGAGGAGTTACAAGAAAAATTAGCAAATACAGAAGAAATTCAAGAGCGATTGGCATTTGTAGTTAGTACTATTACTACGGAAACTCATGGCGCTTTTGATCAACTTACAGAGGCTAAAAACAACCTAAACAAAATAGGAGGTTATGCCAAGGATTATGAAGAATTATCCAATCGGTTAGAAAGTCTTTGTATTGAACTAGATGATTTAAGAACTTCTGTTGAGGCACAGGCAGAATTAGTAGATGCTGACCCTGATACATTGCAAAAAACAAGTGATCGATTGCAATTAATGTACACTTTACAGAAAAAACACAATGTATCTAATAATGCCGACTTATTAGCTGTTCAAAACACGTTAACAGAAAAAGTGGCGAGCACTGAAAATATAAACGAGGCTATTACGGAGTCTGAAGCAACTATTTTTGATATTAAAAACAAGCTTAATATCGTTGCTGATAAAATTCATAATAAAAGAGAAAAAGTAATTAAAAAACTTACAGTTAAACTGGAAACTATTTTAAGTGAGTTAGGAATGCAAAATGCACGATTTAACCCTGTTTTAGAAAGGATTGATACCTTTAATAGTTATGGGGCATCCATTTTTGAATTACAATTCTCTGCCAATAAAGGAGGGCAATTCGGAACACTTAAAAAAGTAGCTTCGGGTGGAGAGCTTTCTCGAATTATGTTAGCGGTTAAAATGTTGTTATCTCAGCACATAAAATTACCAACCATTATTTTTGATGAAATTGATACTGGAGTTTCTGGTGAAGTAGCTCAAAAAATGGCACATCTTTTACAAGAAATGGGCCAGCAGCAGCAAGTATTTAGTATTACCCACTTGCCACAAATAGCTGCAAAAGGTAGTTTTCAGTATAAAGTATTTAAAGAAGATGTTGGTGAAATTACCCAAACAAAACTAAAACAGCTAACTGCAACTGAGCGTGTAAACGAAATTGCTGAGATGATAGGAGGTAAACAACTTACGGATGCAGCAAAAGCACATGCAGAATCGTTGTTAGCAAACACTTAAATCATAGTGTATTTTTACTATATTTACCCATTAAATTCGAAACTAGATAACTATTATGTCATATAATTTATTAAAAGGAAAAAGAGGAATCATCTTCGGAGCTTTAGATGAAAATTCAATTGCTTGGAAAACAGCAGAGCGTGTATTTGAAGAAGGCGGTTCTTTTGTCTTAACAAATGCTCCTGTAGCAATGCGTATGGGTAAAATTAACGAATTAGCTGAAAAAACTAATTCAAAAGTTATTCCTGCCGATGCTACATCTGTAGAAGATTTAGGAAACCTTGTTGATCAAGCTATGGAGATACTAGGGGGTAAAATTGATTTTGTTTTACATTCTATCGGAATGTCTGTTAACGTACGTAAAAAACGTCATTACACAGATCTTAACTATTCTTACAGTGAAAAAGGATGGGATGTTTCAGCACTTTCTTTTCATAAAACAATGCAAACTTTATACAAAAAAGATGCAATGTCAGAGTGGGGTAGTATTGTTGGGTTAACATATATGGCAGCGCAACGTGTTTTTCCTGATTATAACGATATGGCAGATAATAAAGCCTATTTGGAATCAATAGCACGTAGTTTTGGATATTTCTTTGGAAAAGATAAAAATGTACGTGTAAATACCATATCTCAATCTCCGACTCCAACTACCGCAGGGCAAGGAGTAAAAGGTTTTGATGGTTTTATAGCATACGCAGATAAAATGTCGCCTTTAGGTAATGCTACTGCATTAGATTGCGCAAACTATACCGTTACACTATTTAGTGATTTAACCAAGCGTGTAACGTTACAAAACTTATATAACGACGGTGGTTTTTCTAACGTAGGAGTAAGCCAAGAAGTAATGGAGCACTTTGTAGAGAAATAAAAACACTTTATCGATAATATATTACTAAAAACCGCTACTATTAGCGGTTTTTTTTGTTTCTAGTGATATATTTGATTAAAATATAATTACCTTACAATTCCTAAATTTAACCTAACAAATTTAAAATCAATACAATGAGAAGAATTAATTTATTAAAAACTAGCTTAGTAGCCTTATCACTTGGGCTTTCTGCTATTAGTTGTGGTAGTGATAATACGGATATTTTTGAAACTCCTGAAGACCCTATAGAAGACCCTACGGGCGTGACTCAATCAGCTGAAATTAATATAGCATTTGATTCTAATTTACCTGAAGGAGAACAAAGAACTGGTAAGTTTTTTGCTTTAGCTACAGGTCAAGCAGGGGGTAAAGTAAATGGACGTGTTCAATTTACTTCTGATAGAGATATGAGACGTTTATATATAACCAGGACCTTACCAGGTGGAGAACCAGAGCCATTTGCTAGTTTTGATGAATTAGATAGTAAATCGATAAGAAAAGCGACTAAGCCAGACGGTTCTATTGATTTGGATGGTGATAGAAAAAATGCTTTTGATTTTACATTTGAATTAGATGTTCCTGCAAACGCTACTGATGGAGAAACAATTTATAACTTTTGGGCTACATCAGGAAGAGGAGATTTCACAGACCCAAGTAAGCGATTATTAGTAGGGGTAGGTACTATTGAAGTTAAAATAGGTACTGCAACTATAGGTCAGCAAATCATTAGCCAAGAGGGTATTTCTCTTAGAGCACCTTTAGGAGACGGTTCTTCAGAAACATTTGTTTCCTTATTTAATTTAAATGAACCATTTAGAATTGATGAAGGCGCAGGTACATCTGAATTATGGGATTTTGGGTATTTCTTTGGAAACACCAGTAGAGCATCACTTGCATCTGCTAACAATTATCCAAGTAATATTATTGATATAGTAACGATCTCTAATCAAGATAGACCTGCAGATGAAGAGGAAGTTATGGCGTCTGACTTAAGAATGGTTTATTTCAAAAGAAATACGACTATTGATTTTGATACAGTAAGTTTAGCTGAATTAGGAGCATTAACTGTGTCTTCATCAGATTCTCAAAGAGTAACTCAGCTAGAGGCTAATCAAGTTGTTGAATTTTTAGATTCTACAGGAAGAAAAGGGCTTATTAGAATAGTAAGTATTACTGGTACTGATGGTTCTTCAGGAACTATTGTATTAGATGTTAAGTCAACACCTAGTGCACCAATTATGAATGGTGATACTTTTTAGTATTAAATTTATTAAAAAACATAAAGACCGCTTACCAGCGGTCTTTTTTTTATTTACATATATCCCTTTAGATTATTTAATTAACTTTTTTTTTCTGAAATTTGTGGGATTTTAATCACAACAAAAAATGCCAAAAATATCAAGTAAAGGAACGGCAATGCCATTATCACCAATTCGTAAATTGGTGCCCTTTGCAGAAAAAGCTACAGAAGAAGGTAAAAAAATTTTTTACCTTAATATTGGGCAACCAGATATTAAAACACCACAAGTTGCCTTAGATGCAGTTAGTAACCATGGTTTAACCACAGTGGCTTACAGTCATTCTGCAGGAAATGAAAGTTTACGTACAAAATTAGGTGAGTATTATAGAAAGCATGGTATAGAAGTAACTAAGAAAGATATTTTAGTTACTACTGGAGGTAGTGAAGCTTTAATTTTTACGATGGGTAGTATTACCGATCCTGGTGACGAAATTATTGTTCCAGAGCCTTTTTATGCCAATTATTATAGCTTTTCAACACAATCTACCGTAACTGTAGTTCCTGTTATTTCGAATATAGAGGATGATTTTTCATTACCTTCTATTGCCGAGTTTGAAAAACATATCACTAAAAAAACAAAAGCAATTTTAATTTGTAACCCAGGAAACCCAACAGGATACGTATATAGTAAAGAAGAAATAAAGCAAGTTGCCGACTTAGCTAAAAAATACGACATATTTGTTATTTCTGACGAGGTATATAGAGAGTTTGTCTACGCTGAAAATAATGATCACTACTCTGTATTACAAGAGGAAGGTATGGATGAGCATGCCATTATTATTGATTCTGTTTCTAAACGCTACAGTATGTGCGGTGCACGAATAGGTTGTATTGTTAGTAAAAATACACGAGTTATGGATACAGCCATGAAATTTGCTCAGGCACGTTTAAGTCCGCCTACCTTTGCTCAAATTGCTAGTGAGGCCGCATTAGGTGTTGACGAAAGTTATTATACTGAAGTTGTTGAAAAGTACCGATTGAGAAGGGATGCACTTATTGATGGATTAAAATTAATACCAAATATTAAGTTTTCGGTTCCTCGTGGGGCTTTTTATTGTATGGTAGAACTTCCCATTGCTGATGCGGAAGATTTTGCTAAGTGGATGTTAGAAAGTTATAGTGATAATAATGAAACGGTTATGGTAGCACCAGCATCCGGATTTTATTCTAGTTTTGCAGGTATGAATCAAATAAGGATTGCATTTGTACTAAATAAAAGAGATTTAAAGAGAGCGACAGAAATTTTAAAATTAGCATTGGAAGCTTACTTAAATAAATAATGTTAGAAATTTTTAATAATATATCCTTAAAGCCTTACAATACTTTTGGTGTTGATGTAACTGCCGAGCAGTTTTGTTCCATTACTTCTAATGATGACTTAGTTACTGTTTTAAAGCAAAATAAAAAACCTTTATTTGTTTTAAGTGGAGGAAGTAATATGTTGCTAACTAAAAATATTGAAGCTTTAGTAGTGCATATAAATACCAAAGGTATTTCGGTCGTTAAGGAAAAAGAGTATGCTTTGGTAACTGCTAAAGCAGGTGAAAATTGGCATGATTTTGTGCAATATTGTATTTCCGAAGACTTAGGAGGTATTGAAAACCTTTCATTAATTCCTGGTTGTGTGGGTAGTTCTCCTATACAAAATATTGGAGCGTATGGTGTTGAAATTAAAGATACTTTTGTAAGCTGTAGGGCGTTACATCGCAGTACATTAAAATATAAAGAATTTTCTAATGAAGCGTGTAATTTTGGTTATCGAGATTCTATATTCAAAACTTCGGTTAAAAATGAATATATTATTACTGAAGTTACTTTTAAGTTAACAACTAAAAACCATAATTTTAAAACAGCTTATGGAGCTATTCAGCAAGAGTTGAAGAGCCGAAACATTGGTAATATTACTATAAAAAATATTGCTGATGCAGTAATAAATATTCGAAAAAGTAAATTACCCGATCCTAGTGAAATAGGGAATAGTGGTAGCTTTTTTAAAAATCCAGTAATTTCAAAAGTTGAATTTGAGCAGTTACAAAAAAAGTTCCCTGAAATGCCATTTTACCCTGTTTCTGAAACGCTAATAAAAATACCTGCAGGTTGGTTAATTGATCAAGCTAATTTTAAGGGATATAGTTATAAAAATGCAGGAGTACATGAAAATCAAGCTTTGGTTTTGATTAATAAAACAGGAAAAGCTACAGGGCAGGAGGTGGTAGAACTTTCAGCACTAATTAAACAAAAAATCAAAACACTATTTAATATTGAATTAGAAGTTGAAGTAAATATTTTCTAATCTCTATTTATATATTAGTGTTTTAAATAAACATTATCCAGCAAATATTATGAAATCTCAATCTATAGATACCACTAAACCCCAACAGCTAAAAGCTTTTGAACGTTTGTTAGTTATTATGGATGAACTTCGCGAACAATGCCCTTGGGATAAAAAACAAACTTTTGAAAGTTTACGACATTTAACTATTGAGGAAACCTACGAATTAGGAGATGCGATATTAGATGGAGATTTACCAGAAATTAAAAATGAATTAGGCGATTTATTACTACATATTGTTTTTTATGCAAAAATAGGTAGTGAAACTAATGATTTTGATATATCGACGGTTTTAAATAGTATTTGCGAAAAATTGATTCATCGTCATCCTCATATATATGGAGATGTAAAGGTTAAGGATGAAGAGGAAGTAAAAAGAAACTGGGAGCAATTAAAGTTAAAAGAAGGAAAAAATAGCGTTTTAGAAGGCGTTCCTAAATCTTTACCGGCTTTAGTTAAAGCAAGTAGAATTCAAGATAAGGTTGCAGGGGTAGGTTTTGACTGGGAAGAGCCTCAACAGGTTTTTGAAAAAGTACAAGAAGAATTAGCAGAATTGCAAGTGGAGGTTGATGCACAAGATCAAGATAAAATAGAAGCTGAGTTTGGTGATGTGTTATTCTCTATGATTAACTATGCGCGCTTTCTTAAAATTAACCCCGAAGATGCTTTAGAAAGAACCAATAAAAAATTTATAAAACGATTCCAGTATTTAGAGACTAAATCTAAAATAATAAATAAGCCTTTAAGCGAAATGAAACTCGCTGAAATGGACAAATACTGGAATGAGGCTAAAAAATTGTAAAGTTTATTTTAAGCAAACACTATCTTGCTCTCCAAATTTTACTTCTACATGATTTAATAAAGAGGTAGATAGCGAAACTCCTTTAAAGTCTGCCTTAATAGGAAATTTTTTATGGTTTCGATTAACAAGTACAGCGGTTTTAAACCTTTTTGTAGTAACGTTTAAAAAATGATGCACACCATAAGTTAAAGCTGATCCTGTATTTAAAACATCATCTACTAAAACAATAGATTTGTTTTCATATTCACTAGGTTTAAGTGATGTTTCTGTAGAATTTAGAGGATTTTCTTTATCCATCGAAACTTTACATAATTTCACGTCAATGTCAGATATTTCTTTAAGCACCGTTTCTAATCGTTCAGCTAAAACGTAACCATAAGGAGCAATTCCAGCAATAATTAGTTCACTTTCATTAGCATTAGTTTCGTAAATTTGATAAGCAATACGACGTATTTTGTGTTGTATCTGTTGATGCGTAAGTATTGTTTGTGTTTCCATAATTTATTCTTCTTCTTCAGTATTAATTATTGGTGTAAACCAATCATCAATATCTCTACGGTCTTTTTTGGTTGGTCTTCCAACTCCTTTTTTTCTATAGTACTCTTTCGAATATTTTAGTAAATCTAATTTTTGCAACTCTTCTTTGGGAGTAACGTCTTTTCTATACAAATCTACCAATTTAGCACCAACTCTACTTGGTGGTAAATCTAAAATTTGAATAGAATATATAATTTGATTTTTACGAACTGTGAAAAGATCTGAAGGATAAACCTCCCTTGAAGGTTTTATATTACTACCTCCAATTTTCACATGCCCTTGTTTACAGGCATTAGTAGCAATACTTCTAGTCTTAAAAACTCGAATACACCATAAATATTTATCAATTCTCATTCATCAAGATTAAAAATAATATTAAAGACTAAAAATACGATAATATCGTATCTTCGTAAACAAATTTTTTAAATGAAAAACACTTTTTTTTATATCAATATACTGTTACTAGGGTTTTTTGGAATTTCCTCTTGCCAGCAAGATGATGGTAATTTACCAGGACCATCTGTTAGAGATGTACAAACACAGGCTAATTTAGACGATCAAAAAATTAGAGCATTACTTACAAATTATACTTTTAACGATAAAGATTTTGAAATATTAAACGGAATAGATAAAGTAAAGGATAGTGGTTATACGCATGAAAATATTAAGTTTATTAGAATAAAAGATACTATAGGTGCCACAATTCCATTATCGTCTGAAAACAGAGATATATCCACAGGTACTCCAATAATAAACAATACTAAATTCCTTAAAGTAATTAACAATGTTCCTTTTAGCGGAATAGATCATACGCTTTATTACCTTCAATTAAGAGAAGGTGAGGGAAAGCCAGTTACTATTATAGATCCAACATTAAACACATACAAAGGGGAGTTTTTTGGTGATAACAGGGAAAGTTTTACCGCTAACGAAGTATCTATTACTACAGTTTTTGATGAATTTAACACCCCTGTTTGGACAAATGAGCTTACTAGAATAGCAGGTTTCAGACAAATATTATCTAACTTTAGAACAGTATTGCCTATTGATAAACCAGGCTTTGATGCTATAGAAAATCCAACTCAAAAATTATTAAAACAATGTCAAGTTTTTGACAATAGTGATAATGGGGGGTTAGGAGCAGTTGACACAAGTTACGGTATAGGTGTAGCTTTTGTACCATCGGGCTTAGCGTTCTTTGAAATGAACCAACCTCTTGTTAACGGTAATAATATAGCTCCTTATCAAAATCTTATATACAGTTTTACTCTTTTCAATACAGAATATACCGATCAAGATAATGACGGTATAGCATCTTTACTAGAAATGACAACTGCGGACGGAAGTATTGACCCTACTATTGATACAGATAATGATGGTAATCCAGACTTTAATGATGCAGACGACGATGGAGACGGTCGTTTAACAATTTTAGAAGTAGAGGTGATGGATAATCTTCCTGATATTGATTCCAATTGCGACGGGATTTTCACTAATGATAACGATGTTGAGTTTTCAGATGAAAACGGAAATGGTATATTCGATCACTTAGATAATACAATTAGAGTTGGGTTTTAATTTCATAAATACTTTAATAATTCACAATCACAAAACCCTATTTTTAACTAAAAATGGGGTTTTGTGATTACTACTAATTAGATACTTATATTTTTATGGAGGAAAAATCATTATTTCCTTGGGAAGAATTAAAGGGTAAACTCAATGGAGATTTACATTTAGATGATTTAACAAAAATCATCTATGCAACAGATGCTTCTGTATATCGAAAAATTCCTTTCGGAGTAGCCTTTCCAAACAATACTAATGATATTCAGGAAATCATAAGATTTGCATCAAAGCATTCACTTAATTTAATTCCTCGTACTGCAGGTACTTCATTAGCAGGTCAATGTGTTGGAGAAGGATTGATTGTTGATGTTTCAAAATATTTAACAAAAATTATTAGTGTCGATTCCAAACAAAAAACAGTTACCGTTCAACCAGGAGTTATTAGGGATGATCTTAACAGGTATTTAGAATCTTACGGTTTGTTTTTCGGCCCGAATACCTCTACATCAAATAGGTGTATGGTTGGAGGTATGGTAGGTAATAATAGTAGTGGAACAACCAGCATTCAATATGGGGTTACTCGTGACAAAGTAGTCTCTTTAAAAACCATACTTTCAGATGGAAGTGAAGTTATTTTTAATAGTAAATCAAAAGAGAGCATTGAAACCTTCCGATTTAAAAAATCTCTAGAAAGTGAAGTTTATAAAAAAATAGACGAAATTTTTGAATCTGAAGAAAATCAATATCAAATTCAAGATAATTATCCTAAAGCATCTATACATCGTCGTAACACCGGTTATGCTTTGGATGTGTTGCTACAAAATTCATTTTATAAAAATGGGTCTTCATTAAATTTATGTGATCTATTAACGGGTAGTGAAGGTACTTTAGCTTTTACTACTGAAATTACTTTGAAATTAGATGATTTGCCGCCAAAGCTTAATGCTATGGTTTGCGCTCATTTTGATTCTATTGAAAAATGTATGAAGGCAGTAGTTCCTGTAATGGAGCATAAACTTTATACTTGTGAAATGATGGATAAAACCATTTTAGATTGCACAAAAAATAATATCGAACAAGCCAAAAATAGGTTTTTTGTTGTTGATGACCCTCAAGCAATTCTAATGCTTGAACTTCGCTCTAATAGTATCGATGATTTAGATTTACAAGTAGTTCAATTAGTTGAAACACTCGAAACTTCTAAGTTATCTTATGCTGAACCAATATTATATCAACAGGATACGCTTAAAGCATTAGAGCTTCGTAAAGCTGGTTTGGGTTTATTAGGTAATATGGTAGGCGATCGTAAAGCAGTTGCATGTATAGAAGATACAGCAGTAGCCTTAGAAGATCTTTCGGATTACATAGACGAATTTACTGCTTTAATGGACCATTTTAAACAGGATGCTGTTTATTATGCGCATGCTGGTGCTGGTGAAATCCACTTACGACCTATTTTAAATTTGAAAAAAAATACGGATGTAAATTTATTTAAAGAAATTACAGATGCTGTAGCTGTATTAGTTAAAAAATATAATGGCTCCATGAGTGGAGAACATGGAGACGGAATTGTTCGATCGGGATACATTCCTCAGATGATTGGGGAACACAATTACGAATTGTTAAAACAAATTAAACATGTTTTTGATCCTAAAGGAATTTTCAACAAAGGTAAAATCATTGATCCGCTTTCAATGATTGAAAATTTGAGGTATGTTCCCAATCAAAAAGAACCTAAGATTGAAACTTTATTAGATTTTTCGGACTCTCAAGGTATTCTTCGCGTCGCGGAAAAATGTAATGGAAGTGGAGATTGCCGAAAATCGGTAGCTGCAGGCGGTGGAATGTGCCCAAGTTACAGAGCCACAAATAACGAAAAAGATACAACTAGAGCGAGAGCTAATGCTTTACGAGAAGTATTAACAAATACAAATAATTCTAATAAATTTGATAGTAAATTACTAAAAGAAGCTTTTGATTTATGCGTAAGTTGTAAAGCATGTGTTAGTGAATGTCCTTCTAATGTTGATGTTTCTTCGTTAAAGGCTGAATTTTTATATCAGTATAATAAAACCAATAGCATAAGCTTAAGAGATAGGCTATTTGGGTTTAATAATGATGTTAATAGGTTCGCTTCAATTTTCAGTACCATTTCAAATTTTGTATTTTCAAACAAAACAACTTCATCAATTATAAAAAACACCTTAGGTATTGCTGCAGAACGCTCTTTACCAGCTATAGCAAAAGAGTCTTTTGAAAAATGGTTGTTAGTGTTTTTAAGTGAACAAAAAGTAATTAGCCCAATTAAAGAAATCTATTTATTTGTAGATGAATTCACAAATTATTTAGATGTTGAAATAGGTAAAGATGTTGTTTTATTACTAACAAAATTGAATTATAATATTAATTTTATTCCTCATAAACAAAGTGGAAGAGCGCTTATTTCAAAAGGTTTTTTAGATAGAGCTAAAAAAGTAGCAAATCAAAATATTTCAATTTTTGAAAATATAATCACAGAAAACATTCCTTTAATAGGTATTGAACCTTCGGCAGTATTGTCTTTTAGAGATGAATATTTACGATTAGCTACTAATAAACAAAAAGCAGAAAAATTATCAAAAAATGTGTTTACTATCGATGAGTTTTTAGCTAATGAAATTCACTTAAAACAGATACAGTCCAATCAGTTTTCTTTAGAAAAGAAAGAAATAAAAGTTCATGTACATTGCCATCAAAAAGTACTATCATCAACAATACATACTTTTAATTTATTAAACGTACCAAGTAATTATGATGTTAAAATTATCAATTCAGGTTGTTGCGGCATGGCAGGTTCTTTTGGGTATGAAAAAGAACATTATAAAGCTAGTATGCAAATGGCAGAATTGTCATTATTACCAAAAGTTCGAAAAGTTTCAGCAAATACTATAATTTGTGCAACAGGTACAAGTTGTAGACATCAAATTAAAGATGGAGCAAGTAAAACGGCCAAACACCCTGTAACAGTTTTACTTGAAGCGCTTGTTTAAAAAATATTTTTTTAAGAATACTTTTTATTGTGTAATTATTGTATTTGTTCAATTTATAGTAACTTAATTTTATGAATAAA
Source organism: uncultured Aquimarina sp. (assembly GCA_937958985.1). Taxonomy (GTDB): domain Bacteria; phylum Bacteroidota; class Bacteroidia; order Flavobacteriales; family Flavobacteriaceae; genus Aquimarina. Next base: position 127,678 of record CALGLV010000009.1, read on the forward strand.
AACCTAACAGACTATAGAAAATCGTACACACAAAACGAATTATTAGAAGCAAATATTCCTGATGATCCTATTGAATTATTTTCTAAATGGTTTAAAGAAGTCGAAGATAAAGGCGGAGTAGAGGAACCCAATGCCATGAATATAAATACTATTGGTATAGATGGCTACCCGAAATCAAGAATTGTTTTATTAAAAAAATTCGATACCAATGGGTTTGTATTTTATACCAATTATGATTCTGAAAAGGGTATTTCAATAATTAATAATCCAAAGGTTTCATTATCCTTTTTTTGGCCCAATTTAGAGCGCCAAGTAATAATAAAAGGTATTGCAATTAAAGAAGATAAAGAATTAAGTACAAAATATTTTCACTCCAGGCCAAGAGGAAGCCAAATAGGAGCATGGACCTCACCACAAAGTGAAATTATTACTTCTAGGGAAATTTTAATTGAACAAGAAAAGCAATTAATCAAAAAGTTTGAAGGAAAAGAAATACCCAAACCAGATCATTGGGGAGGTTTTGTAATTAAACCCAAGTGTATTGAGTTTTGGCAAGGAAGACCCAATAGGTTGCACGACAGAATTCTTTATGAGAATTCACCCAATTGGAATAAATGTAGATTAGCCCCTTAAAACTAAGTAATTATGAAAACTATCTATTTTATTCGTCACGGAAAATCATCTTGGGAAAATACTTTGTTAGATGTAGATAGGCCTTTAAACAAACTAGGAGTAACCGATGCAAAGCATATCGGTCAAAAATTACTTGAAAAAGAAATAGAATTTGATGCTATTTATAGCAGTATTGCCAATAGAGCAAAATCTACAGCAACTATTGTAGCATCTCAGTTAGGAATAGATAGTAAACAGATACTATTAAGAGATAAATTATATAATTTTGACAGTGATAAAATTGTTAGTTTTATTAAAGAAATCCCTAACGATCAGAAAAATGTTCTTATTTTCGGTCACAATCCTGCTTTTACCTCTGTAATTAACACTTATGGGAGTATTCAGTTTGATAATTTGCCCACTTGCGGTGTAGTTGCATTAGAATTTGATATAAAAAATTGGCAATCGTTAAATAATGGCATTACAACATTTTACCTGTTACCCAAATTACTAGGATATAACAAGTAAATAATTTTAAAAGTAAATGTTGAAAACAAAATTTGAATATATAAATAGAGAAATTAGTTGGTTACAATTTAACGCTCGTGTTTTACAAGAAGCTAGAGATGAAAATGTACCTTTATTAGAAAGACTTCGTTTTATAGGTATTTTTTCTAATAATTTAGATGAGTTTTTTAGAGTTCGCTATGCCACTGTACAACGTATTATTAATGCGGGTAAATCGGGTAAAAAAGCCCTTTACGGAATGGAAGCGCGACAATTACTAGAACAAATCACTAGTATTGTAATTGAGCAACAAACGGAAAGTCAAAAAATAATTCGCGATATTCAGCTTAAATTAGAAGATCGAGGTATTTTTATAATAAAAGAACATCAAGTTACTGCAAAGCAAGGCGAGTTTATTAGAGATTACTTCACAAAAGTAGTTAGTCCCGCATTAATGACCTTTATGTTGAATGACTTGGAACGTTTTCCGCATTTAAAAGATAAAGCAGCTTATTTGGCGGTTAAATTAAAAATTAATGAAGGAGATTCTGATTTTGATATTAAAAATGAAACTATTTTTTCTTTAATAGAAATTCCAGATTCGATTAACCGTTTTGTGGTATTACCAAAAGATGAAAATGGCAAAGAATATATAATAGTATTAGATGATTTGATTCGCTATTGTATGGATCAAATATTTAGTATTTTTAATTATAACGAGGCTTCTGCTCATATGATTAAAATAACTAGAGATGCAGCTTTAGATATTGATAATGACTTCAAAAAAAGTTTTATTGAAAAAATATCAAAAAGTGTCCACCTAAGAAGAGATGGAGATCCTGTTCGCTTTGTTTATGATAAAAAAATAGATAAAGACACACTTCTGTTTTTGATGGAAAAAATGGATATTGATGATACCGATAGTATAATTCCGGGAGGTAGATACCATAATCGAAGGGATTATATGAACTTCCCTACTTTAGGGCACAAGGAATTATCCTATCAACCCATAAAACCGTTACCTGTAAAAGGTTTGGATATTAATGGTAGTATTTTTAAGAGTATCGTTAAAAAAGATTATTTATTATATGCACCTTATCAAAGTTTTTCTTACATCATTAAATTTTTAAGAGAAGCTGCTATTGACCCTAAGGTTGAAAAAATTAAAATTACAATTTACAGGCTTTCTAGTGTATCTCATATTGCAAGTTCGCTTATTAATGCAGCAAAAAATAGCAAAGAAGTTACCGTTCAAATAGAATTGCAAGCTCGCTTTGATGAAGCTAATAATATTGAATATGCCGAAGCATTACAAGAAGAAGGAGTAAAGTTAATTTTTGGAGTACCAGGCTTAAAGGTGCATTGTAAAACCTGTTTAATAGAGCGTAATGAAGGCGGTAAAATTAAACGCTATGGTTTTATAAGTACCGGAAACTTTAATGAATCCACAGCTAAAGTATATACGGATTATACATTGTTTACTAGTAATCCCGAAATACTAAAAGACCTAAATAAAGTATTTAATTTTTTTGAAATTAATTATAAAGTAAACAGGTATAAACACCTTATTGTTTCGCCTCATTATTCGCGTAAAAAATTCTTGGAGCTTATTGATGTTGAAATCGAAAATAAAAAGCAAGGAAAAGAAGCTTATATTAAATTAAAAGTTAATAGTCTTACCGACTATGCAATGATTGATAAATTATATGAAGCTAGTAATGCTGGAGTTAAAATAGATTTAATTATAAGAGGTATGTGTTGTCTTATTCCAGGTAAAAAAGGAATGAGTGAAAATATAACCGCAATTAGTGTAGTAGACAAGTTTTTAGAGCATCCTAGGGTTTATATTTTTGGGAATGCAGGAGATCCAAAAATATTTATTTCCTCCTCTGATTGGATGCGAAGGAATTTAGATCGAAGAGTAGAGGTATCTTGTCCTGTTTTTGACGAGGAAATAAAACAACAGTTAATAGATACGTTTGATATCTGTTGGACAGATAATGTTAAAGCACGTATATTAAATGAAAAACAAGATAATATGTACGTGAAAAATGACAAACCTAAAAACCGATCGCAAGTTACCTTATACAATTATTTTAAAAATAGATTAAACTAACAATTTGATTACAATAGAAAAATTTGGAGCCATTGATATAGGCTCGAACGCCGTAAGGCTTTTAGTAGGTTCAGTTACGTCATTAAATAATCAAAATCCACGTTTTAAAAAAACAAGCCTAGTAAGGGTGCCTATTCGTTTAGGTTCCGATGTTTTTTTGAAAAATGAAGTTTCGGAAGAAAATACAAAGCGTTTAATAGATGCAATGCAATCTTTTAAATTGCTTATGGACAACCATAAAGTGCATAGCTATAGAGCATGTGCCACCTCTGCAATGCGAGGAGCTAAAAATGGAAAGGCCATAGTTAATCGAGTATTAAAGGAAACAGGGATTCAAATTGATATTATTGATGGAAATGACGAAGCAGCCATTATTTCAATGACTGACTTAACAGAATTAACCAATCAAGAGAGTTCTTTTTTATATGTTGATGTAGGAGGAGGAAGTACGGAATTTTCAGTGTATCATCACGGAAAAAAAGTAGCTTCAAAATCTTTCAATTTAGGAACAGTAAGGTTATTAAATAATCTTATAACCAATGATTTGTGGAATGAAGTAGAGAATTGGATTAAAGAGAAAATGAATGGTTTTGAAGAAATATCTTTAATTGGTTCAGGAGGAAATATTAATAATATTTTTAAAAATAGTGGTGTAGCAAAAAATGAACCATTAACCTATATGTATTTAGCATCATATTACCAATTACTACAATCGTTGACATATGAAGAACGTATTTGGGAATTGAATATGAACCATGATAGAGCCGATGTTATTGTACCTGCTACTAAAATATTCTTATCGGCAATGAAATGGAGTAACGCTCAAAATATTTATGTCCCTAAAATTGGTCTTGCAGATGGTATTATAAAATCACTTTACAGTGAAAAAGTAAAAAAAGAAGGCCTTTAATCTGATTTTAATGTATTTATGTCTATTTTAGTCATCTAATTAACTAGATATTAAATTTTTACATCAAACATTATTACTTTTAACACATACGAAACTTATAAAAGATGAATAAGAAATTACTTTTAGGAATAATAACTATTTTTTTGTCGGCATTAGCTGTTAATGCTCAACAAAGTAGGTACGGTTTTAGATTAGGTTTAAACTACAGTGATATTGATTTTGAAGATGGTTCTTCTGGTATAGATGTAGGTAATTCAGATGCAAGAATAGGCTTCACTGCTGGTTTTTTTGCTCAGTATTACTTATCTGATAAACTTAGTATACAACCAGAATTACAATACTCAGCACAAGGAGAGCGTTCAACAATAGGAAATGATAGATTAGGTGTGAATGTATTACAATTACCTGTTTTATTAAATTTTCATATTGGTAAATTATCACTTTCAGCAGGGCCACAAGTGGGCTTACGTATTTGGGAATGGGAAAGACAAAATGACTATGAAACTTTTCAGTTCTCAGGTGTAGCAGGAGTTACTTATGATATAACAGATAATTTTCAAGCTACTCTTCGCGGAAGCTATGGGTTAACTGATGCTATTGAAACTAACGAAGAAAGTGGTTTTAATGCGACTGGAGTAAATCACTATTTACAGTTTACAGTAGCTTACAGATTATAAAAAATAGATTATTTATCATACAAAAAGCACCTTTTTAGGTGCTTTTTTATTTTTACTACTATCCATTTGTTTGTTACAAACATTAAAACGAAATTTGCCAACTTATAATTAGTATATGGAAATTGATTTCAAAAAAAATACAGATAATTTAGTTCCTGCCATTATTCAAGATGCAGAAACTAAAAATGTATTAATGTTAGGCTACATGAATAATGAAGCTTATAAAAAAACTATAGAAACAAAAAAGGTTACCTTTTACAGTCGTACAAAAAATAGGCTTTGGACTAAAGGAGAGGAAAGTGGTAATTATTTGCATTTAATTGATATTAAAAACGACTGTGATAATGACACTTTATTAATAACAGTAACTCCTGAAGGGCCGACATGCCATACGGGTACAGACACCTGTTGGTCTCAAACAAATAGTTCTAATTTTGGATTTATTTCTCAATTAGAAGATATTATTGAAAACCGTATAGAAAATGCAGATTCTGAAAAAAGTTATGTGGCTTCATTATTAAAAAACGGAATCAATAAAGTAGCTCAAAAAGTAGGAGAAGAAGCTGTAGAAGTTGTTATTGAAGCAAAAGATAATGATGAAAATTTATTTCTTAACGAAAGTGCAGATTTACTATTTCATTATTTAATTTTATTACAAGCTAAAGGCCATAAATTAAACGATGTAGTATCTATTTTAAAAGGGAGGCAGAAATAAAAATATTTTTAGATATTAGAGTTAAAGCTAAGTATAAATAACTTATTTATACTTAGCTTTTTTTTATACTTTTATACAAAACACAACACTATTATGAGCGAATTTAAATTTGAAACACTTCAATTACATGCTGGTCAGGAAGTAGATTCAGCTACCAACTCAAGAGCAGTACCTATATACCAAACTACATCTTATGTATTTAATGATGCTGCACATGCAGCTAATTTATTTGGATTGAAAGAATTCGGAAATATTTATACCCGAATTATGAATCCAACTACTGATGTATTTGAAAAGCGTATAGCTGCATTAGAGGGGGGTACAATGGCGGTAGCTACAGCCTCAGGTATGTCAGCTCAGTTTTTAGCCATATCTACACTTATGGGAGCAGGAGATAATTTTGTGTCTTCAGCTTATTTATATGGAGGAACGTTCAATCAATTTAAAGTTCAATTCAAAAAGTTAGGTATTGATGCTCGTTTTTCTTCAGGAAATACTCCTGCGGATTTTGAAGTTCAAATTGACGATAAAACTAAGGCTATTTACTTAGAGACTATAGGTAATCCAGAATTGAGTATTGTTGATTTTGAAGCTATTGCTGAAGTTGCTAAAAAACACCGTATTCCTTTAATTGTAGACAATACATTTGGTGCAGGAGGTTATGTTTTTCAACCTTTAAAGCATGGTGCTAATATCGTAACAGAATCGGCTACTAAATGGATAGGTGGACACGGTACATCTATTGGAGGTATTGTTGTAGATGGTGGTAATTTTGATTGGAAAAGTAGTGGTAAGTTTCCACAATTTACAGAACCAAGTGAAGGTTATCACGGGCTTAAATTTTGGGATGTATTTGGAGAAGGAAATCCATTAGGTTTACCAAACGTTTGCTTTGCAATAAATGCTAGAGTAGAAGGTTTACGAGATTTTGGACAATGTATAAGCCCTATGAATTCATTTATGCTAATACAGGGTATTGAAACCTTATCGTTGCGTATGGAGCGAACTTTAAGCAATACTCAAACAGTGGCTGAATTTTTAGAGAACCATCCAAAAATAGCTAAAGTCAATTATCCGGGATTAAAATCGAGTCCATACAACGCTTTAGCAAAAAAATACATGCCTAAAGGACCAGGTGGTGTAATAACTTTTGAAATTAAAGAAGGTATTGAAGCTGGAAAAAGTTTTATAAACGGATTGGGATTAATATCTCATTTAGCTAATGTTGGTGATTCTAAAACCTTAGCTATTCATCCAGCGTCTACAACTCACGATCAATTATCTGCTGAAGAGCAAATAAAGAGTGGAGTTACACCAGGAATGGTTAGATTATCTGTAGGAATCGAACATATAGACGATATTATTAATGATATCACTCAAGCATTAGGATAAATAATATAGAGTTAAAATTTAAAAGCCTATTTAGAATATTCTAAATAGGCTTTTTTTATGATTAAAGTATTATGTGTATTAAAGTGTTTTTAATCTTTAATAAAGTCTTCATATTCATAAAAAAAGAATTCTAATTGTTCCATTTGAGAGTATAGAAACTCAAAAGTTTCAGGCCATGTTTTCTTATTATATACACATACATTATCTAGTTGTACATATGCTCTAGCTATAAATTTCCCATGGTTTACTTCATAATTAGAGTTTAAAATAATCTTAGGCAGGTATTCCGTTTTAAGAATTTTTTCTAAACTCCATATTTTTTCATAATAATAGTCTTGAATCAATTGATCATCAGCATCAATATCTATAGATACTTGGGCTAACTCATTATTAAATGTGAATTTTAAAGACAACTCCTTAATTTTAGTACGGTATAACAACCATTTACGAGGATAGGTTTTACCAAATTCAGTCCAAAATTCTTGTCTTAAGTGCTTGGCTTCTTCTTTACTAAACATAACTAAATAAAATAAGCAATGGTTATCGCTAAAATAATTGAGGCAAGTTTCGCTATATTGAATTTATGACCTTCACTACTTTCAAATAAAATGGTAGTCGAAATATGTAAAAATATACCAATAACAACCGCAGTAATTTGTGTGTGGTAATGGTTAACTGCTTCAAAATTTTCAGCAATAAAACTTCCTATAGGAGTAGCTAAAGCAAAAAGAATTAAGAAAATAATTGTTGACGATTTTGAAAGTGCTGATTTTAATAAAAATAGACTTAAAATCATAGCTACGGGTATTTTATGTATAATAATACCAGCCAATAAACCATGCGTTTGGTGTATAGGAAAGCCTTCCAATATAGCATGAACAAATAAGCTAATTAATAAAACAACAGGGAATTCCTCACTTTTTGAGCTTAAATGTACATGCCCATGCTCTGCACCTTTAGAGAAAAACTCTAAAAATATTTGCAGTAAAATACCTGCCATTATAAATATTCCAGCAGATTTAGCATTGGTATGGTCATGACCATGATTATCAAAAATTTCTGGAAGGAGGTTAAAAATGGTAATCGACAATAAAAAGCCACCACTAAAAGATAGTAATAACTTAATACTTTTTTGATTAGAAGGCTGAATAAAATAAACAAATCCAAACCCTAAAAAAACAGCTATTATGGGTAATAAATATTCAATCATTGAAAAATAAGAATTAATCTAGGAGAGCTTTTAGTATTGAATTTTGATAGGTTATAATCCCCAAACATTTCTAATAATGTAAAACCAGAAAGTTCTAAGTATTTTTTGAAATCGTCTAAAGTTATCGCCTTAACACGTTCTTGAAAACTAAATTCTTCACCGTTATCGGTAAAATCAATTTGCTTAATGATAAAGCCGTTTTCAACAAAACGCTTAATTTTAAAGGTAATATGTTCAACTTGCTTAACCTCTTCTTCAACTAAATTAGCAATTACTTGTTCTGCGTTAAAAAAATCAATAATACCAATACCATTTGGTTTTAAGTTTTCTTTAATTGATTTTATGGTATTTATATTATCTATTTCATTTTCAAAATACCCAAAACTAGTAAACAAGTTAAATACAAAATTGAACTGTTTTCCGTAAGGAACAGTCATGTCATGAACATCGAAGTACAAACGGTCGTTTTCGTAAACTTTAGCACTTAAAATACTATTTTCCGACAAGTCAACACCTGCAACCGTATAGCCTAAATCATTTAAATAACGGCTATGGCGACCTTTTCCACAGGCTAAATCCAATATAGATTCTTCGGGTTGAATGCTAAGATGTTGTGTTAGCGTATCCATAAAGCGCTTTGCTTCAGAATCGTCTCTATCCTTATATAATAAGTGGTAATAGGAGGTATTAAACCATGATGCGTACCACTTTGTAGTTTTGTTTGACATAGAACGCAAAATTAACGTATTTTTGCAAAGATTCACTCCACTTTTAAAATATTACATTGAACGAAAATTATAAAATGGTCGCCAAAACTTTTTTTGGCTTTGAAGAACTTTTAGCAAACGAATTGAAAAATCTTGGTGGCGAACGCGTTACCGTAGGAAACCGTATGGTTAGCTTTTACGGTGATACGGGTTTTATGTATAAAGCTAATTTATGCTTACGAACAGCCTTAAAAATATTAAAACCAATAGCCGAAAAAAAGGTTTTAGACACAGATAAACTTTACGATTTTGTAAAAAGCATAGATTGGAGTGATTATTTGGATGCCAAAGATACCTTTGCAGTATATGCTACGGTTAATTCGGATCACTTTAATCATTCTAAATACGTTGCTTTAAAAACTAAAGATGCTATCGTAGATCAGTTTAGAGATCGTACAGGTGAGCGACCAAACGTAGATACAGAACATCCTGACTTGAGAATTCAAATTAATATCTCAAAAGATATTTGTACCGTTTCTTTAGATAGTTCTGGCGAATCTTTACATCAAAGAGGATATAGAACGGCAACCAACATAGCTCCCATTAATGAAGTTTTGGCAGCTGGTTTGTTATTGCATTCTGGTTGGAGAGGACAATGTGACTTTTTAGACCCTATGTGTGGTAGTGGAACGTTACTTATAGAAGCGGCAATGATCGCCTGCAATATACCGGCCAATATAAATAGAAAGGAATTTGCTTTTGAGAAATGGTTGGATTGGGATATGGACCTCTATGAAAAAATAGAAGAAGTTTCACTTAAAAAAGTACGCGATTGTACTGTTAAAATAGAAGGTTTTGACAAAGCTCCTTCTGCAGTTCAAAAGGCAATTGATAATGTGAAAAACGCAAATATTTCGGAATTTGTTTCAGTAAAAAGACAGGATTTTTTCGAATCGGTTAAAGAAATTGAAGACCCGCTGCATATGGTATTTAATCCGCCTTATGGAGAGCGATTAGAAATTGACATGCAAAATTTTTACGGTAAGATAGGGGATACTCTTAAGAAGGAATATGCAAATACTGAATCTTGGTTTATAACTTCTGATTTAGAAGCTTTGAAATATGTAGGATTGAGACCTTCGCGTAAAATAAAAGTTTTTAATGCTAAGCTTGAAGCCAGATTAGTAAATTATAAAATGTACGCAGGAAGTAAGCGTACTAAGTTTCAGCAAGATTAATATATTAAATTCTATTTAATCGGATCGTATTGAAGATGTTAGCGTTTAACAACAATTAAACCTTCAATACGATCTGCTATTGCAATATATTCTTCAGAAACAGCGATACCTCTAGGTTGCTGTAATTGATCTAAAACAATACTGTTAATTTCATTATTAGAGGGATCTACAACACTTATAATATTCGAAGAAGATCCTATAACAAAAAGTGCTGTTCCTTCAGTAGTAATATTTATAGGTTGGTAACCTAATGCGATTTGAGATAAAGAATTGTTATTATCTAAATCCACTACTTCAATACCATTAATAGCAAAATGAGCTACATATAACTTGTTATTTAAAAACTCACTTTCTAAAGGAAAATTAGCAGGACTTATTGAAGCAAAACCTCCACTAAATCTTTGTGCTGTTAAAGTTATAACCTCTTCATTATCGATTAGTTTACCATCAATATCAAAATCTACTATTTGAATTCCCCAATTAGCAACAGCACCTAAGTCCTGTGAGTAAAAAGCTTTGGCTCCATTCAAAGTTTCGGCTACATGAACATCGGGGTTACCAGTAACATTATCCACTATTTCAATACCGTTTTCCGTTAAGGTGAATTGATTGCCATCAAAAGTATATACTTGCGTATTACTATTTCTAGTTCCTGCGGATACCACCACAATTCCATTAGCAGCATCAATTCCAGAAAAAATACCAAAATTAGTAGTACTGGTTGCTAGTATTGACGGATTTAACGGCTCTGAAACATTCAGTGCATGGATTATATTTTGAGCTTGAATAAATAATGTTTGATTACTCGGATCTACAGCAATATCATTAGAGGCAATATTTAATAAATTTCGCTCTCCACTTTCGAGCGAAATAATTTCCAATTCTTCGCCACATGCAGCATATGCATATCCATTAAAAATTACGACATTACTACATCCAGATGTAGCTAAGCTTTCAGAAATTTTAGTAATCGTTTCAATAGGGGTATTTTCTGAATTATTAGTTATTTGGCGATTATCATCAGAAGAACAAGAGGTATAAATTATTGATAAAAAACAGATTAGTAAAATCGATAGGTGAGATAATCTTTTCATCTTTTTTAGTTATTTGACGAAATAATAAGCTAAACATTTCAACTGATACCTATTTTATACTACCATGTTCTCTTTAAACTAAGAAAACGTACTTTTCATTAGCTACTTTATTGAAAATTCTATTTTTTATGATATAAAATTGATTTTACTAGTTTATAATTCTTGAATTCAAGATTTTAAAAGTAAAAAACCTCCGTTAAAAACGGAGGCTTTGGACTTCAGATTAGCCATAGGGGCATCACATTAATTCTCTTGGTGTGATTGATATTTCACGTAACGTTTTATCATTTCTTCATCCAACCCTACTGTACTTACGAAATAGCCCCTTGACCAAAAATGATTCCCCCAATAAGGCTTTTGTTTCAAACTAGGATAGGTCTTGAATAATTTGATCGCTATTTTTCCTTTCAAAATTCCCATGAACTCTGAAATGGATACTTTGGGAGGAATCGAACATACCATATGAATATGATCCACTTGAACATTCAATTCTTGAATTCGAACATCTTTCCAACTGCTTATTAATTGCAAATCATGCTCTATCAATGATTTTATCATGCCCTCCAATATTTGAAAACGATACTTGGGAGTGAAAACAATGTGATAATCGCATTTGTAATAGACATGTGTTAATTTTCTATATTTACTCATCTTAAAAAGTTTTAGATGAGCGAAGCTAAATAATGGCAAAGCCTTTAAAACATGACCACTGTCAAAGACGGTGGTTTTATATATTCAAATAAAATGAATAATTTTCAACTAAAATAGAGGGCTTTTTTTTATTTGAAATAAAATAGAAAAAAACTTTTAAAACATAAAATTAGTTGTATATTTGCACCCGCGCTAAGCAATGGTCTGGTAGTTCAGTTGGTTAGAATACCTGCCTGTCACGCAGGGGGTCGCGGGTTCGAGTCCCGTCCAGACCGCAAAAAAGCTTCAAATTTATTTGAAGCTTTTTTCATTTTATGCCTTTTATAGAGCTTATATACATTTTACAGACAAATAAATTCTTCATTATTAAGCTTTCTTAGTTAAATTTTTATAATATACAAAAATATAAACTACTGTAATTCAGTTTTTTAAGATGGAAATTAATCCTTAAGTTAGCAAAACACAAATCGTTGATTTAATGTTAATTAAAGTTTATGGTAGTTCCGTTTTTGGAGTAGAAGCAACTACAATTACAGTAGAAGTTAATATAGATAAGGGTGTAGGGTATCATTTGGTTGGTTTACCCGATAATGCCATACGCGAAAGTAGTTACCGCATAGCCGCTGCGCTTAAAAATGTGGGTTATAAATTTCCTGGAAAAAAAATTACTATAAATATGGCTCCTGCTGATCTTCGTAAAGAGGGAGCTGCGTACGATTTAACTTTAGCTTTGGGAATACTTTCCGCAAGTAGTCAAATAAAAGCTACAGCTATTGGAGAGTATATTATAATGGGGGAGTTATCGTTAGACGGAAGTTTACAACCCATTAGAGGGGTGTTACCTATCGCTATTAAAGCTAGAGAAGAAGGTTTTAAAGGATTTATATTACCTAAACAAAATGCTAGAGAAGCGGGAATTGTAGATAACCTTTCTGTTTATGGCGTAGAACATATTAGCGAAGTAATCGATTTTTTTGATAAAGGAACTCCTTTAGTACCCACTATTGTTGATACGAGGGTAGAATTTGAAAATGCCAACAGCAATACTGATTTTGATTTTGAAGATGTAAAAGGTCAGGAAAGTATTAAACGCTGTATGGAAATAGCAGCTGCAGGCGGACATAATATTATATTGGTTGGCCCCCCAGGTTCAGGAAAAACAATGTTAGCTAAAAGATTACCGAGTATTTTGCCTCCAATGACGCTACATGAAGCCCTCGAGACAACAAAAATACATAGTGTTTCGGGTAGGTTAAAAGAGGAATGTGGTTTATTATCGGTTAGGCCATTTCGAAGCCCACATCATACGATATCAAACGTGGCATTGGTAGGAGGTGGTACCTACCCACAACCAGGCGAAATTTCATTGGCTCACAATGGGGTACTATTTTTAGATGAATTGCCTGAATTTCAACGTACCGTTTTGGAAGTAATGAGACAGCCCTTGGAAGATAGAGAAGTAACTATTTCGCGCGCAAAATTTACGATAACGTATCCTTCGAGTTTTATGCTTGTAGCTAGCATGAACCCTAGTCCTGGAGGATATTTTAATGATCCCGATGCTCCAGTAACTTCATCACCAACAGAAATGCAACGGTATTTGGGTAAAATTTCTGGCCCGTTATTGGATCGTATAGATATTCACATTGAAGTAACTCCCGTGCCCTTTGAAAAATTAAGTGATGAGCGTAAAGGAGAACCTAGTAAAGTGGTAAGAGAAAGGGTAATTAAGGCTCGTAAAATACAAACCATACGTTTTGAAAACAAAGAAAACATCCATTACAATGCACAAATGGGAGTAAAGCAAATTAGGGAACACTGTAAATTATCAAAAGAATCATTAGGGCTGTTAAAAAAAGCCATGGAGAAGCTGAATCTTTCAGCAAGAGCCTATGATAGAATATTAAAAGTATCTAGGACTATTGCTGATTTAGAAGATTCTAAAAATATCCAAGACCACCATATTATGGAAGCCATTCAATACCGTAGTTTAGACAGAGAAGGTTGGTTGGGCTAATTTTAACCTAATTGATGATTTACAACTTAAACCAATAGAGCCTTAAAAAATTACTGATAACTCTATTTTGTTTGATTCATTATATATTATACTATTTATTTGATAGTATAACTGATTTTCTTTGTATTTATTTTTTTGAATAAACAGCTAATTTAATTTTTAAAGGTATTTAGTAAACCAATTGGATACTTTTTTAACATATTCAATGGGAGGTTCATGACCACTATCATAAACAACAAATTATTCATTATTAAGCTTTGTTAATTAAATTTTTATGACATAAAAAACGTAAACGACTGTAATTCAGTTATTTAATATACAAATTAATCCTTAAGTTAGCAAAACACAAATCGTTGATTTAATGTTAATTAAAGTTTATGGTAGTTCCGTTTTTGGAGTAGAAGCAACTACAATTACAGTTGAAGTTAACTATAATGTAACAAAGGGTAATTAGTCAAAATACTAATTACCCTTTAATTTAATCAATATTATAAATAATTTATTTAAGCGTTTTTTGTGTGTTTAATGTTTGAATTTCTTCTTCTAATTTTTTTTCTGTCTTCTTATAAGCTAATACTTGGGGAATAATTATAGTATCATCATCATAAATATGAGATTTAACGGTTGCCACAGTTTGTAATGCTTGTGCAATAGATGCAGGAGATAAATCGGATGTAGTTGGTGTTAAATCATTAATTCTAGGAGAAGCAGCTCCACTTACTCTGACCTCTAAATACCCTTGTAACTTCTTTATATTAGCAGATAAACTAAAAGGGCTTGCAATATTAATATCTCCTTTTTTGGAAGTAAATGAAGCAATCATTCTAACACTAACTCCAACCAAAAAAGAATCTATTTTATTACCATTGATTTTTATGGTCTGAGTTTGAGAAAAATCGTAAATCACTTTATAAGTTTCACCTGCTACAGAAAGACCACCACCAAAAACAGAAAGTTTTCCATTAGCTTCAACTTTAAAAACAGTAACATTAGAAACTAGGTTTGGAAATGAATTTAATAAGTTTTTATCATGAGGAAGACTATCAACATTTTTTTGGTTTATTAATTTGGTAGAATCATCAACATGATAAATCTTACCATAATAATGTTCTGGTACAGTTAAAGCTATATAATCAGTTGTGTAAATTGTATTAAGAGGTGTTGCTCCTTTTTTTGTCGTTTGACTAATTACAAAACATGGAATTAGAAGTAAAATAAGTGTGATTTTTTTCATAATTATTAGTTGGTTTAATTCGTTAATATAATTGCTTTAAATTTAACATATTCATTTGATTTTTAAATGCTAAAAATAAAAATTTATACACTAGTTTATATGAGATAACTCTCAGAACTATTTACTGGAACAGGTGGAATGAGTATTAAATTAAAAGAGGAGTTTTCAACAATATTAAATAAACAATCTTATTGTGTAAATAGTTGAAAATAAGTTATTTGTATTTTTGTTTGTTCTGATTTAATTTTTGTTATTTCTCTTAAACAACCTATGAATAAAGGGATAAAGGATGATTCTCTAAAAATTATAGACAAAATACATGTTGAAAACATTGTGAATACATGTGGTCTTTTTTAATCTATACATGAATTACTTAGCTTTATATTTGTTGTAGACTCCGTAGGGTACGGTAGAAACCCATTACACATGGTGAACAAAAAAACCAAAGAGGTCGGATTCTTTGGTTTTATATTGTTCTAACATAATTTCGAGGACTATGAAGAACGTTGTAAACGTTTTGATTTTAGTGTTACTAATTATTATTTTTAAGTAAAGTAACACTACTTTAAAAGAAAACTATTATCAGATAATAGTTTTTCTTTTTACAAAAGCATCCTTAATTGGGTGCTTTTGTAATTATATACAACAATTATATATATACGTTGTTGTCCACAATACAAATATAACACATATTATATTTGTTCCTAAAAACGGAACAAATAAATTGGCTAACTTATCAACTTTAAAAAAGCCAATAAAGCTTGACTTTAAAAGGTGTTAAGGCTATTATCAACAAAAAATTAAAAAGTCGTTTTTTGATTTTTTGTTCAATTAAAAATCATTTTATTTACTCGGTTTGGGATAATAGACTTTTCCTCTTACCATTAATGATATAAAATATATTATTAATATCAAATGATACATGATTATTCCGATAGTGAAATTATCTACAGAATTTTTTATGGAAAATTTGAATTTCAAATGACCTTCAGAAATTAAAAAACTAATATCTTTTATCCATAACATTAGAATTGATAAAACTGCTAAATAACTCTCGAGCTTGATCTATTGTATAATAGGTGTCTTTATTTCCCACAAAAACCAAGTACGAATCACAAGTAATATGACCTGCAAAAGTGATTGATGAAACAGGTTGAAGTTTAGGTTCAACAATGTAAGGAGTAACCCCAGCAATAGCTGTTTTGATGCGGTTATCAATACTCGATAATTGAAAAGTTATCAATCCACCTAGGCTCAATCCCATCATACCTATTCGATTTACATCTACGTCATTTCGAGTTGTTAGATAGTCAATCGCACGTCTATATTCCATAGCGGTTTGCATAATCATATTTCTTGAGGCTATAAGGTGCTCTAGAGGAGGACCAGCAAAATCATTTTCAGCGGATCGTTCTCCATGGCTAACTGCGTCTAAAATCATTACCACAAAACCTTTATTTACTAAAGCCTTAGTAACTAAACCGCCTTTTGGCCAACTATTATCATCAAACCATCGTTCTTTTGACCCATAAACTCCATCTACTATCAATATAACAGGATGAGTTTTAGTACTATCTTTAGGACTAATAAAATAGGAAGGTACTCGACTGTTATTGATACCTGTAAACACAATTTTTTCTCTGTTACCATAAGGGAATTCTTGATTGGCTACAATTTTAGCATCCAATGGTATTTCCTTATCATATTCATAAAATTGAATAATTGATTTAAAAACTTCATCACTTACTACAGTTAGACTATTTGTTAGCAGAATTTTTGTGGTTCTGTCCAAGCATTGATGTAACAAAAAGTAAAAAGCAAATTTTTGTAAGTATTAATTTTATCATAGCCTAGAAGTCAAGGGTTGTTAAAACAGATATCCTTTTTAAAAAATTCATTAAAGATATGAAATTTACTATTTAAAAAAAGAGGGAAAGTATAAGTGAAAAACAAGACAGCTCCTTAAAATTCAGTTTTTAAAGAGCTATCTTATTTTACTAATTATTAAAATTAATTGTTGTTTTTGATATTCTTCTAAATAATTATTATACTGACTTCCTTGGCTGTATAACTAATTTTGTTCATCCTTCATTTTTAATTTATTTCCCGATAAAAGAGGGGTATTCCTACTAGGAATATCTAGATCGTTACCTGTAAAATCTATTTTTTCTTCCCTATTGGCTAGTTGAGCATCGTCACCTAACATATCTTAATTGTGTTGTTTAGCAGTATTTTTTAGCTCGTTACTCTCTTTTATAAGTTTGTCTTTTTTAATATTAATTATTTTTCTCAATAGCAGCGGTCAGCATCTATGAAATCCAACGCTTTTGAAGAGTTTGTAATTTGCGCTGTTTTATCTTTTGTGAATAGAAAAAATATGTTTCACGAGAAGTTTCTTATAAATCGAGTATTTAAAAAATGTTTAACCATAACAGAATACGGGATTTAAACAGCGAGTTGATGCGTCAGGGCGATACAAATGTTTTGTAGATCCAAGTGCTAAAATTTCTTATAAATACAGGACATTATAGCTGACAAATGATAAATGCTCTGCTGAAAACAGGAATAACAATTAGTACTATAATCTATTACGTTATGTAACTCTGCTTTGGAAAAAAAGCTTTAATCAGCACCAATCTTCTTTGTCTTTTTCTTCTCAAATTTTCTTTGTAACTGTAATGGAATACATTTTACCCGAAGCGACCATAGGAGGGAAGTAGGAATGTGTATGAAATGGGTTATATTTGGTTATTATTGTACTTTTCTTTACTTTATTATTTTCAATCTTTTCTATAAGCATAATGAAACTTAAATTCTTAAAAAAAAGAAAATTCTGGTTACGGTTTATTGCAGGGCTAATACTTTTACTATTATTATTTCTAGGTGCTACAACACTATATATCACAGTAAAACAAAATAGTATTATTAAAGGCACTATTACTACGCTTAACAAACAACATAAAGGTTTTGTTACTATAGGGGATACGCATTTATCACTCTTTAGTAATTTTCCTAATATTTCATTTAAGCTAGATGATCTAAAAATTAATGAGAACAAGGAGGATGACTCACCAGTTATTATGGATGTTAAAGACATCTACGTAGGCTTTAATTTATGGGATATTTTAAAAAGAAATTACAACCTTAATTCACTAATAATAGAAGACGGTTTTCTTGATATTGTAATACATGAAGATAAAAGTGTAAATCTTTTAAACGCTTTAAAATCCTTTGATGAAGAAACAGAAGCTTCAGACCCGATAGATTTTAACCTAGAGAAAATTAAATTACATAATCTGGATATTCATAAAAAAGATGAAGGGGAAAACACAGACTTAGAGACCTTTATTTATGATGCTATTGGAGGATTCAATATTCGTGATAAAATTATTTCAGGGCACATTGATACTGAGTTTGAAATGAATTTGATAGATAATGGCGATACTACTTATGTAAAAAATAAGCATTTTAAACTACATACAGACCTTAATCTTAATCAAAGAACAGGTTTACTTACTGTTGAACCTTCAGGCATTACTATGGAACATGGTGATTTTGAGATCGTAGGGAAGATAGATACAAAAAATGATTTTGACCTTGATCTTAAAATAAGAGGTACAAAGCCAAATTTTGATATGCTTATTGCGTTTGCTCCATCAGATCTTATTCCTGTATTAGAGCGTTATAAAAATGCTGGAGAAATCTATTTTAACGCGGTCGTTCAAGGCCCTACACTTAATAAACAAGTTCCCTTTTTTGATGTGAATTTCGGAGCAAGTGAAGCTTTTCTTGAAAATACAGATAAAGGTAAGCGAGTTAATGATATGGGATTTAAGGGACATTTCACCAACGGTGATGGACGCAATTTGCGTACCACAACATTCTCCCTAGAGGATATGACAGCCAAATTGGAAAAAGGAAATTTCTTAGGAAATGTGGTGATCAATAATTTTGAGGAACCAGATATAGACATGCAAGTAAATGCAGACTTTAATTTGGAGTTTATGGCTGAGTTCTTGAATTTAAATGATGTA
Source organism: uncultured Aquimarina sp. (assembly GCA_937958985.1). Classification (GTDB taxonomy): domain Bacteria; phylum Bacteroidota; class Bacteroidia; order Flavobacteriales; family Flavobacteriaceae; genus Aquimarina. The sequence continues at coordinate 146,792 of CALGLV010000009.1, forward strand.
AACATTTCATCAGGAGACATATCTCTAGAAATGAATTTTCATGATATTATTGATATTGATAACCCGCAACACGCACTAAATAAACTAAATCAGGCTTATTTCGCGGAATTAAAGGTTGATAACCTAAGTTTATCATCTAAGGAGCTTCCTGCACCATTAAAAAAGCTGAATGCCCATTTAGTAATGAATGGAAAGAAAGGGACATTGAATAAATTTGATCTGTTGATGGGCAAATCTGATGTATCTATAACTGGATATTTATCAGATCTTCCTGCAATTGTACATCATACGGCTACACCAGTAGATGCTCATATAGCTATTAAATCCAAGCAATTAGATATTACTGAACTCACAAAATTTAAGGTTACTGATAGCATTAAAACAGGGGTAGATGAACAGATTAAAAATTTAAGTGCAGCTTTTTCATTTAAAGCTTTAGCAAATACCTTTACTGAAAGTAAATATTTACCCAAAGGGGAATTTTTTATAGATAATTTTTATGCAGAGCTAAAGCATTATCCACATAAATTACACGATTTTCATGTGGACGTTTTGGTGGATGATAATGATCTAACCATTAAAGACTTTACAGGCTTTATTGATGATTCCGACTTCCATTTTAATGGATTGGTACATAATTATGGTTTTTGGATGAAAAAAGAATTGAATGGCGATGTAGATTTAGACCTTAGTTTAACTTCTAATTTGTTACGTTTAGAAGATATTTTCTCTTATAAAGGAAAAAACTATGTACCAGAGGAATACAGGCATGAAGAGTTTGAAAAACTAGCATTACATTTAAACTCTAGCATGCATTATAAAGCATCAGCATTACATGCTATAGATGTGGAGTTAGATAAGCTGAATACTAAAATGAAGTTACATCCAATGCGA
>CALGLV010000010.1 GCA_937958985.1 uncultured Aquimarina sp.
TACTTCCTTTAAGTAAGGATACTAAAAGTATGCTAGTGGCTGGTCCACATGCTACAAGCGAGCAAATATTATTAGGTAATTACTTTGGTGTAACTGCTGATACCAAAACAATTTTAGATGGTATTGTTTCTAAAATTAATATTGGTTCAACAGTAGAGTACAAGCAGGGTATTTTGCCATTTAGAAAAAAGGACAATCCAATTGATTGGTCTACTTACGAAATAGCAACTGCCGATGTTGGTATTGTTGTTTTAGGTATTTCGGGTCAATTAGAAGGTGAAGAAGGAGAAGCTTTAGCTTCAAAGCACAAAGGAGATCGTGTAGAAATTGGTTTACCAAAACATCAAATTGATTACATCAAAAAAATTAAATCTCACAAAACAGGTAACCCTTTGGTGCTTGTGTTAACAGGAGGAGCTCCAATTGCTATTCCTGAGGTTTATGACCTTGTTGATGCTGTGGTGTTTGTATGGTATCCTGGTGAAGAAGGAGGAACTGCTGTTGCAGATGTGTTGTTTGGAGATGTTTCGCCTTCAGGAAAATTACCATTAACTTTCCCGAAATCGGTTAAAGATTTACCTGCGTATGAAGATTATAACATGAAAGGACGTACGTACAAATATGCTACTATAGAGCCAGAATTTCCTTTCGGATTTGGTTTGTCTTACACCTCTTTTGAATACTCAAATGTAATTGCTTCAAGAAAAAGTGTTGAGGTAACTGTTAAGAATTCAGGAAAAGTTGATTCAGATGAAGTAGTACAGTTGTACTTAAGTTCTCCGTTAGCAGGTAAGGGTGATCCTATATCTACATTGGTAGGTTTTGAGCGTATTACTTTAAAAGCAGGAGAATCGAAGCAAGTTAAATTTGAATTATCGGATAAGTCGTTAATTCAATTCAACGAAGACGGTTCGGGATCTGTAAGAAAAGGCGAGTATAAAGTGCATGTAGGGGGTACTTCTCCAAGTGCAGTTGCTAAAAGATTGGGATTAAGTTGGTTGACTGCTAAAATTTAATTTTTCAGTTAATGAATTAAAATAATTTATTTATTTGCAATTAAACCACCTAAATGTTAAGTTTAGGTGGTTTTTTATTTTTAGCCACCTCATATTTTCTATATTTGCTTTTTTAAATAAATTAATTATGCGTCAAAAAGTCACACTTAAGCAGTTAGCTATAGAACTAGATTTATCGATCTCAACAGTTTCTAAATCGCTTAAAAACGATCCTGAAATAAGTCAGGCGACTATTGACAGAGTTTGTAAACTCGCAAAAGAGCGTAAGTATAAGCCAAATGCTTTAGCAGTAAGTTTAAAGAGTAATAAAACGCGTAGTATAGGGGTTATTATACCGGATATATTGAATAACTTTTTCGCCAAGGTTTTGTTAGGTATTGAAAAAGAAGCGAACAAGAATAATTATAAAATTATTACAACTATTTCTAATGAATCCTTTGAAAAAGAAAAGGAATATTTGGATATGTTAGCTTATAATGGAGTTGATGGTTTTATTTTAGCTGTTTCTCAAGAAACCCAAACCAAAGGCGAGTTTGAGCATTTTAATGAGATTTTAAAAGATGAGATTCCTATAGTAATGTTTGACCGCGTGGCAGACGATGTTTACTGTGATAAAGTTATTGTAGACGATAAAAAAGGAGCTGGAGATGCTGTGGATAAATTAATTCAAGCCGATTGTGAAAATATCGGGGTAGTATCTTCAATACAAAAACTAAGTGTAGGTAAAGAGCGTTTAGAAGGTGTTGAAAAGAGAATGAAAAGCTACGATAAGGAAACTAAAATTCTTAAACTAAAAAAGAATAAGGATTACGAAATACAAATAGCTGAATTTATTAAAGAAAATAAATTTGACGGTATAATAGGCTTGGATGAAACAGCAGCAGTTAGTGCGGTAAATGCAGCTAGTATTTTAGGTTATAAAATACCTAAAGATTTAATGGTCATTGGTTTTACAAACGGAGTATTGTCTAAACATTCATACCCTAAATTAACCACTGTAAGTCAGCATGCTAAAAAAATAGGAGCTACCGCAGCGAAAATACTTATTGATAAATTGGAGCTTAGGGCGGAACGTTACTTGCCTCAAACAAAAGTTATTAAAACAAGTATTGTGTCTAGGGGAACTACTAAAAACTAATTAAAAACGCAAGCAACTGGAAAGTATATTCCCCATATTAAAAACTCTTAAGGAATATAAAAGGCGTTTTTTTAAAGATGATGCTTTAGCGGGAATTACCGTTGGCGTAGTGTTAATACCACAGGCTATTGCCTATGCTTACCTTGCGGGTTTACCACCTATTTATGGGTTGTATTCATCACTTATACCGCTTATTATTTATGCTGTTTTAGGAACTTCAAGGCATTTGAGTGTAGGTCCGGTTGCAATTACTTCTATTTTAATAAGTACGGGTATTAGTCAGTTGGCAACACCGTTTACACCTTATTTTATAGAGTTGGTTTTGTTGCTAGGTTTATTAGTTGGCGTAATTCAAATTCTCTTAGGTTTCTTAAAAATAGGGTTTTTGGTAAATGTTATATCTCAGCCCGTAATTTCGGGTTTAATTTCTGCAGCAGCATTTATTATTATTATCTCTCAGTTAAAAAGTGGTTTTGGTATCGAAATTCCTTCTTTCGATTCTGTTTTCGGGTCATTAAATTATTTTTTTATACATATAAACGAAAGTAATTTAGGAACTGTTCTAATTTGTGTTGCTTCAATTTTAACCCTTTTATTATTTAAAAAATTACCTACTAATTTTCCGATAGCAATTGTTTTAATTGCTGGGTTTACAGCGATAAGCTTTTTCTTTAAATTCGAAGGTTATGGAATTGCAGTTGTTGGAGAGATTCCTAAAGGCTTGCCTAAGCTCTATGTGCCAACATTTAAATGGGCGGTAATTAAAGATTTATTGCCAACAGTATTTACGTTAACCATAATTGGATATGTCGGAAGCATCGGTATTGCTAAATCATTTCAAATGAAATACCGTAACTATGAGGTGGATGCTAATAAGGAGTTTATAGCATTAGGGTTTGCAAAGGTGCTGGGTACTTTTTTTCAAGGTAATTTAGTGTCTGGTAGTTATAGTCGTTCAGCAATAAATGAAGAAGCGGGCGCTAAAACTCAGGTTTCTGCTTTTTTTACAGCATTTTTAATTTTAATAACACTACTGTTTTTAACGCCACTATTGTATTACTTACCAAAAGCAGTACTTGCGGCAATAATACTAGTGTCGGTATTGAGTTTAATAAAGGTAAAAGAGGCAATTACTTATGCAAAAGTAAGAGTTGATGATTTTGTAATAATGATGGTCACATTCATAGTGTCATTAATTGTGAATATTGAAACGGGTATTTTGGCAGGAATCCTATTATCATTTGTACTATTACAATACAGGAGTTCAAAACCTCATGTTGCAGAGCTTGTTAAAATTGAGGGAACCGAATACTATAGAAACATCAATAGATTTTCTCATGGTATACAGAAAGAGCAGTACCTTATTATAAGATTTGATGATCAGTTGTACTTTGGAAATGCTACTTATTTTAAAGAGTCGATATATACAATATTAAATAAACGAAGTCATAAACCTAGTTATATTGTACTTCATGCCACAAATATACATTCTATAGATAGTACGGGATTGTATTATTTAGAGAGTTTAAATAAAGAACTGAAGGAATCTGGGATTGAATTGCTTTTTTCGGCTACTATCGGTCCTGTGCGCGATATATTGATGCGTTCGGGTAGTGAAGATGCTATGAGTATTAAAAAGCAATTTATGAGTATTAATGATGCTGTTGTGTATATAGAATCCATAGATGCGGAAAATGATTGTGATTCGTTGTCGTTACAATACAATACACCACAGGGATTCTTTGCTCGAATCTTTAAGAAAAAAAAGAAAATTAATTTATAATATTTTCTTTTTTTTATGTGTGTTTAATTGAAAATTAGCATCTTTGTCATTCAAATGAATAACACTAACAAACATATTGTCTCTACTTTTGCGATTATTCGCATGTATAAACTTATGATTCTAAATCACAAGTTAAGGGCGCTATGTAATTATTTTAGTTAATAATAAATAATAATCATATTTCTAAAGCGCCCATTTAATGGGCGCTTTTTTTGTTTCAATTAATTTAAAATTTATTCTAATGTTACTTTTTCAAAAACATTTACTAGTCTCAACTGCTACCCAGGTATACAAATCATTTTGTATTAAACCGGTACTGATGTGTATTTTAAAACAGCGACTATATTGTATGTATAAATTTTAATTAATAAAAATTTTAAACACAAAAAAGGCGCCTATTGGCGCCTTTTTTGTGTTTAGCCTAATAAGTAAAGATGTAACCAAAATGAAAACTATAACTATAATAATAAGAAAAATTGACGCAATATTAAGTCAATGGTTTGAAAACTATATCTATAAAGTAAGTAAAACATTGTACCCAAAAACTCATTTAGACGATGATGAAGAGGACGATGATGAGCCTGTGTTGTTCATATAATAATTTAAATCGCTTAGGAGACTAGGCGATTTTATTGGTTTTAGCCTAATTAAATTATAGGTGTAATTTTTGCAGTACTCTAAATTATATTGAAACCCTTGGGTTCTTTATAATTTTTAAGGAAATAGTTAAAAACAAAAAACCTCATAAACAATGTTTATGAGGTTTTGAAGGTGGTGCCTCCAGGAATCGAACCAGGGACACAAGGATTTTCAGTCCTTTGCTCTACCAACTGAGCTAAGGCACCCAATCACAAACTATCTGTTTGCGGGTGCAAATATAGAACCTTTTTTTACTTCTAAAAAATAAAATTGAAAAAATATCTTAGTATTTTTATGTTTTTAAATTTTCAGACAATGAAATTAATTATCGATGCAGGTAATACTGTGGTTAAAATAGCTGTATTTGAGGGGGGTAGCCTAGTTTTGAAGAAAAGCAGTGCCTATGATTTTTTTTATGAAGATTTAAAAAAAATTTTATTTCAATACCCAAAAATCAATAAAGCGATTGCAAGTTTGGTTTCAGAGCTTAATAAAGAACAACTTATTCGTCTTTGTTCAGAAAAAGAAGTAGCACTATTAATACTCTCTAGCACGACTAAAGTTCCTTTTTTGAATTTATATGCAACACCAAGCACATTAGGGGTGGATAGGATAGCTCTTATGGCTGCGGCGGTAAATAAATTTGAATTACAAAATTGTTTAGTTATAGATGCTGGTAGTTGTATAACTTATGATTTTATAAATTCAAAAAAGGAATATCACGGAGGAACCATTAGTCTTGGTTTGCAAATGCGTTATACTAGTTTGCACGAATTTACAGCTCAATTACCTTTGTTATTACCAAAAAGGGTAAATTCTTTTGTTGGGAATACCACGGAAAATGCCATACATGCAGGGGTTTGTTTTGCTCTCGAAACGGAAATTAACGGAGTAATTCAATATTTTAGCAACAAATACTCCGATCTAACAGTTATTTTAACAGGTGGTGATGCAGAATTTTTGTCAAAACGATTTAAAAATGGCATATTTGTCCTCCCTAATTTTTTAATAGAAGGGCTTAACCATATACTGGATTATAATACCAATAAATGATTAGAAAAATTTTAATGTACACAATGCTTGTTATCAGTATTGTTACAACTGCCCAAGAAGCAACATATTCGCCATATTCTCTACACGGTATAGGTTTAACAAAATTTAGAGGTACAGTGGGGAACCTAAGTATGGGTGGTTTGTCTATAGTTTCAGATCCTGTGACTCCCAATATTTTGAATGCAGCAACTTATGCCGATTTAAAAACAACCAATTTTTCTGTTGGAGGTTCGTATTCAACGGCAACCTTAAAATCAAGCGAGGCTGAATCTAATGGAGCAGCTACAAGTTTTGATTATCTAACAATTTCCATTCCTGCTAATTTGTTTGGTTTTGGTTTTGGTTTACTGCCTGCCACTGCATCGGGTTTTCGTACAGCGCAAGCTATTGAAGGTGAAACTCAAACACAATTGGGTAAAGGTGGTGTAAACAGGGCTTATTTTGGTGCGGGCGCCGAAGTTTATAAAGGGTTAAAGCTAGGAGCTGAAGTAAGATATAATTTTGGAAGAATAGAAAGTGAGATTATTTCGTCAACAGTAAATACAAGGGTTTCTAATCAATCCGATATTTCAGGCGTTTCGTATGCTTTTTCAGCAATATACGATACTACAATCAAAGATAAATATACGCTTCGATATTCTTTAAATTACGAATTTTCTAAAAGTATAAGATCAAGAAATAATCAAATAATATCTCAAATAGCGACAACTTTAGATGGGTTGGTGGTTCCTGTTGGTGTTCCAGAAAGAGGAAATGTTGCTGATAGAAAGTTTAGCTTGCCTACGATATTTACGGCAGGTATTGCTTTTTCTCAGAAAAATAAATGGCTTGTGGCTTCTGAAATTAATTTTGGAGAGGTTAATGATTTTCAAGACCGTTTTGTAACAAGAGATAATATTACCTATATAGATCCTTTCGGAATCAGATTTGGAGGATACTTTCAGCCAAACTACCAATCGTTAAATAATTATTTAGAGCGTATTATTTACCGTGCAGGAATTAGGTACGATAAAACTGGTTTAGAGTTTAATAATGAAGAAATTAATGAGTTTGGCATATCTTTTGGTTTAAGTTTACCTCTGAGTCAAGGATATTCTACAATAGATCTTGGTTTTGAAACAGGAACTCGAGGAACAACCAACTCGGGAGCAATTGAGGAAAACTTTCTTAATTTTTCTTTAGGATTGAGTTTAACGGACAAATGGTTTAACAAACGTAAATACGATTAAAAATATAATGACTTTTATGAAACTACTTAAAATCACATTAGCCACTATTTTTGCAGGAAGCATGATTGCAAATGCTCAAATAACTGATGAGTGTAGAACCGACGCTTCTTTGGGTATTGAAAGTGCAAAAGTTAAAAATTACAAAGAGGCAGGTCCTTACTTGATGAAAGTGCGTAAAAACTGCCCCACGTATAGCTTAGCAATATACCAGTATAGTGAGCGATTAGTTAGGGCCGAATTAAAGGGTTTAAAAAAAGCGAAAGCTCCTTTGGTACAACAACAAAATAAAGCGAACGAATTAATAGCTTTGTTAAAAGAGCGCAAACAGCACTTTCCAAAAGAAACTTCAGATGGCGATTTGTACTCGGATATTGCTTTGATTATGTTTGAAAGTAAGTTAGGGTCGTCTGAAGAGCAGTTCAATATGTATTCTAAAGCTTATGATGTAGATAAAGCAAATTTTAACGGGCCTAAGAAAATGTACACTTATTTTGGTTTGTTAGTGGATTTACAGGCGCAGGGAAAAAAAGATATTCAGCAAGTTTTTGACTTATACGATGATCTTAGTGATAAAATTGAGGTAGAGCAAACAAAAAAAGCTACAGTAATTCAAAAATTATCTAGTAAAGAAGAAAGTGGTGCGGCTCTATTATCAAAAGAAAAGAAAAAATTAAACCGTGCGGAGAAGGTATTGAAAATATATGGGCAGGTAGAAAATTCTTTAAAAGCGAAATTAGGGAAACTAGCAGATTGTCCAAATTTAGTTCCTTTAATTTCGGGTCAATATGCTGCTAATGAAAATAATTTAGAGTGGGTTAAGAGTTCTGCTCGTCGTTTGTATAAAAAAGAATGTACAGAGGATCCTTTATTTTTAAAGTTAGTAGAAAAACAACACAGTTTAGAGCCTTCAGCATCTACAGCTAAATATTTAGCGAAGTTAGCAGAGCAAAGAGGTGACTCAGCCGCGTCTGAAAAATATTACAACCAGTCAATTGACTTAGAAACAGATCCTAGTAAAAAAGCAGACGCTTTGTATGCTAAAGCGCAGTCATTAAAGAAAAAAGGAAGTTATTCTAAAGCACGTCAATATTATAGACAAGCATTACAAAATAAGCCATCTTTAGGAGGTGCTTATATTCAAATAGCGATGATGGTTGCTAAAAGTGCTAATAATTGTGGTACGGACGAATTTAGTAAGCGAGCTACCTATTGGTTGGCAGCAAACTATGCAAGAAAAGCAAAAAGAGTTCAGCCTTCTTTAGGTAAGTATGCCGATAAGTTAATTGCAAATTACATGGGAAGCGCACCTTCTAAAACAGATGTGTTTACTAAAGGGATGCAAGGTAAATCAGTAGCAATTGGTTGCTGGATTGGAGAATCGGTAAAAGTGCCCAATCTTTAATACTAAATTCCTTGTAAAGGATGGCTAAAAGTGTAAATAAAATAATGAAAAACATTGCTGCAATATTTATTGTGGCAATGTTTTTTTATGCATGCTCCTCAAAGGAAAACAGTGGAAAATTTATAAATTTTAAAGATGTTGCTCAAGGAGTAGGGAAAGAAGTTGTGATGAAGCAAACCGACTCAGGAAGGTTAGCCGTGGTTTTAAAAGCAGCGGTGCTAAAAGATTATACGCATTTAAATTTTCCTTATGCGGAATTTCCAAATGGTATTGAGTTGACTGTTTTTGATGAAAAAGGCGGAACATCAGTAGTATTGGCAGATTATGCAATACAATACAAAAAAACAAATTTAATTGATTTACGTGGAAATGTAAAAATAACCACTGCTGATAGTTCGGTGTTAAAAGCACCTCAATTGTATTGGAATCAGCGACTAAAATGGGCATTCACCGACTTTTCTTATAGCATAACAGCTAAAGATGGTTCTATTAATAAAGGAGATGGGTTTGATGCAAATCAAAAATTCACCATTTTTAAGTCTAGAAGAAATAAAGGGCAGCAAATTTTAAAAGATTAGCAACAAATAATAAATAAAATGAAAACAGTATCGGTGTTATTTCAATACGCTTATTTAATTATAGCGGCATTTATGGGGTATAAGGCTTTTGATGAATATCAAAACGGAGGAACCAAGCTTTGGTTTTACTTTTTGTTTGCTATTGCTGCTGTGGCGATGTTTTTCTTTAAAAAGCATTTCAATAAAAAAATGTAATAGTAGTAGTTGTAATTAGGGCTTCAAAGCCTTAAGATTTAGAGAAAAAAAGATTTAAGAAATATTACAAAGCGAAAACGATTGTTTTCGCTTTTTTTTTAAGTAATAAAGCTTTATTTTCGCCATCTTGTGTAATAAATATACCCATAAATGGCAGTATTAAATAAAATCAGACAAAGATCATTTTTTCTTATAATAATTATTGCTCTAGCATTATTTGCTTTTGTATTAGCAGATTTGTTTAGAAGTGGTGGTTTTAGTGGAAGTAAAGCTCAAAAAACTATTGGGGAAATTAATGGGAATGAAATTAGAACCCAAGATTTTCAGAAAAATCTAGATCAAGTATCTCGTGGTAGAAATGGAATGCCTGCAGTTAACAGCGTTTGGGATCAAATGGTGGAAAAAGAATTAGTAGGTCAGCAAATTGAAAAAGCGGGAATTACTGTAGATAGTGAGCACTTAAAAGGAGCTATCGAAAAAGCTTATGCTAGTGATCCTACTTTTCAAAACGAAAATGGAGTTTTTGATTATTCTAAAGTACAGTCTTTTGTAACGGAAATGAAAGAAACAAACCCTCAGCGCTATCAAAGTGTTTGGTTAGGTTTAGAAAAAGACCGTTTACAAGCAGCTGCTTCCGATATTTATTTTGATATGGTTAAGGCAGGTATCAATTTCTCAAATAAAGAAGGGGAAATCGCTTACAATGCCAATAATGAAACGTTAAACTTAAAATACGTTCAGTTACCATATACAACTATTGCAGATAGTTTAGTTTCAGTTTCTAAATCAGATATTTCAAGTTATATAAAAAGTAATAAAAATCAATACATGCAAGATGCAAATGTTGATTTAGCGTATATCAAAATTGATGAAGTAGCTTCTTTAGAGGATGAACAAGAGATTTCCAAAGGATTGAAAGCGTTAATTGGTGATACCGTAGAGTATAACAATCAAATTAACGCAAACGATACGATACCTGGTTTTGCTTCAACAACTAATGTGGAAGAATTTGTAAATGCAAATTCTAGTCAAAAATATAATGCAAATTTTCAGTTTAAAAATCAACTTAACAAAGAGGTTGCAAACAACTTATTTGATGCTCCAATTGGTAAAGTATATGGGCCTTACAAAGAAGGTTCTTTTATTAAATTATCAAAATTAGTAGCCGAAAGTAAAATGCCAGATTCTGCGAAAGCAAGTCACATTTTAATTGCTTGGGAAGGATTAAGAACTGCACAAGAGGTTACGCGTACTAAAGAAGAAGCAAAAGCTTTAGCAGACAGTATTAGTAATGTAGTTTCTAAATCAAAAAGAAAATTTGCAGCATTAGCAGAAGCATTTTCAGCTGATAAGTCGAACAGCGCTAAGGGAGGTGATTTAGGATACTTTACCCCTGGTAGAATGGTGCCTGCTTTTAATGATTATATATTCAATGGTAAAAAAGGAGATGTTGGTGTTGTTGAAACTCAGTTTGGTTACCATGTAATATATGTAGAAGATCAAAAGAATATTCAAAAAGCAGTTAAAATAGCAACGATTACTAAAGCCATTGAGCCTAGCGAAAAAACAATTGGAGATATTTATGCAAAAAACTCTAACTTAGTACAAGCAGCAAAATCAAATGGTTTTTCTGAAGCAGCAAAAGAAGCTGGTTTTACGGTTAGTCCTGTAAATGGAGTTAAAGAGTTGGACGAAAATATTCCTGGTGCAGGTCAACAGCGTTCAATAGTACGTTGGGCTTTTAATGAGGATAACAAAGAAGGAGCAATTAAAAGTTTCGAAATTCCTTCTGGTTATTTCATAGCTAAAATTGTTCGTCGTAACAAAAAAGGATTAAAGTCTGTAGAAAGTGTTTCTAAAGAGGTAATTTCTGTTCTACGAAAAGAAAAGAAAGCAGTACTTTTAAAAGATAAAATTAAAGCTTCCGATTTAGAAAGCATTGCCGTTTCTAATGGAACTAAGGTTAAAAGTGCCAGTGCGGTAAGTTTAAAGTCAGGTTCAATTAGTGGTGTAGGTGTCGAGAAAAAAGTAGTAGGTGCCGCATTCGGATTGGCAGAAGGTAAAGTTTCAAGTCCTATTGTTGGAGATAAAGGAGTATATGTAGTTTCTGTTACTTCAAAAACGCCAGCTCAAAAACTTGCTTCTTATAAGGGTATCGCTAATAAAGAAGCTTCGTCGAACGCAGCTGCAGCAAAAAACGCTATAATTACAGCGTTAAAATCTAAAGCAGAAATAGTTGACCGTAGATCGGATTTATACTAAAAAATAGATATAATTAATCAAAAAGGCTTTCCGTTTACGGAAAGCCTTTTTTGTTTTTAATAAAGTTTATCCCGCTTTAGTAAAGGAAGTAATTTTAGGGACACATAGCCTGCTTACAAAAGCATAAATAATATTGTCTAAACTAACGACAGTTAGTACTTTTGCGAAAAAAAATACTTTTAAATTATAGTGATTAAAGCGTATTATGCCATATTGTTATTTGTGTGTTTAGGGATAAAACCCTTTTATACTATTGGGTATGTGGCATATTATGAGCTTAATATAGATACTATTATTGAAAAATACTGTGTCAATAAATCAAAGCCCAAGTTTAAATGTAATGGTAAGTGTCACCTTGCAAAAAAACTTTCGTTTACGGCTACGGTAGCTACCGATACTACCAATCAAGCAATTTCTAACAGTTTAAGGGAAGCGTTCTTTCCTGTATTTTTTCAAGTCCAAAATTTCAGTAGTGCGGTTTTAACTAAACCAATAGCAAAAAAAGCAGAGTGGTTTTTTGCTCCAAAAAACTATAATGTGTCGCTAAGTATTAGCTCTCCTCCTCCACAGTGTTAATTGATTTTTAACATCATCAGTAATGGTGATTTCTTTATTTTAAATTCAATTTACAATTGATTTCCACTTATTCGTAAGCTACGGTTGTAGTTTGTCACCTTGCATTATACAAAATTGAACGCTTCAATTAATGTATAAGTTGTGTTATGCTGTTGCTTTTTTTAGTTTTCGGTAGGGTAGGGAGTCGGATTAATTCATTAATGAATAAAACAATATCTTCAATTATAGCAATTTTTGTAGCGGTAGTTACAAATTTTGCTCAAACCACTTACGTGGGAAAAGTGCTATCGGATAGCCTAGCTTTAGAAGGAGCAACCTTAACCGCTGTCAATGGAAAAGGAAGTGCAATTACTAATGCTACTGGCGCATTCGAAATAACGTTAATTAATACGCAATCAGTAAAAATTCAATATATAGGTTGTGAAACCTTAAAATATACTTTTAAAAAGAAGCAAGCTAATGTAATACAGCTTACAGCGGCATTCAGCTCTTTAGAAGAGGTGGTGGTTTCAGCCAGTCGAGAAATTCAAAAACGTAAAGAAGTGCCTCATGCAATATCTGTAATTACTAGCGATAAAATAGCAGAAACAAAAGCTTTTGGGTTCGATCAATTATTAAACGATACGCCAGGGGTATATATCTCCTCATCACGAGCAAGTAGTAACGAGCAACATTTTACGGCAGCTCGTTCGCCAATATCTACACGCCCGTTGTTTTTGTATTTAGAAGATGGTTTGCCTACTAGGCCTACGGCTATTTTTAATCACAATACGTTGCTGGAGCGTAACCAAGCAGCTTACGATCGTATTGAGGTTTTAAGAGGGCCTGCAGCAAGTATTTATGGTAGCGATGCTATTGGGGGGAGTTTTAATTTTATAACCAAAAATCCAGAAGATAAACTTAAGGGCGCTTTTGACTTGCAAACCAATACCTTGGGTTTTACAGGTGCTAATTTAGATTTTGGTAAAAACATCAACCGATATGTAGGGTTTTATGTAGCTTCTCAATACAATCAACGCAACAATGGCCCTTTTGAGCATAGTGATTACACCAAAAAAGCACTTACACTTAAATTGGTGGTGAATCCTACTGTAGCTTCTAAGCTTACGTTAACCTATAATAATGTTGATTTTTTTACAGACATGGCAGGTTCAATAAGAGAAGACGATTTTAGAGCTCAAAATTTTGAAAGCGATCAAACATTTACGAATCGTGATGCCGAATCTTCTCGTATTCGATTGGTATGGGATCAAGCTTGGAATGAAAATAATAAAACTTCTTTCAGTGCCATTTACAGGGAAAATACCATGATTCAAAACCCATCGTTTAGAATTCGGCAAAACAGAACTATGGGACAATTAAATGGTACAGGTTCTGGAGAATTGAATAATAACACTTTTGAGAGTTATTTTGGGAATGTGCAACATAAAATGAAATTCAATACATTAAAATCGAATTTAATATTAGGGGCAACGGTCGATATTACGAAACAAGATTATGTAGCAAATAGAACTGAAGTTGCTGTAGATACCATAACAAGAAGTAATACTGCTTTTAATGTGTTGCAAGATGATTTTATTTTGAATTACTTAGCAGATATTAATAATTATGCAAGCTATGCGCAGTTTGAAATAGCTCCTATCAAGGAATTAAAAATTACTTTAGGGGCGCGTTACGATATTTTTGAATATGATTTTGATAACCGTATAGAAGGCGGCTTGGTCGATAGCAGAGATAGTTGGAGTAATTTTTCTCCTAAAATAGGACTGAATTATAATTATTCTAATAAAGGTGGTGTATTTTTAAATTATTCGGAAGGTTTTACGCCACCACAAGCAACTACGCTATACCGAAGTAGAAATCGAAATGAAGGTTTAGAGCCTAGCGAATATTTTAATTATGAAATTGGCTCGTACAATCAAATTAATTCTAAGTTTAAAATTGATTTGGCATTGTACTATTTAGACGGAAGAAATACTTTAATCACTATTAGAGATCCTGAGAGTACTAATGGTGATGCTTTTTTGAATACAAATGCGGGAAGAACGGTGTCTTATGGTATTGAATATGGTTTTTCGTACAAGCCTATAAAAGAAATTGAAATTTCGCATAATGGTACTTATGCAAAACATGAATATAAGCGATTTGTGTTTAATGGTGATGATTTTTCGAATACCGACCGTGAGACTGCGCCTACTATTATAGGAACTTCAAAAATTAGTTTTAGGCCTCAAAACGGACTTAATTTTGCTTTTGAGCACGAACTTATAGGAGCTTATAATACCAGTTTAGAAGGACAGGCATCGGACGAATCTGGGAATCCAGACACCACTACTTATAGCGGGCATAATGTGTTTAATTTTTTAGTGAATTACAGGTATAAAAAAGTAGAGGTTTGGATGCAATTACTTAATATATTCGACGATTTATATGCTAACCGGGTAAGTTTTAATCGTTTTAGAAACGAAAATAGCTACACGGTTGGTAATCCTCGAGCTTTTCATTTTGGAGCACGTTATAATTTTTAAATGTAGTAAGCGTGTTGTTTGTAGTAAGCAATACGCTTTTTTTATAGTATATGAAATATTCAAAATTAAATCAATGGTTGTGGCGTTGGCATGTAATTGCTGGCTTGGTGTCGTTGCCTTTTGTGTTGGTATTGTCTATTACAGGGGGTATTTATTTGTTTAAAGACAATGTAGAGCAGCCTGTAATAAAAGCAATCCAAAGTGTCGAAGAAAAAGGAGTGCGGTTGTCATTTGAAAAGCAATTGGAGGTGGCGCAAGCAAACGCGTCTCATCAATTAAATTCGATGGTAATCCCATTCAATTCTAAACAGGCTACAGAATTTGTTTCAGGTAAGTTCAGTCACAAACAAAGTGTTTTTGTAAATCCTTATACTAAGGAAGTTTCGGGTAAATTTAAAGCGCAAGATACTTGGATGTACACCGTACGTAAACTTCATGGCGAACTGTTAAGTGGTAGTGTGGGTACAAAAATTGTTGAGCTCATAGCGAGTTGGATGGTGGTGCTTATACTTACTGGGATATACGTGTTTTGGCCTGCCAGAGAAAGCGGGTGGAGCGGTTTTGTAACTATTCGAACCAAGCTGGGGAGTCGCATTTTATTACGTGATTTACACTCTATAGGTGGTTTTTGGATTTCTATATTGCTACTATTAACCTTGGCAGGGGGCTTTCCTTGGACAGATGTGTTTGGGGAGAATTACAAGAAATTACAAAAAATAACCCATACAGGTTTCCCTAAAGCGTGGTTTGGAATAGGTGTTAAGTCTCACCCTAAAGGGGAAATGATTTCGCTAGATCGCGCAGTAGAAATAGCAAAGCAATCGGGGTTAAAAGGACAAGTAACGGTAGATTTTCCAAAGCACAAAGCAGGAGTATATAGTGTAAGTAATACGGTGTTGCCTTTGCGGGAAATGAAAAAAATTCACTTTGATGCTTATACAGGAAAAAAAATACAAGCGCTTCATTGGAGAGATATAGGGGTGTTAATGCAAGCACGTTTATGGCTTATGGCATTTCACCAGGGGCAAATGGGAGGGTGGAATTTTGCGCTAATGTTATTTGTGGCTATTGCCTTAACATTGGTAAGTTTAGCAGGATTCTTCTCGTTTAAAGCACGAAGCTGGGGTATTCCAGCAGCTCCTAGTAATTTTAAAGCAGGTTTTGGAGTATTAGTTGCAATTGTGGTATTAGCGATTGTTTTTCCGCTGTTTGGAATTAGTTTAGTGCTTATTGTTTTTGGAACCTACTTGTTTGGAATAATTAATAAATAGCTTTTAAGTTAGTTGTTTTTGTGTTAATTTTAAGCGGTAATAATAAGTTGCATTTCAGTAGCTTATAAGTGTTAAACATACAATCACAGTACAGGCATGAGATATTACAAGTTTATTTTATTTGTAGCTGCAATTTTTACAATAACACTAACTTCTTGCGTAGAGACTTGTGAAGGCGAATGCGAATTTGACGATAATGGCAAGCTAGTGTGTCCTTGTGATTAAAAAAGGGGGCTTGTTCTCTTTTGCCTATCAGTTGTTGTTAGCTGTTAATAAACAACACTCAACTATCACAAACAACACAACACACAATAAAAAACAAACAGTCAACTAATATTACCTTTCAAACTTACCATTAAAAGCATTCATGGTTTGTGATAAGCCCGAAAATACAAAGCTTTTAACGGCATTTGCGGCATGGTCTAGGCGAATACTTAAATCAATTTGCTCACCACTTGTCCACTCTCCAAGTACGTAGTCTACTTGTTTGCCTTTTCCAAAATCACCACCTACACCAAATCTAAAGCGTGGGTAAGTGTTTGTATTTAGCATAGCTTCGGTATCTTTTAAACCATTGTGGCCGCCAGCACTTCCTTTGGCTTTTATTCGAAACGATCCAAAATCAATATGAATATCATCGGTAACCACAAGTAAGTTTTCAACCGCTATTTTTTCCTTATCTAACCAATATTTAATGGCTTTCCCGCTAAGGTTCATAAAAGTATTGGGTTTTAAAAGCAGGGTGGTACGTCCTTTAATTTTTAAGGTACATACGTCGCCTAGTTTCTCTGTTGTAAAAGTAGCACCTTCGGCTTTAGCCAAATGATCTACTACTTTAAAGCCAATATTATGTCGGGTTTCGTTGTACTTAGGGCCTATATTTCCTAAGCCAACAATTAAATATTTTTTCATATCGATAGGAGTGATTGAGGGTTTAAAAATATTCTTTAAAAATGAAAACATAAAATGCAGTATAAAGCCAGGTATAAAAAAAGCACCCTACAAAAATAGGGTGCTTTTATTTTATAAAAAAGGCTGAAATTATTCAGCTGCTGCTTCAGTAGCTTCTTCTTCTGCTTCTTCACCTTCTGCGTCATCAACTGCGTTACGAGAATTTTTAACTTGACATACAACAGTGTTTTCTGCATGTAAAAATTCGAAACCATCAGAATTTAATGCTGTAACATATAATTTGTTACCAATTTTTAATTCTGAAATATCAGCTAAAATTTCGTCAGGTAAATTAGCGGCTAAACCTTTAACTTTTAAACGACGTGCGTTAAATTTAAGGTTACCACCATTTGCTACACCAGGAGATTTTCCTGAAGTACGTACTGGAATTTCCATAGTAATTGGCTTGTCATCAAAAATTTGAATAAAGTCAATATGTAAAATTTTGTCAGTTACAGGGTGAAACTGGATATCTTGAAGGATAGCATTAATTTTAGATCCGTTATCCAAAGTAATTTCTACCGTATGAACATCTGGAGTGTACACTAATTTACTGAACGCTAATTCTGGGGCAGTAAAGTGTGTTACAGTGTCACCACCATAAACAACACAAGGTACCTGGCCAGCATTACGTAGGGCTTTTGTTGCTTTTTTCCCTAAGCTTTCTCTTTGAGATGCATTGATTGTTAAAGATTTCATCTTGAAATATATTTAAATTAATTATTAAAATTCTACATTAAAAATTTCGAACTGATCGATTCGTATTGATTTACACTTTTCAATACATCGGCAAACAGTTCGGCGGTACTCACTACGGTAATTTTCGACTTTGGTTGGTCTGCTTTTAAAGGAATGGTATCGGTTACAATCATTTCCAATAATTGCGACTCTTCAATACGTTTGTAAGCATCACCCGATAATACAGGGTGTGTACAAATAGCCCTTACTGAAAGCGCGCCTCTTTCCATCATTAAATTAGCAGCGGCGGTAAGTGTACCAGCGGTATCGACCATATCGTCAACTAAAACCACATTTTTACCGGTAACATTACCAATAAGCTCCATGTACGATATAATATTTGCTTTTTCGCGTTGCTTATAGCAAATAACCACATCACTTTCCATTACTTTGGCGTACGAGTATGCTCTTTTTGAGCCTCCCATATCGGGCGAAGCAATAGTTAAGTTGTCAATATTTAAGCTTTTCAAATAAGGGATGAAAATAGTAGATGCAAATAAATGATCCACAGGTTTTTCGAAAAATCCTTGTATTTGTGCGGCATGCAAATCCATAGTTACTATGCGTGTTGCACCTGCGGTTTCCAGCATTTGTGCAATTAGCTTAGCAGCAATGGGTACACGCGATTTGTCTTTTCTGTCTTGTCTTGCCCAACCATAGTAAGGTATTACTGCCGTTACGTGGCGTGCCGATGCGCGTTTTGCAGCATCTAACATCAAAAGTAATTCCATTAAATGATCGGCACTTGGGTTGGTCGATCCTATTAAAAATACACGTCTACCGCGTACCGATTCTTCAAAAGAAGGTTGGTATTCGCCATCACTGTATTCGGTAGTAATTACTTTGCCTAGTGTAGTGCCATAAGCGGCAACAATTTTTTCCGCAAGTACTCTACTCTGTTTACAGGTAAAAAACTTAGCTTCTAATACTTTTTGAGACATGGTAGGTTTTGTTTTCAATAAATTACCCTAGGCTAATTATAATTGAGGGTGCAAATTTAACTATTTTTTTCAAACTTAGTTTAAAATGTCTTTTTTATTTTGCAGTTGGTAAAGTTTTAGTAATATTGCACTGTCTAAGCTCAAGTGGTGGAATTGGTAGACACGTTGGATTCAAAATCCAATGCTTTCGGGCGTGCGGGTTCGATTCCCGCCTTGAGTACAAAAAAAAACCTGTGAAATGTTTATTTCACAGGTTTTTTATCTTTACATAAAATCTAGCTATGGAATTTACAACAGGTAGAATTATTTTTGTCATCTTTTTTATTATTGCTTTTGTGTCGCTAATGATTTTTAGTTACCGAAAAGATATCAAAACCCACAAGCTACATTATAAAGGAAGTTTTCGAGTATTGCTTTTTTTTATCGGTTTTGTGCTGTTTCTGTTTGGTTTAAAAGTTTTTCTTAACTTTTAAACCATGAAAAAGGTATTGCGTTTCGTTGTTTTTTTACTAGTACTAGCATTTATTTTTTTAAATGTGTATGTGGCTACCCATACTTCGGTACCTATATATACCCATAAAGCTTCCATTGCTCATTTAAGCAGTAATGCGGTGGTACAACAAATTAGTAGTTTTAAAAACTGGGAGCCTATGGCAAGCACTAACGCGCTAACTATTAATTTCAATACCAAGCAAACTAACCCGTTAGCCAACAGTATACAGCTTAATTTGCCTAGCAACAAGCAATTTACCATACAAAACCAATTTATTAGCGACACGCTTGTGGTGCAACATATATATGGTTTGTCGGGCAAGCAAGCTTCCATACTGCAATGGAAATTAAACCAACCATATATTGAGCTTTTGTTTAAAGAATATGTAGGGAGTAAGCAAAAACTGCTAAATAGTGTGGGTTATTACAGTACTAAAAGTGAGTACTTGAAAAACAATTACCAAGCGCTGGTTTATTTTAAAAACACTAAAGTAGTTACTCCAACTACTGAATTACAACACCTTAGCGGCTTAAAAAAGGAGCCTATAAGCGATACTATTATACGTATCCCTAAGCAAAATTAATACTTAGTTAAAATGGCGTTAACAAAAGGGGAGCTACAATGTTTTCGTAGTTTTTAAGCCCTTTAAAAAGCCTTTGTTTGGTTTAAAAGTTGCGAATTATTGAGGATTTTTCTAATAAAACGGTAATTATTGGTTAATTAAGCGTGTTTTTAAGTATAAAATAAATTTTTCGTAAAAATTACGCTTTTGTGACATATTCTTTTGGTGGCTAGGTTCTGTTATTTTACTTTTGAACCAGAATTAAGTAGTAATACTTAATTTTAACGAGAAAAGTTTAATAACTATTAACAATTATTATGAAAAGAAATTTCTTTAAAGGAGCTGCACTAGCGGCAATCGCTTTAGTAGGTTTTACTGCTACTGCACAAGAAGAAGAATCAAAGGGAATCGAACTAAC
>CALGLV010000011.1 GCA_937958985.1 uncultured Aquimarina sp.
ATTCAACATTCAACATTCAACATTCAACATTCAACATTCAACATTCAACATTCAACATTCAACATTCAACATTCAACATTCAACATTCAACATTCAACATTCAACATTCAACATTCAACATTCAACATTCAACATTCAACATCTAAACGGTTGCCCTAGAGTGTTCACGTTGCCTTAAGTTTATCCACAGCAGTGAAATTAAAATAGGTAAAAAAGCAATATCGTAGCCTTGTATTTTAGAAATCCAAACGCCTAATGTTGTTAGTAAGCAAAGTATAAGTATGGTAGATAATGTTTTTAAAAAATGCTTGTATTTTGTGAAGCGTAATCCCAAGCTTACTAAGTACAATGGGTTTAGCCATAGTAAATTGTAGTTGTATTGCACTTCAGGATGTTCTGAAAAAAGATTGATAATTAAAACGATTAATCCTAAAAAACCGACACTAAAAATATAAGAGCGTATTAAAAATTTAGACTTTCCAAAAATCATTACAACTAAAAGAAAAGCAAAAACTATAAATGGGGTAAGTTGCCATTTATCAGGGTTTGAGGGTTTTAAATTTTTGAATGTAGTAGTCGCTTTTTCTGAGAATGGCTTGTTATTTAATGTTGCTTTGTCGATTTCTTGTTTTAAAAAATCGGGTAGAAACATGAGCTCAGCTGTGTCTATTTTTTTGTCAATAGTACTTCCTAATGCTAAATTAATTCCAAATTTAAACCAAGGAGTTTTTCGAGTATAATCGTCAAGATAATTACGGTAGGTACGATTGGTAGGTTGTGTATTATAAGTTGTGTTTTCAAAAGTGTTAAGTAATAAATCCCTTACCTCAGTACTGCAATTGCGATTTAAAAAACGATAGCGATAATACCTGTTTTCAGGGCGGTATAAATGTTGAAGTTTGTCGGCTAATTTTTGAGCTTGAGTAGCATTAAGATGTAGCTTTTGTTCAAAAACTTGCCTATTTTCACTAAAATAAGGCCTTAGCATAGGTTCGTAAGGCTGAATTCCTAACATGTAATCGAGCTTTCCAGTACAAAACTTCGCCAAAAAATTAGGGGTGTCAAAATCAAAAATCCCAAAATTATAAACCCAATCCGTTTGTTTAGCTTCGTCTTGAATTCTAATAGCGGTATGTCCAAAAACCGTATAGGATTCGTTTCCGGTTTCAAAAGTTAATAAGCTTATTTTAGGTTGCTGTTGCGTGTATCCAATTAATGAGATAAACAAACACAAGTAAAGAGCGAATTTAGTTTTCAACTTAAAAAATATTTAAAGAAGTGGTAATATGTTACAAGGACAATTAAACTGCCTTATCTTTGTGTAAATTTAGATACAAAAATTAAGATTTGAGGTATTTTATAGAACTTTCCTATAATGGCGCTACATTTCACGGATGGCAAATTCAACCTGATGTTATTTCGGTACAAGAAAGTATTGAAAAAGCGCTATCGGTTTTATTAAGAAAGCCTCAAAGTATAGTTGGGGCAGGCAGAACAGATGCAGGCGTTCATGCTAAGTTTATGGTGGCACACTTTGAGTCGGACGTTGATTTTGAAACCGAACAACTGAAGTTTAAACTCAATTCTTTTTTGCCAGAGAGTATTGCCATTTATAACATTTATAATGTCAAAAATGAAGCCCATGCTCGTTTTGATGCTATGGCAAGAGCATATGAATATCGAGTTGTAACTGAAAAAAATCCTTTCGAAACAAAGAGTACACATTTAGTAAAACAGCCTTTGGATGTTAAGAAAATGAACTTAGCAGCAAAAAGAATGTTAGCCTACACAAATTTTAAATGTTTTAGTAAGTCTAAAACAGATGTAAAAACATATAATTGCGATTTGTTTTATGCTTTTTGGGAGCAAGAAAATGACTGTTTGGTATTTAAAATATCTGCAAACAGATTTTTAAGAAATATGGTGCGAGCAATAGTGGGTACCCTTTTGGAAATAGGTAGTGGGAAGTTAGAATTAGAAGATATAGATCGTATTATTAGATCTGAAAATAGGGGTGAAGCAGGGTATTCAGTACCTGCAAAAGGCTTATATTTAACCGAGGTATTATACCCAGAAAGCATACGTTTATAATAAATGAGTAAAGACGGAAATCCATACGATTTAAGTATCTTAAAAAAAGTTTTTGCTTTTGCAAAACCTTATAAAGGAACATTCTTTTTGGTTACCCTTACTGCTATTGGAGTTTCTGCATTTGCGGTAGCTCGACCTAAGTTTTTACAATTAGCCATTGATTTTGGTATTCAAAAAAACGACTCTGAAATTTTATTGAAGTTTGTATTACTAATGTTATTGTCATTAGTTTTAGAGGTGACCTCGCAGTTAACATTTATTTACTATTCCAATTGGTTGGGGCAGCATATTGTTAAGGATATTCGCTCTCAGTTATTTAAACGCATATTGAATTTTAAGATGCAGTATTATGATAATTCTGCGGTTGGAAGGCTGGTTACGCGATCGGTAAATGATGTTGAGAAAATAGCAGAAATTTTTAGTCAAGGATTGTTTATGATTATTAGCGATTTGTTGAAAATGCTAGTAATTATAATTTTTATGCTTATAACGAGTTGGAAGCTAACTTTTATAGTATTAGCAGTAATGCCTATAATTGTCTATGCAACACGTGTTTTTCATAAAAAAATGAAAGTTGCTTTTGAGGAAGTGCGTACCGAGGTTTCAAATTTAAATACGTTTGTGCAAGAACATATTTCTGGGATGAAAATAGTACAGCTGTTCGCTCGTGAAGATTCTGAATTCGAGAAATTTCAGCAAATTAACGAGAAACATAAAAATGGATGGATTAAAACAGTATGGTATAACTCTATTTTCTTTCCAATCGCCGAGCTTTCAGGGTCTTTGGCTTTCGGACTTATTGTTTGGTATGGAGGTTTAAATAGCATTCAAGGCGATGCCATTACTTTAGGTATTATTACTAGTTTTATTCAACTTACAAATATGCTGTTTCGACCACTACGCCAAATAGCCGATAAATTTAATACCCTTCAAATGGGTATGGTGGCTTCACGAAGAGTGTTTAATGTGTTGGAGACTGAAGAAGCGATAGTCGAAAATATTACAGATACTCTAGAAAATGTAAAGGGTGCTATTCAATTTGAAAATGTAAAATTTAGTTACGTTAAAGATGAAGAGGTTTTAAAAGGAATTTCATTTGAAGTTAAAGCTGGGCAAACAGTAGCTATTGTTGGTTCTACAGGTGCGGGTAAATCTACTATCGTGAATTTGTTGAATCGCTTTTATGAGATTAATGGAGGTACTATAAAAATAGATGACACGGATATTCATAATTTATCATTAGAAAATTTAAGAAGTCACATTGCTGTAGTGTTGCAAGACGTGTTTTTGTTTGCGGACACTATTTATAATAACATAACATTAAAAGACGAAACAATTTCTGAGGAAGAGGTAATTGGAGCTTCTAAGGAAATAGGGGTTCATGATTTTATCATGCAATTACCAGGAGGATATCAATATAATGTTAAAGAACGTGGAACGATGCTTTCTTCAGGGCAACGACAATTGATTTCTTTTTTAAGAGCTTACGTGTCAAAACCGCGAATTTTAATTTTAGATGAAGCTACCTCGTCAATAGATAGTTACAGCGAGCAACTAATACAAGATGCTACGGATAAAATCACCAAAGGAAGAACCTCAATAGTAATAGCTCATCGCTTAGCAACAATTCAAAACGCTGATGTGATTTTGGTAATGGATCAAGGTAAAATAGTAGAAAAAGGAACACACCAAGAGTTATTACAACATAAAAACGGATATTATAAAAACCTATACGAAGTGCAATTTGCAGTTCAGGAAGCTTCTTAATTAGTTGCTTTAAAAAAAATGAAACACTACTATTTTAAGATAAAGTGTTTCAAGGAGATATTAAGTGAAAAAATATTTAAAGCCAAAGAGCTTACTGCTATTAGCCAAAAGCTATAACGATGAAAAAACAATTTTACAAATACATAGAACAGCTTCAAGATCAAATTTGCAATGCTTTAGAAAAGCAAGATAAAAACGCAAAATTTAAAGAAGATTTATGGGAACGCCCTGAAGGCGGTGGCGGACGAACTCGAGTAATTGAAGGCGGAGACGTTATTGAAAAAGGGGGGGTGAATATTTCAGCAGTTCATGGGCCTTTGCCTAAAGCCATGCAAGCGTACTTTAAAGTAGAAGATGTTGATTTTTTTGCCTGTGGTTTAAGTTTAGTAATTCATCCTAAAAACCCTATGGCACCCACAGTACATGCTAATTGGCGTTATTTTGAAATGTATAATAAGCAAGGTGAAATTGTAGATCAGTGGTTTGGAGGCGGACAAGATTTAACGCCTTATTATTTGTTTGAAGAAGATGCAATTCATTTTCATCAAACGTGTAAAAATGCCTGCGACAAACACGACACTTCTTTTTATAAAAAATACAAACAAAAGTGCGATGAGTATTTTTATAATGCACACCGAAATGAAGGTAGGGGTATTGGAGGCTTGTTTTTTGATTATTGCAAAGCTGAAAACGGAAAATCTATTGAAGATTGGTTTAATTTTGTAACCGAGGTCGGAAATAGCTTTGTAGCAGCTTATGTGCCTATTTTAGAAAAAAGAAAGCATTTAAAGTTTACCAAAGCACAAAGAGATTGGCAAGAAATACGAAGAGGTCGTTACGTGGAGTTTAACCTAGTACACGATAAAGGAACTTTATTTGGGTTGCGAACAAACGGACGTATAGAAAGTATATTAATGAGTCTTCCGCCACATGTACAATGGGTATATGATCATCATCCAAAAGAAGACTCCGCAGAAGCCGAGTTGTTAGAGGTTTTGAAAAACCCAAAAGATTGGGTGGCTTATTAAATTCAATTAAGATATATGCTTTTTGGCACACCGATTTTCTTGTTTTTATTTCTTCCTTTAGTTTTAGGGATATATTATTTATTACCCAAAAAATTCAGGAATTTCTTTTTGTTACTTGCTAGCTTATTTTTTTACGCTTGGGGGGAGCAAAAACTAGTAGTTTTAATAATATTTTCTACAGTTGTTGATTACATAGCAGGCATTATTATCGATAAAGGCTTTCGTAAAACAGGATTATACTTATCTGTGATATTTAATATTTCGATGCTTCTATATTTTAAATATGCGGGCTTTGCGTTTAATAATATTAATAAATTACTAGAAATTTTAAATGTTCAAAGCATCAATTTAGATTCCTTACTCTATGTAGTGTTACCTATAGGTATAAGTTTTTATACTTTCCAAACTATGTCTTATACAATAGATGTGTATAGAGGTAATGTAAAAGCGAATTATAATTTGATAGATTTTGCATGTTATGTTACTTTGTTTCCTCAACTAATAGCCGGTCCTATTATTAAATATAAAGAAGTCTCTTTTCAGTTAAAAGATAGACTTTTCTCTTCAGCTCAATTTGTTGATGGAATTCAAAGATTTGTTTTTGGTTTGGCCAAAAAAATGATAATAGCTAATAATTGTGCTTTTTTAGCAGATGCTATTTTTTTACTCCCAAATTCTGAATTAAATATTTTTACAGCATGGCTAGGAGTTATAGCATTTACTATTCAAGTATATTTTGACTTCTCAGGGTATTCTGATATGGCAATTGGTTTAGGTAAAATGTTCGGGTTTGATTTTCAAGAAAACTTTAATTATCCGTACGTTGCTCGATCAATTCAAGAGTTCTGGAGGCGATGGCATATTTCTCTGTCTTCGTGGTTTAAGGATTATGTTTATATACCCTTAGGTGGGAGTAGGCTTTCGGAGGGGCGTACTTACTTAAATTTAATTATAGTTTTTTTTATTACGGGTTTATGGCATGGAGCAGAATGGACTTATGTAATTTGGGGTCTAACTCACGGTGTGTTTATGCTTGTGGAAAAAGCTTTTTTAAGTAAATTTCTATCTAAGCATAAAGTGTTTTCACACATGTATATGATTTTAGTATTACTTATAAGTTTTCCAATTTTTAGATGTAAATCATTAGTTGACGCATGGTCCTATATCGGTAAAATGTTTTCGCTAGATAACAACACAAATTTAGAATACATTAGTTTTTATTTTACTACAGAGGTCAAATTGGCACTTCTTTTTGGTGTATTTTTTTCTATGCCTATTTATTTAAGATTTGAAAAAAAATTACTTCTAAATTATACACTACAAAAGTGTTTCTTGATAGGTGTTTTCTTAATATCTATTATATACGTTTCAATAAGTACTTATAATCCATTTATTTATTTTAGGTTTTAATTATGAATAAGTCAAAAATAAATAAGATTATAATCATAGTTTTTTTTGGACTATTGCTTTTGCCTAATGTGCTTACTTTTTTAGGCGTTGATAAAACTTTTGTGTTGAATGAAAACAGGAAATTGCATAAGTTTTCAGAAATTAATTGGTTTAGTCCTAAGGAAGCTTTAATTGATTTTAAATGGGCTTATAAAGATAATTTTGGTTTTAAAAACATGTCATTTTCTTTTTATAGTTGGGTTAAAAGTAATTTGTTTGATGAATCTGCATTACAAACTAAAACAATAAAAGGAAGAGAGGGGTGGTATTTCTTAGGTAACGATGAAGGGAATGTATTGAATAATAGCGTTGGAATATCAAAATTAAGTAACAAGGAAAAAGTAATAGTACAGTCTAATATTAGTAGTTTATTTGAAAAGATGGATAAGCTGGATTTTCCTTTTTATATGGTAATATCAAGACACAAGCATGAAGTATATCCAGAGTATCTTCCTTTTACATTAAAAAACTCGAATTCTAAATTTGATGAACTATATGCTAATTGGGAGGATAGTTATTATCCTAAAGTTTTAGACTTAAAGCGTGTTGTACTCGAAAATAAACATACAGGACAATTATACCATAAAACGGATACGCATTGGAATGAGCTTGGCGCGTTGTACGGCTTTAATGCAATTATTAATAGATTACAATTAAAGTTTCCGGAATTAGAAAAAGCTAAAAAAGAAAGTTATTTAATTAAAACAGAAGCAGTGTTACAGCAAGATTTGACTGCTATGATTAATATTGAGAAGCGAGAAGAAATTGTTGTTTTAGAAAAAAAAACCAGCGAATTAGGTAAACGTGTGGAAGATTATAATAATAATTATTCTACTGCAAGATTTATTAATCCGGAAAAGCAATTAAAAGTATTGATTTTCAGAGATTCATTCTCCTTAGCTATGATGAAGTATTTTAAAGAGGCATTTGGAGAATGCTTATTTGTAAAAACAAGAAAGCCTGATGTTGATTTGATTAAAGTCGAAAAGCCTGATGTAATTATTCTTCAAATAACGAGTAGAAGATTTCAGAGACTTGCCCAAGAAAAAGTATATTATTAGTTTTTTTGTAATTGAACATCGTAAATCTCAATTATTGAGAGCCATTCTATTTAAATAAAATACGCACATTTACACTTCATATTTTCGTAAATTCGCATTCCTAAATTGAGAATCAATATTTGGTTTCAGTTTAGAAAAGATTAAAAAAAACCGAAATGAGTAAGACATTATTTGACAAAGTATGGGATTCTCACGTTGTGAGAAGTGTTGAGGATGGACCAGACGTGTTGTTAATCGACCGTCATATGGTACACGAAGTAACCAGTCCAGTAGCTTTCTTAGGAATTAAGAATCGTGGTATTGGAGTGCTTTATCCTAATAAAACATTTGCTACGGCAGATCATAATACACCTACAATCAATCAGCACTTACCAGTGCAAGACCCACTTTCTGCAAACCAATTAAAGGCTTTAGAAGAAAATGCAGCGGCGCACGGTATTAGCCACTGGGGATTAGGACATGAAAAAAATGGTATTGTACACGTTGTAGGGCCGGAATACGGTATCACTCAGCCAGGAGCAACTATTGTTTGCGGTGATTCACATACATCTACGCACGGTGCCTTTGGAGCAATTGCTTTTGGTATCGGAACCTCAGAAGTAGAAATGGTATTGGCAACGCAATGTATTATGCAGCCAAAACCGAAAAAAATGAGAATCAATATTAAGGGAGACCTTAATTTTGGAGTTACTCCAAAAGATGTTGCTTTATACATTATTTCAAAATTAACTACTTCGGGAGCTACAGGATATTTTGTAGAGTACGCAGGAGAAGTTTTTGAAAACATGACTATGGAAGGTCGTATGACCGTTTGTAACTTAAGTATTGAGATGGGTGCTCGTGGAGGAATGATTGCTCCCGATGAGAAAACTTTTGAATACATTAAAGGCCGCGAACATACTCCAAAAGGAGCTGCTTGGGATAAAGCAAAAGTATATTGGGATACGTTAAAAACAGATTCTGATGCTACTTTTGATAAAGAATTGACTTTTGAAGCTTCGGATATTGAGCCAATGATTACTTATGGAACCAATCCAGGAATGGGTATTGGAATCTCTAAAAGTATTCCTAATGCTAAAGACGTTCAGGGTGGAGAATCTACTTACAAAAAGTCTTTAGGGTATATGGATTTTAATGAAGGTGAAGATATGATTGGTAAGCCAATTGACTTTGTTTTTATTGGAAGTTGTACTAACGGGCGTATCGAAGATTTTAGAGCTTTTGCTTCTATTATCAAAGGACGTAAAAAAGCAGATCATGTAACAGCTTGGTTAGTACCAGGTTCACATAAAGTGGAAGCTGCAATAAAAGAAGAAGGTATTTTAGATATTATTCATGAATCTGGTTTTGAATTACGTGAGCCAGGATGTTCAGCTTGTTTAGCAATGAATGACGATAAAGTTCCTGCAGGGAAGTTAGCAGTAAGTACTTCTAACCGAAACTTTGAAGGACGCCAAGGGCCAGGATCTAGAACATTGTTAGCTTCGCCATTAGTGGCAGCAGCAGCAGCGGTAACAGGTAAGGTAACCGATCCTCGTGAATTAATGACAAAATAATTCGCTTTGCGAACAAACTATCAGCTATAAGTTATTAGCTAATAGTATTTTTTAAAATTTTGGCAGGTAGCTTATAGCTAATAGCCGAAAGCTAAAACATAAAAAATGGCATACGATAAATTTGAAATATTAAAAAGTACGGCAGTTCCATTATCAATAGAAAATGTGGATACTGACCAAATAATACCAGCTCGTTTCTTGAAAGCAACTGAGCGTAAGGGGTTTGGGGATAATTTGTTCCGTGACTGGAGGTATAATAATGATGAATCTCCAAAAGCTGATTTTGTATTAAATGACAGTACATACTCAGGAAAAATATTGGTTGGAGGAAGAAACTTCGGGTCAGGATCGTCTCGTGAACATGCAGCTTGGGCAGTTTACGATTATGGATTCCGTTGTGTAATCTCTAGTTTTTTCGCAGATATCTTTAAAGGAAACTGTTTGAATATTGGAGTACTTCCTGTGCAAGTTAGTGCTGCTTTTGCAGATAAAATTTTTGCAGCTATAGCAGCAGATCCTAAAACTGAAATTGAAGTTAGCTTACCAGAACAGAAGGTAACGCTTTTGGCTACTGGCGAAAGCGAGTCTTTCGATATCAATGGATATAAAAAAGAGAACATGCTTAACGGTTTTGACGATATTGATTACCTTCAAGAAATGAAAGAGGAGATTAAAGCTTTTGTTGCAAACTCCCCTTTATAGACTTTAAAGTCAACAAAGCATTTATAAAATAAAAGCGTTTTGACTATGAAGTCGAAACGCTTTTGTTATTTAATATCAATACCTTAAACTTGTTTTAAGTTTATACAAAAATAGCTAATGGCCTATAGCCTATAGCTCAAAGCTGAAATAATGAGTAAACGATATATAGAAATAATGGACACCACACTCCGAGATGGTGAACAAACCTCAGGAGTTTCATTTTCTGCTTCAGAAAAATTAACCTTAGCAAAACTATTGCTTTTAGAGCTTAAAGTAGATCGTATTGAAGTTGCTTCTGCAAGAGTTTCAAAAGGTGAATTTCAGGCTGTAAAAGATATTACAGCATGGGCTAAAGGGCATGATTTATTAGATAAAATTGAAGTGTTATCGTTTGTAGATAAAGGAATTTCTATTGATTGGATGCTGGATGCTGGAGCAAAGGTTCAAAACCTGCTCACCAAAGGCTCGTTAAATCACCTAACGCATCAACTTAAAAAAACGCCAGAACAACATTTTTCGGATATACAAGCTAATATTGAATTAGCCAATAGTAAAGGAATAGTTACCAATGTGTATTTAGAAGATTGGAGTAATGGAATGCGCGATTCAAAGGAATATGTGTTTCAATATTTAGATTTTTTAGTCGATCAGCCTATAAAACGTATTTTATTACCGGATACTTTAGGAGTGTTAACTTATGAAGAATCTAAGTCTTTCGTTGCAGAGCTCACAAAACGTTATCCAAATACGCATTTCGATTTTCATGCACATAATGATTATGACTTAAGTGTAGCTAATGTAATGGAAGCTTTAAAGTCAGGAGCCCACGGTTTGCATTTAACTATTAATGGAATGGGTGAACGAGCAGGAAACGCACCTATGGCAAGTGTGATAGCTGTTATAAACGATTTTTTAAGTGCTGATATTGAAATAGGAGTAGATGAAAAAGCTCTTTATAAGGTAAGTAAACTTGTTGAAAATTTTTCTGGTTTTAGAATCCCTGTAAATAAACCAGTAGTAGGTGCTAATGTATTTACTCAAACCGCAGGAATACATGCAGATGGCGATAATAAAAAGAATTTGTATTTCAACGATTTGATGCCTGAACGTTTTGGGCGAAAAAGAAAATATGCTTTAGGTAAAAGTTCGGGTAAAGCTAATATTGAAAAAAACCTTCAGGAATTAGGTTTAGAACTGAACCAAGAAGAAATAAAAAAAATAACCAAACGTATTATAGAACTAGGTGATAAGAAAGAGGTATTGACTAAAGATGATTTACCTTATATTATTTCAGATGTTTTAGATACCAATATTGTTGAAACTAAAGTTGTTGTAGAGTCTTATGTGTTAACTCATGCAAAAGGTTTAAGACCATCGACAACCGTTTGTGTAAGTTTTGATGGCGAGTTGATAGAGGCTCATGCCCAAGGCGACGGACAGTTTGATGCCTTTATGAATGCACTTCATAAATTATATGCAGAGAAGGGAAAATCAATTCCCGAATTGATCGATTATTCTGTACGGATACCACCAGGGAGTCATTCAGATGCCTTGTGTGAAACAGTAATTACTTGGAAGGATAGCGAAAAAGAGTTTATTTCACGAGGATTAGATAGCGACCAAACGGTGTCGGCTATAAAAGCAACTGAAAAAATGCTAAATATTTTAGAGATTGTATAGCTCTTAAGTTGTTTTCATCGATCTTTAACGCGCTTAATCGATGTTTTGTAAAAGGTTTTTCTTTTTGTGTTAGATAAAGTTAATTGCTAAAGTATATTGGAAATACACAAAACCAATAAAAAGATATGAAACAATTACTAAAATATTTATTTTTTGCTTTCTTAATAGTAGCTCCATTAACAGCTACACAAGCTCAAAAAAAGAGTGCAACGAGTAAGACAGTAAAAAAGAAAAGTTCAAGTACCTCAAAAAAAGCAAGCTCCACCAAAAAAAAGGTGACATCTAGTGCAAAGAAAACGGCGGTTAAAACACCTGCTAAAAAGAGTTCAGCAGCAACTAAAACCGTAAAGAAAAAAACTCCTAGTAGTAATTCTGCAAAGAAAAAAACTTCTACTACTGCAAAAAAAGCAACAAGTTCAAAAAAAGTATATAACAAACCAAACAAGTCAAAAGACAAATCGGTTGGTAAAGATGCTAAAGGAAGAACGATTTATCAGGGTCCTAAAGGTGGGAAGTATTACATAAATAAAAACGGAAATAAAACATACGTAAAAAAATAGTAAATTGTTATTAGATTAATCTCAAAAAACGGTCATTTAATAATGATCGTTTTTTTTGGCTAAAAACTACATTCATTTAGTATCTTTTCACTGTAAAATAACAGACATTTGGAAAAAAAGTATTTTTCACATAAAACGGCAATTATACAGAATAATGTTACTATTGGAGTCGAAACAAAAATTTGGCAATTTTCCCATATTATGGAAAACTCTTTAATTGGAGCTAGGTGTACTATAGGTCAAAATGTGGTGATTTCTCCAAATGTAGTTATTGGTAATGGCGTTAAAATTCAAAACAATGTTTCTGTTTATACAGGAGTAATTTGTGAGGATGATGTGTTTTTAGGTCCTTCAATGGTATTTACCAATGTGATAAATCCTCGGAGTTTTATAATCCGTAAAGAGGAGTTTAAGGAAACCTATATTGAAAAAGGAGCTACCATAGGTGCTAATGCAACTATAATTTGTGGTAATCGAATAGGCAAATATGCTATGATTGGCGCAGGAGCTGTAATTACCAAGAGTGTAAAACCTTATGCCTTGGTATTAGGAAACCCAGGAAAGCAGATGGGTTGGGTAAGCAAAGCAGGGCACCGCTTAAATTTTGAGAGTAGCCAGTTGGTTTCTTGTATAGAATCAAAGGAACAATATGAAATTGACGGAGATTTTTTGAAAGTCAGTAGTATTGACTAATTTTATATGTCAGTTGTTTAAAAAAAATAAGTTGACACTATTTACATGATGTAATTAATGAAAAATTTTGCCATAACAGGTGTAGCAGGTTTTGTTGCTCCAAGACATTTAAAAGCTATAAAGGAAACGGGTAACCAGTTATTGTCTGCTTTTGATCCTAATGATAGTGTAGGTGTTATTGATTCGTATTTTCCAAAAGCACGATTTTTCACTGAATTTGAGCGTTTTGACCGTCATGTTGAGAAATTGCGATTAGAGCAACAACAGTCGGTAAATTACGTTTCTATTTGCACGCCTAACTATTTGCACGATGCCCACGTACGTTTTGCTTTAAGAAATGGTTCGGATGCTATTTGTGAAAAACCATTGGTTTTAAATCCATGGAATGCAGAGGCTTTAATGAAGTTGGAAGAAGCTTCTTCAAATAAAATAAATACAATACTTCAGTTAAGGTTGCATCCTTCGATTATAGCCTTAAAGAATAAAATAGCTTTAGGGCCTCAAGATAAAATTCACGATATTGATTTAACCTATATTACCTCTAGAGGGAATTGGTATTACGCTTCTTGGAAGGGACAATTGGAAAAATCCGGAGGCATATGTTCCAATATTGGAATTCACTTTTTTGATATGTTAATCTGGATTTTTGGAGATGTTCAAAAAAGTACGGTTCATTTAATGGAGCACGATAGAGCTTCGGGTGTTTTGCAACTTAAAAATGCTAATGTGCGATGGTTTTTATCTATAAACGCGGAAACCCTTCCGGCAGAAATTGTAGCGAAAGGACAACGTACATTCAGAACAATTAATATTGATGGTGAAGAATTAGAGTTTAGTGCAGGTTTTACAGATTTGCATACGGAATCCTACAAGCATATTGTTGCGGGTAATGGTTTCGGTGTTGGCGAAACGTTGAAGTCATTAGAGTTGGCATACGATTTGAGAAATGCAAAAGTAGCGGCAATAACAAATGATGCACATCCTTTTGCGGCTAAAAACTTATCGAAACACCCTTTTAAATAGAAAAGGCATACTATAAAAAAAGCTCCATTTTCAACTGAAAATGGAGCTTTTTTTGATAAGTGGTTTACAGTTTTATACAAATCGTAATACGAAATAATTTTTCTTACCACGTTGCAATAATATAAATTGATCGTTGATTAAGTCGCTTTCGGATAGTAAATAATCTTCTTTTACTTTTTCTTTGTTTACAGAAATTGAGTTTTCTTTAAGTGCGCGACGTGCTTCACCGTTAGATTTTAGGAAATTGGATTTTTCTCCAAGAGCACTAATAATACCTACACCTTCATTAAGCTCACTTTTGTTTATTTCCGCTTGCGGAACACCTTCAAAAACATCTAAAAAAGTGGCTTCATCTAAGTTTTTCAAATCTTCAGAAGTAGATTTTCCAAACAAAATATTAGAAGCTTTAATGGCGTTATCTAAATCTTCTTGAGAATGAACATTTAAAGTAGTCTCTTCTGCTAAGCGCTTTTGTAATACACGTGCATGTGGGGCTTCTCTATGTTCAGTGATTAAGCTTTCGATAGTTGATTGGTCTAGGAAAGTAAAAATTTTAATATATTTTTCAGCATCCTCATCACTGCTATTTAACCAGTATTGGTAAAACTTATAAGGAGAAGTTCTGTTTTTATCCAGCCAAACATTACCGCCTTCAGATTTTCCGAATTTTGAGCCGTCTGATTTGGTAATAAGTGGGCAAGTAATGGCATAGCCTTTACCGCTTCCAATACGACGAACAAGTTCGGTACCTGTGGTTATGTTACCCCATTGGTCGCTACCACCCATTTGTATAGAACAATTTTTGTTTTTATATAAATGAAGGAAATCATAACCCTGTACAAGTTGATATGTGAACTCAGTAAAAGACATACCATCTGAAGTTTCTCCAGACAGCCGATTTTTTACAGAATCTTTCGCCATCATATAATTTACAGTAATGTGTTTACCTACATCTCTAATAAATTCTAAAAAAGAAAAATCTTTCATCCAATCGTAATTATTGACCAATTCTGCTGCATTTTCGCTAGTTCCGTCAAAATCTAAAAATTGAGATAATTGTTTTTTTACAGCCTCTTGGTTGTGTCTTAAGGTAGTTTCATCTAGTAAATTACGTTCCGATGATTTTCCTGAAGGATCTCCAATCATACCAGTTGCACCACCAATTAATGCTATTGGTTTGTGTCCGCAACGTTGGTAGTGGCTTAGAAGCATAATAGGTACTAAATTCCCTATATGAAGAGAATCCGCAGTTGGGTCAAACCCCACATAAGCAGATCGCATTGTTTCCAATAAGTGTTCTTCAGTTCCGGGCATTGCATCGTGCAACATTCCTCTCCATGTAATTTCTTCTATAAAATTGGCAGCCATAATTACGTCTTTTTCTGGGCGCAAAGATAATAAACCCAAACAATTTCAACTTTTTTCTTTTGGAATAGTTTTAAGAAGTCTTCGAGTATTTATTATGTATTTTTACAAGTAAAGAGTTTATATGATACTAGTAACAGGGGGAACGGGTTTGGTAGGAATTCATCTGTTGATGAGGCTTTGTAAATTGCCAAGTCAGCATATTATTGCTATGTATAGATCTCTCGATAAACTAGAGAAAGCTTCTGTTTTGTTTCTTGAAAATAACACTTTAGCCGAGTGGAAGTTAATAGAATGGGTAGAAGGCGATATAACGGAAATTCCTTCATTAGAGTGTGTGTTTGATGCTTATAAAATTACACAAGTATACCATTGTGCAGCTTATGTTACTTTTCAGCGATCAGCTTTCGATACTTTGAAAAAAGTGAATATTGAAGGCACAGCTAATATGGTGAATTTTAGTGTGGATTATAAAGTGGAAAAATTCTGCTATGTGAGTAGTATTGCAACCTTAAATTCAGAAACGAATCAAACGGTTTTTAATGAAACTTCGCGATGGAATTCAGAGCAAAACAATTCAGGCTATGCGATTTCAAAATTTGGAGGTGAAATGGAAGTGTGGCGAGGCTCAGAAGAGGGTTTGTCTGTAATTATAGTGCATCCTGGAGTTATTGTAGGTGAGGTGTTTAGGAAAGGAAGTAGTAGTGATATTTTTAAGAATTTAAAAAAAGGAATGCCTTTCTTTACTAATGGCGGCACAGGTTATGTTAGTGCTTTTGATGTAGCGAAAGCCATTACCGAGCTAATGGATTCCGATATAAAAAATGATAATTTTATATTAGTTTCAGAAAACTTGAATCATAGAAAAGTAACTCAAACCATCACAGATATTTATGGTAAAAAAGGGCCGTTTTTTGAAGCTCCTAAATTTTTAGTGCTACTGGTGGCAAGGGCTGAGTATGTGTTAGATAATGTATTCGGCTACTGCCCTAAGATTGCTTTAGACATGGTTGACAGCCTTTTTGTAGTTTCGAAATATTCATCTAAAAAAATAGAAAAAGCGTTAGATTTTAAATTTGAGGCTATAATTCCTGTTTTAAAAAAAGTGGCTAAAAACGTTATAAACTAATTTCTGGTTTTGTTTTTAAGTACGCTGGGAGAAGATTTTTTTTGTGAAATTTTAATGGATATACTGTCTATTTTTTCAGTCTCGGATTCTTGAATTTCCGATTGTTTTTCGATGAAATCGGTAATTTGGGTTTTTGATTTTTCTAGTGAATCATAAACTTTCTCATAAATTTCCTTTAACACATTTGGTTCGTAGCTGTAATACCTTAAGTTTTCTTGAAGGGTGGTACTATCAATATCGTGTTTAGCACATAAGTAATCATTTGAATTAATACCTATGTTTTCAAATTCTTTAGAATAATTTGTTTTAATAATTTTGAATTGAGCAATGTCCATCAAAACCAAAGCCATTTGATTTTTAGTCAAAATTTTATCGGGTGCTATGTTTTTGTCTACATTTTGGCAACTTAAAATGGATACGGATAATAAAATGTAAAGAAAATGTTTTGACATGCTTTTACGATTGCTATTTTAATACGTCAAAGTTACTATTTACTATCATTATAGCAACAATATTTTAGGTTGGAGTTAAATCATAATAGTGTAATTAATTAATTAAAAGTAATCAGGCGTAATTGTTTTGAAGATTTTGCGTTATGTATAAACACCATTACTTAAACAGAAAAAATAGATTTATGAAAAAAATATTGTTTGTAGGGGTAGCTGTATCTTTAATGTTAGCATCCTGTGTTTCTAAAAAAAAATATACTGACTTAGATTATAAGTTGCGTAAAAAGCAGGAGCTTTTAGATGATGCTACAATTAAATTAAATCTTTGCGAAGAAGAAAAGGCGGCAAATACGAGTGAAGTAAAAGTGCTAAGAGAGAAAGTGGCACTATTAAAAAACAATAATTCTTCGTTATTAAGCAATGTTGGTGATTTAGCATCTTTGTCTAAAAAAGAAGCGGAAAATTTAGAAAGGTCACTTGAGAGTATAAAGGAAAAAGACCTTCAGATAAAAACAATGCGCGATGCTATTAGTAAAAAAGATTCCGTGACAATAGCATTGGTTACAAGTTTAAAAGGCGCTTTAGGCAATTTAAATGATGAGGATATTGAGATTAATGTAGAAAAAGGAGTGGTGTTTATTTCAATATCGGATAAGCTTTTATTTAATAGTGGTAGTTATAATGTAAGTAGCGAGGCAGAAAATGTATTAGGTAAGGTAGCAAAAGTTGTTAATAATAAACCTGATATCGATTTTATGGTAGAAGGACATACAGACAGTGTGCCGTTTAAAAAAGGAGAGCTTTTAGATAACTGGGATTTAAGTGTGAAGCGAGCAACAGCTGTGGTACGTGTACTTCAAAACAAATTTAATGTAAACCCAAACAGAATTACTGCAGCGGGTAGAAGTTACTACCAGCCATTAAAAGAGAATAACTCTAAAACGAACAAAGCAGCAAATAGAAGAACAAGAATAATAGTGCTTCCTAAGTTAGATCAGTTTTATGATATGATTGAAGAAGGAATGAAGGCTGCAAAATGATAGTGGGCTCAATAGAATGACCATAGGATATCCATAAAAAAAGCCTTTGACATTGTCAAAGGCTTTTTTTATAGATATTTTACTAGCGGTCAAAAGTTAAGCGCATTGCTTTGCTTGGTTTGTCCAATATTTTGAAATTATGATATACTAAATTTCCGTTAAGAAAAGTATGTGTAATTCTAGATCTAAAGGTAGCGCCTTCAAATGGAGACCATCCACATTTGTATATAATATTCTCTTTAGATACTGTCCATGGCGCATTAAGGTCTACAAGTATAGCATCGGCATAAAAGCCTTCTTTAATAAATCCTCTTTTTTCTATTTGGAATAATATAGCTGGATTGTGGCAAGCCTTCTCAACAACTTTTTCAATTGTAAGCTCTCCTCTATGTACCATTTCTAATAAGGCAGGGTATGCATGCTGTACCAAAGGTCCGCCGGAAGGCGCTTTAGTATAAATAGCATCTTTTTCCTCTAAAGTATGAGGAGCGTGATCTGTTGCAATCACATCAATTTTATTTGATTTCAATCCTTCAATTAATCCTTGTCTGTCTTTTTCAGTTTTAACTGCGGGATTCCATTTTATATGAGTGCCTTTTGTTTGGTAGTCATCGCTGTTAAACCATAGGTGGTGTACACATACTTCGGCAGTAATTTTTTTGTCTTTTAAAGGTGTTTTTCCGTCAAACAATTCCAATTCTTTAGCTGTTGATAGGTGAAAAACGTGAAGACGAGCTCCGGTTTCTTTAGCAAGCTCTACGGCTTTAGAAGAGGATAAGTAACAGGCTTCTTCACTTCTTATAATTGGGTGAAGCTCTATAGGAATATCTTCACCATATTCTTCAATATGTTTGGCTAAGTTGGTTTTAATAGTTTCTTCATCTTCACAATGCACCGCAATTAATAAATCGGTAGATTGAAATATTTTTTTAAGAACTTCAGGATCATCAACTAACATGTTACCTGTAGAAGAGCCTAGAAATAATTTTAAAGCGGCTACGTTTTTTTTGTCAACTTTTAGAATTTCTTCTAAATTATCGTTCGTTCCACCAAACATAAAAGAATAATTGGCATAACTACTTTCGTTGGCAGTTTTGAATTTATCGTCAAGTTTTTCAATAGTAGTTGCCTGTGGAACCGTATTGGGCATTTCTATAAAACTAGTAATACCACCAGCAATAGCTGCTCTGGATTCAGATCGGATATTTGCTTTATGTGTTAACCCAGGTTCTCTAAAATGTACTTGGTCGTCAATCATTCCAGGAAGCAAGTGTTTTCCTTCAGCGTCAATAACTTCTACATCGGGAGATTTTGGACTTATGCTTTCTGCTATTTCTTTAAAAAAACCATTTTCTATGTAAACATCACACTCAGTAATCCCATTTTGGTCAACAACTTTGGTGTTTTTAATTAAAATTTTATTCATCTTTTATTGAATAGGCTATTTATTTTCATTTGAATTACTCCGAAAATTGCTTCAGAAATAATTCCTTTAGACATTTTAGAAACTCCATGTGCTCTGTCGGTGAAAATCACAGGAATTTCTTTAAACTTCAAATTTTTTAAAAACGCTTTATACTTCATTTCTATTTGAAAAGCGTAGCCGACAAATTTTATATTATTTAAATCGATAGTTTGCAACAATTTATTCGAATAACACACAAATCCTGCTGTAGTATCATGTATTGGCATTCGGGTAATTAACCGAACATATTTAGAGGCTAAATAAGATAATAGTACTCTGCTCATAGGCCAATTCACTACATTAACACCTTTAACATACCTGCTACCAATAACCATATCCAGATTTTCTTCCTCACAAGTTTGCTTTAGTCGAACAAGGTCTAAAGGGTTATGAGAAAAATCAGCATCCATTTCAAAGACGTATTTATAGTTTCTCTTTAAAGCCCATTTAAATCCGTGAATGTAGGCAGTCCCTAAACCTAATTTTTGATTTCTTTTTTCTAAAAATAAGTTCGATGGATATGTTTTTTGAAGTTCGGAGACTTTTAAGGCAGTGCCATCGGGCGAATTATCGTCTACAACTAATAAATCAAAAGATAAAGAATGTGAGAATTTTAAACTAAATACAGCATTAATAACAGCCTCTATGTTTTCTATTTCGTTATAGGTAGGTACTATTACTAAGCTGCTAGGCATTCAAATAAATTTGAATCAAAGATACTACAAAACTCAATTTTAGCGTTTACATTTGTGATTATAATTTGTAATAAATACATAACAATTTGGAAGCTACATTCAGAAATTTAATAGTCTCAGATTGGGTCATTGCTATTTATATTTTAGTAGCGCTTTTACTGATTATAGCAAAAAGAAAATCTAATTATAAATTATTAAATTTTAGTAGGTTATTTTTTTCAGATACTTATATAAAGACCTACAGAGAAGATAGTTTGTTGAAAGGATTTCATTTATTAATGTTAGGAATGTCTTTGCTTTTTTTTCCATTGATTATTCAGGTTTTACTGTTTAAAATAGGATATTTAACTCAATTTGAATTTTCTGAATACCTAAAAATCGCGCTATTCTTTGGTTTTTTTTACTTGTTGAAGATGATGCTTCAGTTGCTTTTAGCTAGAGTAATTGGTTTTAAAAAAACTATTTCCCGCTACATTTTTCAAAAGCAAACTTATTTTTCATACCTAACATTCATAAGCTTACTACCTTTGTTATTCTTTATTTATACACCAGTTGTTGGTAGTTATTGGTTGTATTTATTTGTTATTCTGTGGTTTGTAATTTTTTCACTTTCAGTTTTATTAATTTTAACACACTTTAAAGAATTGTTTTTTAGCTATTTGGTTTATTTTATTTTGTATCTTTGCGCATTCGAAATTTCCCCAATTATAGGTGTGATTTATTATATTACAAGACTATGAAGCAAGATACTTTAGAAACACAGAAGTCTATGAAAGTGAAAACGATTTTGGTATCTCAGCCAGAACCTAAAATGGAGAACTCTCCATACCATGATATTGAAGAAAGACAGAAGGTTAAGTTTGATTTTGTTCCTTTTATTCATGTTGAAGGATTAACATCAAAAGAAGTTCGTCATCAAAAAATTGATTTTTCTCAGTATACAGCAATTATTTTAACCAGTAGAAATGCTATTGATCATTTCTTTAGAATCGCAGAAGAAATGCGTTTTAAAGTTCCTGATGCGATGAAGTATTTTTGTCAAAGCGAAGCAGTGGCTTATTATTTGCAAAAATATGTAGTGTACAGAAAACGTAAAATTTATGTAGGTACGCGAACATTTCCTGAGTTGGTGCCATTAATTAAAAAGTACAAACACGAAAAGTATTTACTTCCTTCCTCTGATAAACTTAAGCCGGCCATACCAGCATTGTTAGATGAATTAGAAGTGAATTGGAAAATAGGAACATTTTACAGAACAGTAGTTAGTGATTTGTCGGAATTAAGAGATGTGTTTTACGACATATTAGTTTTCTTTAGTCCTTCAGGAATTCAATCATTATTTGAAAACTTTCCTGATTTTAAGCAGAATGACACTCGTATTGCAGTGTTTGGTAATTCAACTGTTAAGGAAGCAGAATCAAGAGGGTTAGTGTGTAATATTGTAGCTCCTTCACCTGAAACACCGTCTATGACTATGGCGCTTAGGAAGTACATAGATAAGGCGAATAAGAAATAATAATAGAGTATTCTCTATTAATTTTAAGCTTCTAGGATTCTATTCTAGAAGCTTTTTTATGTTTAATTATCTTAATGTAAACAGTGTTAAAAAATACGTAACTTACACGAATTCAATATTTTATGTATATTTAGGGTCTAAAATATATAAATTATGAAATGTTATGTGTTACTATTTGCTTCATTTTTACACTCAGTATTTTACAGTCAAAACGTGGGTGATTTGGTAATTACGGAGATTATGCAAAACCCTAAAGTAGTAAGCGATTCTTTTGGTGAGTATTTTGAGATTTACAATACAACCTCAAATAGTATTGATATTAATGGATGGATAATTAGAGATAATGATACCGATTCTCACATTATATCAAATGGAGGTCCTTTATTGGTGCCCGCTAATAGTTTTTTTGTATTTGGCAGAAATGGAGATATAATGCTTAATGGAGGATACGCGCCAAATTACGTATACTCTTCCTTTTTATTAACGAATACTTCTGACGAAGTTGTATTAGCAACACCAACAGGTGTAATTATTGATAGTGTTGAATATGATAATGGTGCTTCATTTCCAGATCCTGATGGGTCTAGTATGGAGTTTACAGGTATTACAGCAATAGAAAATGATGATGGTACAAATTGGCAATCTTCTACAACACTTTTCGGTAGTGGTGATAATGGTACTCCAGGAACTTTGAACTCGAACAATTTAGCTCTTTCTGTAACTGATTTTTCTGACAAAAAATCGAAAGTTTCATTTTATCCCAACCCCACAAATACGGGTTATTCAACAATTAATATGCCTTCTTTGAAATATTCAAGTGTAGCTATTTATAGCCTTTCAGGTCAGAAAATATTAGATACTAGTATAGAAAATAGTGTTTTAAATACCAATTCTCTTTCGACGGGAATTTACTTGATTCGGTTAATGGTTTCGAATAAATTAGCTACGGTTAAATTGATAGTAGAGTAATAGCTTTCTAGAAAAGTTTGTTTTTTTGAAATTTATATAAGCATAAAAGAAAGGATTTATTTTTTCAATCGACTTACTCAAATATATGAGATCGATATTAAAAGCTTTACTTTTTTTGGGTATAACAACAATGTTGTTTTCGTGTAATCAAAATAAAACAAACAAGCATTTTATGGAGAATAATGGTTTAGTAGTTAAGCAAAGTAAATTCGATTTTAATACTACTTATGCAAAATTACATGATGTTTTGGAGTCGAATCCAAACCTTAAAATTATATTGGAATTAGATCATAGTAAAAACGCTGCTTCCAAGGATTTGCAATTAAGACCTACTAAAATAATTTTATTTGGTAATCCAATGTTAGGAACACCATTAATGCAAAACAGCGCAACTGTAGCCCTAGATTTACCACAGAAAATAGTAGTTTTTGAAGCGGACAATATGGTTCAAGTTGCCTATAACGACCCGTTATACTTAAAAAATAGACACGGTATTGACAACTCCGATGAAGTACTTACTAAAATTGCAGGCGCGTTAAATAAAATTACTGATGTAGCAGTGGGTAACTAAAATTTGGTAATTTCAAATTCACTTCTACGATTGGTTTGATGTTCGTCTTCGGTACAAATTTTTGCTTTACAATTAATTAATGGTTGTGATTCTCCAGAACCTTCAAAACTA
The DNA here is from genome assembly GCA_937958985.1 of uncultured Aquimarina sp. Taxonomy (GTDB): domain Bacteria; phylum Bacteroidota; class Bacteroidia; order Flavobacteriales; family Flavobacteriaceae; genus Aquimarina. The sequence continues at coordinate 22,921 of CALGLV010000011.1, forward strand.
ATACGGCGAGCGTTTACATAACCAACTAAAGCAAGGTAATTACGGGTAGATTCCGCTCTTTTTTCTGACAGTAATTGATTATAAGATTCTGTTCCGCGACTATCGGTGTGTGCTCTTATTTTTATATGTAGTGTTGAATACTTTTCAAGCTTTAAGGCTAACTCATCTAATACTTTTTTAGAGTCAGCACGAATATTCCATTTGTTAAAATCAAAGTAAATAGGAGGCAGATTAAAAAATAACTTTCCGTTTATTTCTTTTACAGGTGGGCCAACTTTATCTTTTAGTAACTGCTCTTTTATAGATAAAACTACAGGCTCCTTTTTTATAACAGGTATTTCTTTTTGTTTTAAGTACAAGGTGTATACTTCACCCTTTTTTTCTTTAACTAAAAAAGGTTTTGATTGCGCTATGTAATTATTAGCAGTTGCTGTTAAATCATACCTTCCTGGTAATATGTTAATGTCAAAAGCACTTATACTATCGGTGGTTTTGGCGTAAATCTCTTGTTTGTCTCTATCAACTAAGCTAAGCGTAGTGTTTGGAATGTAATTTTGAGTAATCAAATCTTTCACTTCAAAACGTACTTTAATAGGCTCAGGGAAGATGTTTCCAACCTGACTAAAGTTGTAAATGTCATCTCCTTTTTTACTTCTGTTTGAGGCAAAAAAACCATTAGTTAAATCGTAAAATGTCATTGAAAAATCATCAAAACTTGAATTAATAGGAGCTCCTAAATTAATAGGTTTTTCGAATGTTTCTTGGTTGTTTTTACAGGCAAAAACATCGAGCATTCCAAGTCCTAAGTGTCCGTTAGAAGAAAAAAATAGGTCTCCATTTTCAGAAATAAAGGGAAATTGCTCTCTGTTAGAGGTGTTAATTTCTTCTCCTAAATTTAGGGGCTTACCAAAGGTGTTATCTTCGTTAATAGCTACCACATATAAATCAAATTCTCCGTAGCCTCCAGGCATATTTGAAGAAAAATATAAATGTTTGCCATTAGGACTTAAGGCAGGATGTTCTGTAGTGTACGCGATATTATTAAAGGGTAATCTTTCGGGTTTAGACCATGTTTGTAGGCTGTCGTCCTTAAAAGATCTATATAGGTGTATCGCATTACTTCGGATGCTGTCAAATTTTCGATTTCCTCTTTCGTTATTACTTTTAGAGAGGTAAACTGTTTTTCCATCTTTACTGAAACAAAAATTACCTTCGTGTAGACTAGAATTTATTTTGGAAGAAAAGGAGGTGATTTCTCCAATAGGTTTATTGGTGCTATCAACGGCTACTTTATAAATATCTAAAAAAGGTCGGTGTGTCCATTTATAACGCTTTTCTAAAAGGTTGTTGGGGCTTCTGTCGGAAGTAAAATAGACTAAGCTGTCCTTTTTAATTGCTCCAAATTCGGCACTTTCACTATTAAAAGCAGCGGTTTTTATAGAAAAATCATCATCTTTTAATTTAAATTCTTCAATAGTTGCAATTACTTTAGCGGAGTTTTTTGGTGTTAATTTTTTATTTTTTTGATAAGTTTCTAGGTGTGGAATAGCTTTGTCGTACTCGCCTAAAGCGGAGAGTACATGGTATAATTTAAAGTTGAAATTATTGTCGTAATTTTTGTCCTTCCCTTTGAATTTACCTTTAACAATATAATTTAAGTAGCGGTATGCTTTTCTAAATTGAAATGTATTGTAATAAGAAATAGCTAAATTTTGAATTGTTTTTTTTGAGAGGCTTGAGCTTTCCAATTCTTTTTGATAGGCGGAAATAGCATTGTAGTAATCCCCATTTTTAAAAAAACGATCGGCTCTAGTTTTGCGTTGAGAAAATGCGGTAAAGCATAAAAATAATGAAACGATGATAGTAAGGTAGTGCTTCATGGTAGTTTAGTAAAATCTAGGTGAAACGTATTTTTTTCCCAGCGAAAGCAAATCAAAATCTACGATAAGAATTACTTCATGGCTACCATTACTCAGCTGGCTAAAATTGCTAAGTGAGTAATCATAGGCGTAACCAATTTTTAGATTTTGAGTTATTTGAAAGCCTGCAATTGCCGAAACACTTTCTTGATAACGATAAGCGCTGCCGATTTCAAATCGGTTCGCATATAGGTAATTAATACCTGCGCTAAACGATAGAGGGGCACCTATGGCTTGTTGTACAATTACAGAAGGTTTTAGTTTTGATTCTTGAGAAAGCTCAAAGATATAGCCTGCAATACCAAATAGTTGATTCGCCCTTTCCGAAACTCCAATTCCGTTAAATTCCACCTTACGAGATAAAATATTGGGAGATGAAATTCCCGCGTAGAAATTATTACTGTATAAAAATAATCCGACTCCTAATGTAATCGTATTATCGGAAATTCGATTAGAAAATGCCGGGTCATCGGCAACATCAGAGCCTAAAGCATTTAAGGAAAAATTATTGAAACCAACTTTTAAGCCATAAGAGAGTTTAAGGTTAGAAGAAACTTGAGTGATATAAGCAAAATCTAAATTCGCAAAATTAGTAGTTACTTTTATTGCATCACCAATTTCGTCTCTTACGTAATTTGCACTAAGTTCTACTTTATTTTTTACAGGAAAATTAATAAAGGCGTTTGCCGTTTGTGGGCCGCCTTCAATTCCTTGCCATTGCTGTCGGTATAAAAGTCCTGCGGAGATCAACCCAGGTTGATCTTTAACATAAGCAGGGTTTACCGTGCTCATGTTGTAAATATACTGAGTATATTGGGGATCTTGTTGCGCAAATACAGATAAGCAAACAACGAGCGCTATAGCGTTTATAAAATATAATTTCATAGGTTACTTACTTAAATAAAAACTCCCCTGTATAGGACTGTTATTTTTAAAATTAGGATTGAATACATAAAAATAGACACCTGATGGTAAATCACCACCAAGACTTAAATTCACATTATTCTCTCCTCTAAATTCTTCAGTGTTTTTGTTTCCTTTAAATACAATAGTTCCAAAACGGTTATATATTTCTAAGTTAAAATCAGGAAATGCTTCAGGAATATTATAGAGATCTTCTTTGGCGAGTTCAAAACGGTCGTTTTGATTGTCATTATTTGGTGTAACTCCATCTTGAAAATCAAGAGGGCAATCTACTCTTATTAAAATACCATCACTATTCAATACCTCAAATTCTTCTCCTACATTTAAAATTCGAATAGGTACTTCAACGCGATCAGATTCACAATTTTCAGAGTCTATATTAGTAAGATACAAAGTGGTGTTGTCCTCTAAAATAGGGTTGTCAATAATTGGATTTTCACTATTGGAAGAGGTGTACCAATTGTAATTTAAAACAGATACTTCAATATCATTTAAACGCATAGCATCCAAAATACAGAAGCCTGTAGTTGGAGTTTCGGGTGTTTCAAGAGCAATAATTTGTAATTCAATATTTAAAATCGAAGGCTCGCAAGGTGCTTGGTTGTTTAGGGTGTACCTAAAGTTATATGTTCCTGCAGCTAATATTTCAAAATTAACCCTACCATCTTCAGAAAGTGCTTGAGTATCTTGAGTATCAGTAAAAATGCCCTCTGTAGGAGTGTTATTACCTAGCAAAGAAAATAGATTTACACTACTGTCCGATTTACATCTGGTAAAGCGTAATATTTCTGTAATGGCAATAGGCTCTATAATTTCAACCTCTATGGTACTTGTACTGTTTGAATTGCTACAAACGCTATTAACGATTGAATAAGTATAGATACCATTTTCTAGTCTTGCTATGTTTGTGTCTGTATTGTTAAAAATAGCAGCGTTAGTTGTTGTACTATATCCAAAGGGGCCACTCCATGTTCCAGAAGTTGATGGATTACCCTCTAGCTGGTTAAATAAATTTAAATCAATATCATTGGAGCACACTTTTATGGAATTACTTATTCCAGCGGTTTCCGAATTTAGAGTATCAATAATACTAATTTCAAGATTAAGGCTAGGAGATTCACATGCTAAGTTTGTACTTAACGTATATTGAAAATTATAGGTTTCTGTAACAAGAGTAGCTACATTTAATATAGTTCCGGATAGTGCATTGGTGTTACTTAAATCCGTAAAAATTCCGTTTTGAGGAATATTCGTTGGTAGTAAATCAGTTAAGTTTATGTCACCATCAGTTTTGCAAAAAGTGCTCTCAATTTGAGGGCCAAATTCAGCTATCGGTTCTTCTAATATAATCTCTACAGTAGCTTCAATATTTTCACTACAAGCATTTGGCATTTCAATGGTATAAGTGTAAATGCCTTCGAGAAGTCTTGGGAGATTTTGGTTATTGAAAATAAATTCTCCTAAATGATCAATTGATCTGTAATTTTCCGGTCCAGACCAAGTACCTGTAGTATCGGGGTTTCCTCCTAATTGTTCAAATAAAATAATATTTAAATCTGCGGAGCATACATTAATTTGAGAACTAATCCCTGCATTGTCAACAGCAATTTCATCTTGTATGCGCACTTGAATATTTAAACTAGGGATATCGCAAGGGGCTAAGTTGGGGAGTGAATATTCAAAGTTATATGAGCCAACATCAAGGTTTTCAAAGTTGAAAATAGAACCGGTTAAATTTCCGGTAATATCAAGTTCAGTAAATTCTCCATTCTGAACAGTGCCTATGGGAAGTACAGTTAAAAGATCCACGTTAAGTTCATCTTTACAAAAAGTAATTACAATATCGCTTCCTATAGAATCAATAGGGTCTATTAATTCTATTGTTACCGTAGCAGTATCTTCGTTTCCGCAAGGACCCATGCTACCGGTGGCATAAATGTATTCTCCAGCTTCAAGCCGCGGTAAATTTAAATTATTAAAAGCAAATTCACCTATGTGATCTGCAGATACATAACCACGAGGTCCTGTCCATATTCCGTTAGTAGAAGGTGCGCCTCCGAGGACATCAAACAGTCTAATATTTAAATTATCACTACAAATGGTTATGGTTGCATCTTCACCTGCAAGGTCAATAGTATCTGTGTCTAATAAGTGAATTTGAATATTTAAACTAGGAATATCACAGGGAGCTAAATCGGGTAATGAATATTCAAAGTTATAAATGCCGGCTTCTAGTAAAGAGAAATCTACGCTGTTGATAGTTAATGCTCCGCTACCGTCTAAGTCCGTAAATATCCCAGTATTAATAGTTTCGGCACTCAAAAGTGTGAGTAAGTCGATACTATTGGTTTCAACTTTGCAAAAGGTAACATCAATATCTTCGCCTAAATTTTCTACAGGGTCAACAAATTCAATAGTTAATTCTGTTACAGAAACAGGATTACAAATGTTAGTGCCAGGAACTGTGTAGGTGTAAATTCCTTCTTCTAATCGCGGTAAATTTTGATTATTAAAAATAAATTCTCCCAGATGAGTATTAGATTGATAGTTGTTCGGACCCGTCCAGATTCCTGTAGTTTCTGGAGTTCCATCTAATTGTTCAAAAAGGATAGTATTAAGATTGTCAGAACATACTTTAGTTGTTTTTTCTACTAAAGGTGTTTCTATAGTATTAATTATTGTGAAATTTAAGTTTGATACTTCTTCACATCTATCATCATTGTGAGATACGGTATAGGTAAAATCAAATGATTGGTCATTCGAAAGCTCTGGAAAAGTGAAGATGTTGTTTGTAGGATTACCTTCACTATCTGTCCATATTCCACCAGTTGTGATTTCTCCATTAGCAGGATTGCCTACAAGTAGTGAATTTAAGTCCACTTGCCCATCAACCTCACAAAGTTCAATAGAGCTAACATTTTCACCAGCATATAAAGGCGAAAGTATTTCTATTTCAATAGTGGTTGATTGTTCTGGACAAGGGTTTACGCCGGAGTTGTTAGTAACATTATATCCTAAACGATATTTTCCAGGATTAAGAAAGCGCTGAGTGTTATTAGGTTCTTCAACTTTCAAATTTAAAATACCATCGTTAGCGATATTTAATGATCGTAAAGATTCTTCAGGTATTGATTCAGGACCCGAGATAAAGCTCCAATTTCCATTGAAATAATCATAAGTAACATCATTTTCTTCAGTAAATTCTATTAAAGAAAACAAGTCAAAAGTACTAGGTGAAGAAAAGTTAGAGCATAATAAATTGTTGTTAGTATTTTGAGTAAATGGGCGAAGAGCTTCATGGAGATTAAATACTAAAAAAGCACTGTCATCCGAACATACTCCCGATCTTTTTTGAACAGTATATTGAAAAGTGAAGCGCACAACATCAAACCTACTCTCACTAGCTATCGTATTTTCATACAAACGCCTTAAGTTTATAATTGAATCGTCTCGATCTGTAATCTCGCCTCCGGTATCGGCATTTTGAATCCAAAAACCTTCAATATCTTCTCCAGCTAAATAGTCATCATCTCTAAGGTCGATATCATTGTCAAAGTCTCCAGCAATGAGGTCATTTTCGCAAATAAAGATGGTTCTAACACCGCCAGAATCTCTAAGTCCGGCATTAACTTGTCTTACTACCGATAATTTTATGATTGTTTCTTGAAGCAAACCGCAATTATTGTTGTTTGCTACGGTATATTTAAATTCAAAAACTCCCTCATCAATCAAAGGAGCTCCGGGTTGATAAGGAATTTCAATTTGTGGAAATGATCCTCCGATAATTTCAACAGTAGGTAAATCACCACCCTCGTAAGTCCACACGCCATTTAAATGTGGCGATGGTGTAGTACTATCAGAAACTAATGCACTAAATAAATCTATTCCTTCAAAATCACATACCTCTAAATTTACATCATTAATACCAAAAGAAGGTAACGCAACACCAGAGAAAGCCCCTAAAATAACATTGATGGTAACCGCAGCTTCGTTGCCACAATTGCTATTAAATAAAGTAAATTCATACTTATTTAAATCACTATCGGTTACTGATTCTCTTAAATCCCATGTTAACACATCACCTGTCTCAGGAGTTAACGTAAACATTAATTCTGAACGAGTATTCCAAATACCTCTTTCAAGGTTTTCTCCTGTGATGTTAAAATACTCATCATATAAGTTTATAATTCCGTCAGGATTTCCATCGGTGTCAAAATCAATGATAGTAATGTCACAAATAGTAATAGTTTCGGTGCGGTTACATTGTCCGTAACTTTGTAATACTGTTAGTAAACAGGCGATTGGAACAATAAGAATTCTTAGTAAAACAGTCAATTTAACAAAAATTTAAGTCTCAAAAATACGATATTCATTTTCATTAGTAGCAATGGTGTAACGCTTTATTTAAAATATTACTTAGTAATATACTTTTAAGCCTTTAAAATTAAGATAACAGCAACCGTTAAAAATCGTAAATTTGCACTTTCGAAAATGCAACCAATGAATTACGATTTTAATAATATTGAAGCCAAATGGCAAAAATACTGGTCAGAAAATCAAACCTTCAAAGCCAGCAATTCTAGTACTAAACCAAAATACTATGCTTTGGATATGTTTCCTTACCCATCTGGGGCGGGTTTACATGTAGGGCATCCATTAGGGTATATAGCTAGTGATATTTATGCAAGGTATAAACGTCATCAAGGTTTTAATGTATTGCATCCGCAGGGATACGATTCGTTTGGATTGCCAGCAGAGCAATATGCTATACAAACAGGGCAACACCCAGATTTAACCACAAAAACAAATATTGCCCGTTACCGCGAGCAATTAGATAAAATTGGTTTTTCGCTTGATTGGAGCAGAGAGGTACGCACCAGTAGTCCTGAATATTATAAATGGACACAGTGGATATTTGGAGAGTTATTTAACTCTTGGTACAATGTTGAAAGTGACAAAGCAGAAGCTATTGATACGCTAATTGAAAAGTTTGAAGTATCGGGTAATGCCGCTGTTGAAGCTATTTGCGATGAAAAAGTAACATTATTTTCGGGTACGGAATGGAATGCGTTTTCGGATAAAGAAAAGCAGCAAATATTATTACAATACCGACTTACCTTTTTGGCAGAAACCGAAGTGAATTGGTGCCCTTTTTTGGGGACTGTATTAGCGAATGATGAAATTGTAAATGGTCTTTCAGAACGAGGAAGCCATCCCGTGGTAAGAAAAAAAATGACTCAATGGAGTATGCGTATTTCTGCCTATGCCGATCGTTTAATCCAAGGACTTAACGGCTTGGATTGGTCGGAAAGTATTAAAGAAACACAGCGTAATTGGATTGGTAAATCTGTTGGAGCATCGGTTAAATTTCCTGTTCAAGATTCAAAAGAATTTATAGAAGTTTTTACAACGCGACCAGATACTATTTTTGGTGTGAGCTTTATGACTTTAGCTCCCGAACATCCTTTAGTATCTGAAATCACAACCGATTTACAAAAAGAAAAAGTAGCAGCCTACGTTGAAGCTACTTCGAAACGTAGCGAACGAGAGCGAATGGCTGATGTAAAAACAATATCAGGAGTTTTTACTGGCGCTTATGCCGAACATCCATTAAGTAAAAAAAGGGTGCCTATTTGGGTTGGCGATTATGTGTTAGCAAGCTATGGAACGGGTGCTGTAATGGCAGTACCATGTGGCGATCAGCGCGACTTTGATTTTGCAAATCATTTTGGAATTCCAATTTTAAATATATTTAAAGATGTTGATATTTCCGAAGAAGCATATACCGATAAAACAAATGCAATAATTACAAATTCAGACTTTTTAGATGATTTATCAGCGAAAGAAGCTAGTGTTATTGCAGTAAAAACTTTCGAATCTTTAGGTTGTGGTTTAGGTAAAACAAACTACCGTTTAAGGGATGCCGTATTTAGTCGTCAGCGTTATTGGGGAGAACCTTTTCCAATATATTATGTAGATGGAATGCCGCAGTTAATCGACACCAAACATTTACCAATAAACTTACCTGAGGTAGAAAAATATTTACCTACCGAAGAAGGAGAGCCGCCATTAGGCAGAGCAACCGATTGGGCTTGGAATACGGTAACAAATACTGTGGTTAATAACAGTGAAATTAATAACACAACAATTCATCCACTAGAGTTGAACACTATGCCAGGTTGGGCAGGGAGTTCGTGGTATTTATTTCGTTACATGGATTCGGAAAATACGGAAGAGTTTGCTTCTAAAGAAGCCTTGGAGTATTGGCAAAATGTAGACCTTTATGTAGGAGGAAGCGAGCACGGTACAGGGCATTTATTATACAGTCGTTTTTGGACAAAATTTCTGTTCGATCGCAATTTTTTATCGGTTGATGAGCCTTTTAAAAAGATGATTAACCAAGGAATGATTTTGGGAACGAGTGCTTTTGCCTATAAAGCCATTCCTTTTATGAAAACGGGATGTAGTTTAGATGAGAATACCGAAGATATAACTAAAAAAATCCCGCTGATTTTTGTTTCAAAAACTGCTTTCAAATCGGATGATGAATTTGAGAAGGTGGTGCTAGATTATTTGTTAGATAACAAAATTATAGGTCATTTTGATGCTGAAATTTTAACTATCGCTAAAAGTCCAGTGCATGTGGATGTTTCGTTTGTAAATTCTTCAGACGAATTAGATACAGACGCGTTTAAAAATTGGAGAGCCGATTTTAAAGATGCTCAATTTATTTTACAGGACGGAAAATATAGTGTCGGTCGTGAGGTAGAAAAGATGTCCAAATCTAAATTCAATGTAGTTAACCCAGATGATATTTGTAATGAATATGGTGCAGATACACTTCGTTTATACGAAATGTTTTTAGGGCCATTAGAGCAAGCAAAACCATGGAATACAGCAGGTATTTCAGGAGTACATAACTTCTTAAAGAAATTATGGAAACTCTACGTTGGGGAAAATGGAGTAAAGTTTAACGACTCCGAACCAACGAAAGACAATTTAAAAACGCTTCATAAAACTATAAAAAAGGTAATTGAGGATATTGAAAACTTTTCTTTCAATACTTCAGTAAGTACGTTTATGATTTGTGTTAACGAGTTGACTGCTCAAAAATGTACGAGTAAATCAGTACTAAGCGATTTGATGACTATAATAGCTCCTTATGCACCACATATAGCAGAAGAGCTATGGAATATTTTAGGAAATAGCCAGTCTATTTCAACAGCGAGTTTTCCAAAGTTCGAGGCTTCTCATTTAGTAGAAAGCGCTAAAGAATATCCAGTTTCTTTTAACGGAAAAATGCGTTTTAAATTAGAGTTGCCATTAGATATGTCCAAGGACGAAATAGAGAAAGTAGTAATGGCTCATGAAAAAACAATAAAACAACTAGATGGGCGTACACCTAAAAAGGTAATTATTGTTCCTGGTAAAATTATAAACATAGTAGGGTAATATGGATAAGTTTTATATTGAATTAATCGGAACTATAGCGGCCATACTTTCAACTGGCTCTTTTTTGCCCCAAGTATATAAAACATGGCGAACCAAAGATGCTAAAAGCTTGTCGTTACCTATGGTATTAATGCTGTTTTTAGGAGTTTGCTTGTGGATAACTTATGGATTTTTAATTATGAGTATTCCTATACTTGCCGCTAATGTGGTAACGGCTATGTGTGTTGGATTGTTAATTTCTTTTAAGCTAAAATATAAATAGAAAATTCTTTTAAAGAATTGGTTACTATAAATCCTCGTCATTTGATGAGGATTTTTTTGTATTTTAGTTACTCTAAAATGATATTATTATGATGATGTATTATGCTATTGCAGGAATTGTTTTTCTGGTAAGTTCCTATGTAAGTAATAAGCTAAAAAGTAAATTCAAAGAATACTCTGAAGTTTCATTACAAAACGGAATGAGTGGAGCCGAGATTGCTGAAAAAATGTTACGTGACAATGGAATTAAGGATGTACGAGTAATTTCAACTCCTGGTCAATTAACCGATCATTACAACCCGCAAGACAAAACAGTTAATTTAAGTGAAGTAGTATATACGCAACGCAATGCAGCAGCAGCAGCAGTTGCAGCTCATGAGGTAGGACATGCCGTGCAACATGCGCAGGCTTATCAATGGTTAACAATGCGTTCTAAAATTGTACCTGTAGTAGGTATTGCAAGTAAATTTTCCAATATTGTAATTATGGCGGGTATGGCGCTTGCTGCTGGTGGAACTGCTTTTGGGAGTTCTATTTTTTTAGTAGGTATTTTATTATTTGCAGTAACCACCGCATTTACCTTTATAACCCTTCCGGTAGAATATGATGCGAGTAACCGCGCATTAGCTTGGTTGCAAAACTCTCCAGGTATGCTGAATAGAGAAGAACATGCAGCGGCAAAAGATGCCTTAAAATGGGCAGCACGCACTTATTTGGTTGCAGCATTAGGGTCATTAGCAACACTGCTATATTTTGTAATGCAATATATGGGTAGCAGACGCTAAAAAATAGCATACAATATAAATTGAAAGCACTAAAAAGGTAAAACTTAGTAGTGCTTTTTTTGTTTAGAATTGGTTCTATCTTGGAATTATAATACACTAAAATTATAGTGTATTATAATTTTGTAACTATTAGCTCAGTAAAATTTAAATTAACTTAAGAAAGAGATCCCATATCTGAGGAATGAACTGTGTTTGTTACAATTCAATAGTTGTTGTAATAAATACACTTTGGGGATGTACGCAAAACAATAGATAAGGCAGCCAAGTTTTAAAAGACTAAAGTAGTTTTAAAGCGATTCAAAGTAATGTTAAGTGAATATATCTATAGCCAGCCACTTAATACTAATCCAAAAAAAAGACCGCTATTAATAGCGGTCTTTTTTTTGGATTAGTATTTTTTAATTGAAGTCAGAATCTCCAGATATAATACGGATTGTGTCAACAAGTTGCCAAACCCAAGATACTAGTAATGGTAAGATTAATATTGCACCAGGGAAAGTCAATAAAGTTTGCCACAGTGCTTGTTTTTTTCTTCCTAAATACCAGTTATGTAAACCAAAAGGAAGAAATATAACAGATACTAATGCTAATATTATAGAAACTGTTTTTCTGTCTGCTTTTGCAGCAGGAGAAGTTACTACAACTTTTTCTTCTACGTTATCTTCAGCAAATTGTGCAGTTTGTGTAGTATATGAGCTTACAGGAAAACTAGCATACGAAGTAATTGAAGCAAAAGACAAAAGTAAAATCGATAATAATAATTTGATTTTCATAATAGTTTATATATTAAATGTTAATTTTGGACGAATATAAATGATTATAATGAAATTAATTCTTATTCTTTTTGTTTTTTTTCAATCTATTTGTTCTTTTAGTCAGCTAAATTATAAAGAGTTAACCGGTGTTGTTAGAATAAACGACTCCCTGTTTATTCCTTATGAAGTATACCTGAAAAAAGATAATGTAAATGAAATTTCAGGCTATTCGATAACCGATAAAAACGGTGCGCATGAAACGAAATCAGCTATAAAAGGAATTTACGACCCTTTAGTAGGAATATTAAAGTTTAATGAATTTGATATTTTATACACAAAATCTTCTTTTAACACCTTTGATTTCTGTTACATTCATTTTGAGGCTAAGGCAAAGAATTTTGAAAAGTTAAAAATGTTAACGGGTAATTTTTATGGGAAATATGATAACGGAACAAAATGCATTGATGGCAAATTGATTTTAGCAGATAAATCTAAAATAGAAGCAAAACAACAAAAAATAAAAAGGAAATTAAATAAGCCAAAATACAAAAAACCAATACAGGTAGTACAACCAGAAATAGATTCTATTCAGTTGAAAAATATAATTGCAAATGAAGCACTTACTGTTTTTGTAAAGTCTAAAAACTTCATGCTTTCTATTTATGATTCAGGAAAGATAGATGATGATCGAATTAATCTTTTTATTGATGGTAAATTGATTTTAGAGGATTATTCAATAAAGAAGGAGAAAAAAGAAATTCCTTTACAATTATTAAACACAAAAATAAGTGTTAAAGTAGTTGCGTTAAATGAAGGTACATCGGCTCCTAATACCGTGAAAATAGAAATCAAAGGAGAGCACCAATTTATAGAAACGAGAACCCTGTTAAAGGAAACAGAAACAGCTTCGCTTACGTTGATTCGGAAATAGATTTCTTTAAAGAGTTATAATTTATAAACGCCTATAATTATTATTATAGGCGTTTATTTAAATATATGAATGCTTGTAAATTAAGCTTACCTAGGTTTTTTCCCTCTTTCTTTAGTAAGTACAAATTTGTCAAACTCAAAGCCATCTTCTCGCATAGAAAATTGAATAGTATGAGTTCCAGGTCTATTTACAATAATATAGGCGCGTTTGGCGTTAGGGTCACAATCATCAGTACGGTTTCTTAGGTATGAAGACCAACTCCATTTGTCTTGTCCGTCACAAAAATAAAGACCAGTTCCGCTTTCTTTCCATTTATCATTCATTCCTACATGAATACTGTTGTCTAAAGTACTAGAGCAATATCCTTTTACCCAAACATAAAATTTACCCGTAGTTTTAAAATTTACTTTATAATTCAAAACAGCAACTTTTCCCGGAGTTCTAGAAAAATTAACCCCTTCTCTCATGGTTCTAGATTTATCTGTAAATGTCTCTGGTAGTACTTCAATATAAGTTCGATTACTAGCACCGCCTATATGTTTTTTGTCAGGATCGGGTTTTATTTTTTTTGTTCGTTCATCACTAGTTATGTACCACGCCCTATTTTTTGTTAAATCTTGAGATTGAAAGCTTTCGGCTTCAACTTCGATGTATTCTTCAACGGTTTTTATTTTTACCTGTTTTATACTACTAGCTTTTTGGGAATAGCTGTAGCTAAAAATAAGAATGGAAATTAAAAAGAAAGGTAGTTTTTTTAACATAGGATATTTTTTATTAATTATTTTAAGCTAAAGTAGAAAATTTATCAGTCATTTTTGAATTTGCTTGAATATTCCATACTAATTATTAGATTATTGTATTGATTTATAGGTTTTTAAACCTATTTTGAAGCAGAATTTTTTGAAGTGAATCCATAAAAATTCTGTTTTAAAAAACTTTTCGGAAACTGTTCATCTCCTTTAAAGCCTATTGGTATAGTGCCACTATCTTCAGGGATGTAATTGGTTTTAAAAATGTAATCCCATATACTTAGACTAATACCAAAATTCATGCCATAACTTCCTTTAGGGAGTGAATAGGCATGGTGATATAGGTGCATTACAGGATTATTTAAAATGTATTTTAAAGGACCCCAAGTTATTCTGAGATTAGCATGATTAAGATGGCCAATAAGTATTGCAAAAAAATGAACAATGTAAGCTTGCTCTGGTTCAAAACCACCAAGTAGCATTACTGCTATTATTTTAAACGGTTTATACAATACGTTTTCCATCCAATGATAGCGTAAGTGTGCAGCAAAGCCCATTTCTTTAACACTATGGTGTACTTTGTGAAATTTCCATAGAAAGTAATATTTGTGTAGTAACCTATGTGTGTACCATTGTACAAAATCTAAAGTCACAAAAAATACAAGTAATTGGCTCCATATAGGCCAAGCGGAAATTGAAATTATAGCCAAGCTTTGATTAGTGAAATTAAACTGTAGTAATAAAAACTCAATAGCCTTATAAAAACCACTAATTACAATTGTAAATACAAAAAAATTAAAAAACATATAACCTGTGTCCAGCCAAAAATCTTTTCGGAATAATGCTTGATTTTTCCGCCAAGGAAACAAAATTTCTAACCCCCATACAACAAGTGAAATCACAATAAGCCCCCAGAAGTAATTTTTATACCAAGGCACCTCAAAAGTTATAGATTGAATAACCCATAGGAAAGTACCTTGAACAGTATTACTTATTTCATTAAAAAAAGTTGTCATAGGTATTGTAATTAAAAGGCACAATTTGTTGGCAAAGGTTTCTTAATAGCCAAATCAGAGGCAAAATCATCAGTTAAAAGAACACTTTCAAAGCCCGTCGCTATCGAACCTGTGAAGGCTTGATTTCCATAGCCAGTAGTATTCATGTGAGCACGAATAATTAATACTTGATTTTGTGATACAAGTACTCCATTTTGTGATCGTGTAAATGGTTGTTCGTTTACATGGCTATGAAGTAATATACGACGTGAAATTAATTGCCCCTCTTCGGAAATTATTTCCCACCAATCGGCGTATTGATTACAGCCTGTATCGGGGCTATTGACAGAAACGCTAAAATTATAATTACCATCGTCTCCCGTAACAGAAACCGCATTAATTTCAGCTTCATTATTAAGAGTAGCTATTGGATTATTTGTATTAGAAACTTCGGCTTCCTTATCAGAAGCACACGAAAAACTAAAAAATAACAGCGCCATTAAAATGTAGGTGCATACTTTCATGATCTTTTTATATAAAGTTACCGTTTTTAATTCTTTTTATAGGTAACTAAGGTTACAGTTAAATATTCAATAGCGTAGTAATTTTGAGAATGGACTTTACAGTATTAAAAAATAAGATCAGTATTGTGTTAGTCATTATTACAGTTATTTACTTTCAAAACTTATTATTATGAAAAAAAACATGGGAACCTTGGACCGATCTATACGTTTAGTGGTAGCGTTAATTATTGCAGTGTTATTTTACATGGGTATATTATCGTCAACAATTGGTGTGGTATTACTTGTCGTGGCAGGAATTTTTACGGTAACTAGCTTTGTTAGCTTCTGCCCTTTATATTCGTTAGTGGGTTTGAATACCTGTAAAGTGAAAAATAATTAATTTACAATATGTACTTGTGACTTTAAAATTTTACCGAAATTTGTAGCTTTAATAAAACACAATTATGAGTAAAGTTGGAATAATCATGGGGAGTACAAGTGACTTACCTATAATGCAAAAAGCAGTTGATTTTTTAAAGGAAATAGGGGTTTCTGTTGAAGTAGACATTGTTTCTGCGCATCGTACTCCAGAAAAATTATACGATTATGCAACTAATGCCCATAATAGAGGTGTAAATGTAATTATTGCAGGTGCAGGTGGTGCAGCACACTTACCAGGTATGGTGGCTTCAATGTCTCCTTTACCTGTTATTGGAGTTCCTGTAAAATCGAGTAATTCTATCGATGGTTGGGATTCAGTATTATCAATTTTACAAATGCCAGGAGGAGTTCCGGTAGCAACAGTAGCTTTAGATGGTGCATTAAATGCAGGTATTTTAGCAGCTCAAATTTTAGGATCTCAGGATAAAAATATTCAAGACAAAATTATTGCTTACAAGCAAGAATTGAAACAAAAAGTAATTGCTGGTGCTGAGCAGGTTAAAAGCCTATAAAGTCATCGATTTATAAAAAACCAAAAAAACTCAAGAAGTAATTTCTTGAGTTTTTTTGGTTTAAAGAGAATCATTTAGTCTGTAATAGAGTTTTATAATTTTTTATTTAAATTGCTTGTTATGAGTAGTTTAGAATCTAAATTTTCAATAAAAAACTGGAGTGAATCCGATAGGCCACGAGAAAAATTAGTGGCTCAAGGAAAAAAAATATTGTCAAATGCAGAATTAATGGCAATTTTAATTGGGTCGGGGAGTAGGAATGAGTCTGCAGTAAGTTTGTGTAAACGAATTTTAGCAAGCGTAGGTAACAACCTTAATGAAGTAGCTAAGTTAAACGTGCAACAACTTACCAATTTTAAAGGAATTGGTGATGCCAAGGCCATAAGTATAGTTGCTGCTTTAGAGTTGGGCCGTAGGCAACAAGCACAAGCTGTACCCGTGCAACCTACCATTACAGCAAGCAAAGATGTTTATAATTACATGCAACCGCTATTGGGGAATTTAAACCACGAGGAATTCTGGGTGCTTTTTCTAAATAATTCCAACAAAGTAGTACATAGAAAAATGATAAGTAGTGGCGGACAAACAGGAACTGTAGTTGATATTCGATTAATTTTGAAAACAGCTTTTGAGTTTGGTGCCGTAGCTATGATTTTAGCACATAACCACCCCAGTGGTAGCTTACGCCCCAGTCAAGCAGATAAAACGACCACTATTAATATTGCTGAAGCAGGAAAAACAGTTACTATTAAAGTATTAGATCATTTAATTGTAACCGAGAAAAACTATTTTAGCTTTGCAGACGAAGGTTTAATGTAATTTTAAATTTGCTATAGAGTTGTTTAAAAGTAGAATATAGGAATTATGAAAAAATATTTAGTGTCATTATTTGTGTGCTTAAGTAGTATTTGCTTTGGTCAATCATTATCAAACTATAAATACGTTATGGTGCCAGCTACTTT
The DNA here is from genome assembly GCA_937958985.1 of uncultured Aquimarina sp. Classification (GTDB taxonomy): domain Bacteria; phylum Bacteroidota; class Bacteroidia; order Flavobacteriales; family Flavobacteriaceae; genus Aquimarina. The sequence continues at coordinate 40,110 of CALGLV010000011.1, forward strand.
TTCATTTCAAAAAACGCCCCATCAGTACAACTTAAATAAAATGACTCAATTTCTATTAAATAAATACGATTTTGAATCTTTTATCGATGGGGAAACCAATGAAGGTATTAAAAATATTGATGTATCAAAATTACTGAGATTACAAGTAGAAGAAAAGGGTGCGCTTTCATCTAAAATAATTTTCACTTTTTTAGATTATAAAGGAAGTACAATTTATACCTCAAAGGAAGGGAAAAGCAATCGAAAGGATTATAAAAAAAGCTATACAGAAGCTATCCGAAATGTATTTAAGGATGAAGTGATATTAAATCATGTATATAAGCCAAAGACGGAAAAAACAGTGTTAACAGAGGACAAAACACCCGTAAAATCAAAGGCTATAGCTTATTTAAAAACAGAAGCGTTTCAATTGAAATTTGAATTAAGAGGAAGGGAATATAGCTTTATTCCTTCATCAAAATTAGAATATACAATACAACAAAACACTAAAGTTATAGGAAAAGCAATATTGCAAAAAAACGGTGTTGATTATAAAATTGAGGCGGGGACGTTAACCGGTAGGGGCAGTTTTGACGATTTTGGAAACTTTACAATAATACGTGTTAATCCAGCGAATAAAAAAGAGCTTATAGATACCATGATTAGGGTAAAATAGAGAAGCTTTTTTCAGATGAGATTAAAACCGTTTAAAATGGTATATTTGCCGAGAATTTTTTGATAAAAGTATAAATAAAAACATATGAAACTTAATATCGCGCTATTAGCAGGAGATGGTATTGGACCAGAGGTTATCGACCAGGCTGTAAAGGTTTGTGATGCCGTTGCAACAAAATACAAACACTCAATTAACTGGACACCGGCACTTACTGGTGCTGCAGCAATTGATGCTGTTGGAGAGCCTTACCCTGATGAAACACACGATATTTGTGTGGCTGCCGACGCGGTTCTTTTTGGAGCGATTGGTCACCCTCGTTTTGATAACGACCCATCAGCAAAAGTAAGACCAGAGCAAGGGTTACTTAAAATGCGTAAAAAATTAGGTTTATTTGCGAATGTTCGACCAACGTTTACTTTTCCATCATTACTGGATAAGTCTCCGTTAAAGGAAGAGCGTATCAAAGGAACTGATTTGGTTTTTTTACGTGAATTAACTGGCGGAATTTACTTTGGAGAGAAAGGTAGAAGAGACGGCGGAGAAACAGCTTTTGATAACTGTGTGTACACGCGCGCAGAAGTTCAGCGTTTAGCTAAAAAAGGTTTTGAATTAGCAATGACACGTTCTAAAAAATTGTGTTGTGTAGATAAAGCTAACGTGCTTGAAACTTCAAGACTTTGGAGAGAAACAGTACAGGCAATGGAGAAAGATTACCCAGAAGTTGAGGTTTCTTACGAATTTGTTGATGCTGTAGCAATGCGTTTGGTACAATGGCCTAATAGTTATGATGTATTAATTACTGAAAACTTATTTGGAGATATTTTAACTGATGAAGCATCTGTAATTTCAGGATCTATGGGCTTAATGCCTTCAGCATCTGTAGGGGCAGAAACTTCTTTGTATGAGCCAATTCACGGATCATACCCGCAAGCAGCAGGAAAAGATATCGCAAACCCATTAGCAACAGTATTATCTGCAGCTATGATGTTTGAAGATGCCTTTGGATTGAAAGAAGAAGCTGAGGCTATTAGAGTGGTTGTAAACAAATCATTAGCTCAAGGTATAGTTTCTGAAGATTTAGCAGCAGGAAATAAAGCTTATAAGACAAGCGAAATAGGAGATTGGTTAGCAACTAACGTATAATTTACATACGTAGTAATAATAAACTTTTTTAAGGCTACCTTTCGTTTAGAAAGTGTAGCCTTTTTATTTTTAAAAATTTATGAAGAAAGTAGTTTCCGTTTTAATAGTAATAGCTGTTTTATTGGGATGCAAAGAAACAGTGCAAACGCCTATAAGTAAAAAGGATGCCAAGGAGAATACCGCCAAATTATTAGAGGTGCCTCGTGTTGAATTACTAGTCTTAAATGCTACCGTTATTTCAAAATTAGAAGAGGTGTCCGAGTTTAAATTCATTAAAGAGCAAATGGATACTTTAAATACAAAGGCTTATTTTGGGGACAAAAATAACCTCCAATTATTAAGTGAAGAAGTGAATGATTTACCTAAATCACTTCCAAAAGAGTTGAAAAATAATGGTGTTTTAAGCAGATTGAATCAATTAAATACGTATGTATTACTGCTAGAGGATACATTGGGAAATACAAAAAAAGCAGATTCTTTAACCCTAGAAAATCAACTAAGTACTTTGTTTAAGGCTTACAACTCTTTAGTGGTTCAATTTAATGAAACTGAAAATAGTATTTCAGAAGATTTTAAACAAGAATTGGAAAAAGCTAAATTCGAAAGGGATTCTCTTAAACAAAGTGAGGTAGCTCCTTTATTTTAAAAAGTATAATTTGCCGCAGCGACAAAGTTAATTCCTGGCGCAGATATTCCCGAGGAAAAAGGCCTATAGCGTTGGTCTGTTATGTTTTCCAGTGCCGTTGTAAATTTAATGTGATTGTTTATAGTGTAACTACCTCTAATATTTAAGGTGTACCAACTTGGTAAAAAAGGATTTCCATTTTTATCCCTTGCATAAATGTCAACCTTTAACTGTTCTGAAGGAGCAAGTTCATTAAAACGAAACCCCTGATTAAAGTCTGAAAACAAATCAATTTCCCATTTAGATAAAGTATATTTTAAATGAATATTTCCAAAGCCAGGAGGTACATGGCGAACATTTGTTTTAAAACCGCTTGAAAGTATTTCTTCTCCCTTGGTTAAGCTATACAAAGCATTAATAGTAAGGTTTTTTGCAATAGGGATTTCTCCCGAAAATTCAAATCCGTAAATTCTAGATCTATTACTATTTTGTATTGCGAAAACAGTACTTTCCTCTCCTCTAAAAAGAATGCTTTCCTGTCCGTTAAAATTAAAGTTGTCTTTTGTTAAAGCATCTTTTAAAAAGGTGTTGTATGCGGTTAATGAAAATTTATACTTGTTTTTTTTGTATAAAGCGCTAAATGAAAAATTATAAGCTAATTCGGGCTTTAGGTTAGGATTGGGTACGGTAATAGATCCAGGTTCGGAATCGCTAAAAATTTTACCAATATCATCAATATTTGGGGCACGAAAAGCGGTGTTAATATTTCCTTTAAAAGATATTGTAGAGTTTAATTGGTAGGTGTTGCCTAGGCTCCAGGTAAATGCTTGTACATTTAAAGAAGCATCATCAAAAGGAAACTCTAGTTCAGGCTCTTTAAAGTTAGCATTTAATTGTACTTGATTAAATCGAATACCCGCAGAAATATTTAATGATTGGCTCAATTCCCAATTCATAGCAGTGTAAATACCTAGAGACCTCCAATAAGAATTATCGGGATACCTTGTGGCAATATTCAATAGTCTTTCTTGGGTGTTTATATTAGTTGTTGAAGCATCACTGTGAATCCTGTTTGCAGCAAACTCTCCACCGTAATTTATTTTTATATGATGAAATATCTTTCTAGCGTCTAAATTTAAGGTGTATACATCTAATTTTTCGGTGTTGTTGTTTCGTATGGAAGAATTGAAGTTTCGGGTATTTCTACTTTCTTCGAAATACTGATAGGAACTAGAAAGTTTTATGCCATCAGTAAGAAGTGATTTTTTATTATAAGAAATAGTTTGTAACCCCATAAACCATCTTTGCGGTCCATAAAACCACTCGGCACTTCTAAATTGACCGTTTCTTTTTCTTTGAAGCCTATCATATCGATCAAAATCAGAGGTTGTTGTATAGATTATTTGAGCATCAAAACCCCATTTTTTATTAGGCTGGTAAGTGATTTTTTGAAGAAAATTGTATTGACTGTATCCTGATGAAACCTGCTTTTTTGGATTTTTGTTAGCAACTACGGAATCTACGCCGTTGTTAGTAACCACAAAAGTAGTTCTTAAAAAATCGTCAGGGCCATTACTACCTTGTATTAAATCATCAAAACTGCTAAATGAAAAACTAGAGACCGAAGCAATTTTTTTAAAAGCCAAATTAACATCAGCATGCGCGGTCTTTTCTGAATTAGCAGTTGAGGTTCTATAAAAAAGATTACCGCTTACTGTTTTATTGGCTTCAGACTTGATTTCAGGAGATAATGTTTTGAAATTTAAAGTCCCACCAATGGCATCGCTACCGTAAATTACAGAGCCAGGACCAAGAATTATTTCAGCACTTTCCAATGAAAGTGGATCTATCGAAATAATATTTTGCAAGTTTCCGCTTCTAAAAATAGCATTATTCATGCGAACACCATCCACAGAAATTAAAAGTCTATTGGTAGAGAAGCCTCTAATAATAGGGCTGCCTCCTCCTTGTTGACTTTTTTGCACAAATACGCTAGCTGTCTTGGCTATAGCATCGGCTGTCGTTTGAGGATTTGTTTTGTGAATATCGTTTTTTCGAATACTGCTAATTTTTTTAGAAATTTGTCGTTTAGGTTGTTTCCACTTAGTGTTTGAAATAACAACTTCTTCTAAAGATTCTACTACAGATAAATATACTTTGTTGTTTTGCAATACAATTGATTTGCTAGAAATTGTAGTAGGTTCAAAACCAATTGATTTAAAAATGAATTTTTCTGAGGTATTTGATAAATCCAACTCAAACTCTCCTTTAGTGTTAGGTTGAATATTGGCCCCCGTATTTTTAATAACAACAACATTAAAAAGAAGCTCCTTAGTATTCAAATGATATACTCTAACAATTTGAGCGTTCGCTAAAATTGGCAGTATAAAAAAAAGCGAAAAAATAAATTTCTTCATACTAACTAAATAATTCTTGAATTACGGTTAGGGATTTTGGTTTTTTAAAGCCATCCATGTGCAGAGAAAAGTAAAGCATTAAATTTTCTAGCAGCCTTAAACGATCAAATTTAGAAATTAATAAGTTAGGTAAATTATCAAGTTTTGTTTCCATTAAAGCTAAAAAAGCTATTAATTCTTCGTTTTCAATACAATAACCAGATTTAGAGGCAACCTCAAATTTACCGTCAGCTAAATTAAATTGCGGCAAACTATTGTTGCAATTATCTGGAAAAAACCCTAAAAATAGGCTTAGGTGCAGTAAGAAATAATGAGGAAAAAGCGTGGGTTTTTCACTTTGATCGAGCCAATATATAGTTTTTTTTAAAAATGAAAATAACTCTTCATCGGGTTGATTGTCTATCAATACTTGATTTAAAATTTCAGAAATAAAAGAGGAAATACATCCTTTAATAATATTGGTGTGTAAAGATGTAAAATGTAATACGGGTTTTACCTCTTTAAGTCGAGCTAGTGAATTTTTATTATTGTGAATAGCATCGACTTCTAATAAAGATAATGGCTGAAAAAAAGAACTTCTAATTTTTCCTTTTCTCGATTTTAACACGCCTCTAATTAAGTACGAGTGAATACCTTCTTTCTGAGTATACAGTTTTACAATTAAATCAGCTTCTCCATAGCGTATACTATGAATTACTAAAGCTTCCGTTTTTAATTGCATTAGCGTACAATTAGCAGTTTACCCACTTTAGTTTCCGTTTGATCTTCACTGGTAATAAGGACTAAATAAACCCCTGAGGCCACTTTATTTCCGCTAAAAGATTGGGTATTCCATTCAATTAAACCACTACCAGCGCCATTTATTACGGGGTTTTGATCTTCAAAAACTAAATTGCCCTCAATATCAGTAATTTTTACATTCGCTCCGGGTGTTAAACCTTCGATTCTAACGGTTACATCTCCGTATTCTGGGCGCACAGGGTTTGGGAAAATTTTAAGTTGATTTAAGTTTTCCTGAGATTCAATAGTTTCAGATCTAAATTCAACAATACCCTTAGTGGAGCCTATAAATACGGAACCTGTAGAATTGTCTATACTTAGGGTTTGAATTTCGTTAGAAGGTAAAGGGGAATTAGCACTGGTAAAATGTCTTAAGGTTTCTTGCCCATCTGCTGAAAATTGAAACACACCAGATCCTGAAGTTGCTACCCACTTGTTATTATCGGCATCTACTATAATTTTACTTATAAATTGATCAACTAATAGTTCTTGAGGAATTCCATCGTCTAAAAAAATTATAGATTCTGCTTCTAATTGAGCGCCAGGCTCAAATAATTGATCTGGATTAGGAATAACTCTTAAGCCTCGGTTTGTACCAAACCATAGTTCACCATCATTATCAAAGGCTAAAGTACGTACGGTTACAAATGGAACATTGTTTTCCTCGTCATCTGACAAAGAAACTATGTTTTTTGTACTTCTATTAATTCCTACAACACCACCAGTTCTAGTAGCTAAAAAAATGTTTCCGCGGTCACTAAAAGCAATATCTGCAGATCTAAAATCTCTCATAATACCATTTAAATCCACATCATCACTTGTTGGTCCAGATGTCGAAAGGCGTTTAATTAAAATTTCATTATCATGGTTGGTAAACCAAAGGTTTCCATCGTCTGCAAATTCAAGAGCTAGTACTGGAGAGGTAGTTCTAGTTGGTCTAACTTCTATATTGCTGTTTTCTGATGTAAAATTTTCAAATGTATTATTAGTTTCGTCGTACCTTAAAATTCCATCTAAAAAGCTACTAAAATAAACCTCATTTCTGTTTTCTGGATTTATGGCAATACCTACAAGGCGCCTAGAATTATATGCATCAAAAGGAATATTTGTCCATTCGTTATTTCGTAATCTAGATATTCCATTATCAACACTTGGAGTATTATCGTTATAGGTAATCGATAGAGTTCCATAGACAACCCATAAATCTCCTTGTGAAGCTTCAATTGAAAACGGACTATTATTTAGAGGCCCTTCGGGTATAATTGATACAGGATTACTTAAGTTAAAATCAGCAGTTTTTTGAAGCCCTATTTCTTTTTGTAAAAAGAAGAATTCATCATCTACAAGTTGAAAATTAGATAGCTGATTAACCAAAGGTTCTTGAAAAGGTATAGTTTGGGAAATTTCGAAATTAGTATTTAAAATAACGAGTTTTTCATTAAATGAAACTAATAACCGATTTCCAGATGTTGAGTAGCTTGTAATGTTTGAAGAGTCGGTATATACGGATTCAAAGATTACACCATTATATCTAAAAATAGAATTACCACTACGAGCAATTAGTTGTCCTGAGAATGTGATATAGTCCTCGAAAATAGTTGGTTGAATTGGATCCCAGTTACTAAATTGAATTAAATTCTGATCTCTTTTATTACCTATAAATGAACCTCTATTGGCTATAGAAGTTATAATAAAATCACCTATTATGCCCACGCCCACAATGTCACTAACTACCCCAAGGGAGTCGCTTAGTAAGTAAGTATTTCTAAAAACATTAGCCTCTAAGTCATATTCTACAACTCCAAATCCTGTAGCAATATATAGAATAGTATCATCTACAAAAAAAGCATTGATTTTAATTTGATCAGGAGGGAAATTTATTTGCCTTGTAATATCGTTTAAAGAAGTAATTTGATTGTTATTTTCATCAATTATTTCAATAAGGCCGTTACCAAAACCTACAACAATTAAGCCGCGATCATCAATATATTCTATTACACTAATGTCTTCGGCTGACAGTCCGTTAACGGTGGTGAATTGCGTATTGGTATTTTGAGCAATTGAATGTATGAATATAGAATTGTTTGCAGCAGCATAAATATTTGTATCCGAGGATGCTACGGCGACTATATTATTATACGAAAAATGACTTTTCCAGTTTCTGCTAAAATCTTGATTCCATACTATTTGATGAATCAGAAATACAAAGAATGAAATTTTACGAAACATAGTTTTGAGCTTTAGAATTTACAAGAGCTTACAACGCTTTTTTTAAGGCTAAAATATAACCTAAGTGTATTCCTTCATGGAAATTATTAAAATTGAATGCATGGCTTATAGATTGTAGTTCAAATCCAGTACTTGTCATGTAATTGGAATACTCCTTAAATATATTTGCGTCAATGTCTTTCTCTGTTTGTTCGATGGTTGAAAATAAAAAATCCTTTAATTGAATTAATTCATTTTCGTTAGCATCGCGTTTTGTTGAAGTCCCTTTTTTGTATAGTTCAATCCATTCTTCAGGAATATTTTTTTCTAACCCACTTAAGCCATAAACCAAAAGTTGTTGTGTAACAACTACGTGAGCAATATTCCAAAATAAGTTATTACTAAAACCTTCGGGAATTTCATTTAATTTTTCAAGCGTATAATGGTTTAGTATTTTAGCTAATGCCTTACGATTGATTTTTGTGATTTCGAGTGCGTTTTTTAAATCTTCCATAGAATAACGAATTTAATATCAAAAATATGTTTTTTCTGCCGGATTTCGTTTTCCTTTGTTATTAAATACTAATAAGCATTTGTAATGATTAAAAAAGTATACTATTTAAGTACTTGCAGCACCTGTAAGCGTATTATAAAAGAATTAAACTTAACAGAAGGCTTTGAACTTCAAAATGTAAAAGACCAGCCTATATCTGAAGTTGAATTGGATAGTTTAGTTAAATTTAGCGGGAGTTATGAGAGCTTACTAAATCGCAGATCTGTTCTTTACAGAGAAAGAAAATTAAAAGAACAAAAATTATCAGAAGAAGATTATAAGGCCTTAATTTTAGAACATTACTCTTTTTTGAAACGTCCAATAATACAGGTAGATGAAATTTATTTTATAGGAAATTCAAAAAAAACTGTTGAAACCGCAAAAGAATTTATAGAAAATTTATAATGACAAAACGCCAATTAGCACTTATAGCCGCTAGTTTTGTAGCTTTATTTTATGCTGCGAACTACAGTGTAGCAAAAGGTGTGATGCCTCATTATGTTAAGCCTTTCGGCTTTATATTGTTTAGGGTTACAGGAGCCTGTTTGCTGTTTTGGATAGTTGGTATTTTTGGCCCAAAAGAAAAAATTGAAAGGAAGCATTATCCTCGAATATTTTTCGGTGCTTTTTTTGGAATGGCACTTAATATGCTCGCCTTTTTTTACGGATTAAATTTAACTACGCCCATAAACGCTTCTGTAATGATGGTGATGGCACCTATAATTACATTTATTTTGGCGGTAATTTTTTTAAAAGAAAGATTACAAATTAGGCGAATTATAGGATTGGTTATTGGTGTAATTGGAGCTGTAGTTATGATAGTTTACGGAAAAGGAAATGCAGAGAATGCGCCTAATCCAGGATTAGGAAATTTCCTAATTTTTATAAACGCTTCAGCTTTTGCAGCTTATTTAGTAATAGTTAAAAAACTTACTCGTTTATATCATCCATTTACATTTATAAAGTGGATGTACACTTTAGGCGTATTAATGGTATTGCCTTTTGGATTAAATCAGGTTTTGGAAATGCCTTTTGAAACCATTCCCCCTTCAGGATATTTAAGTATTGCCTACGTTGTTGTGTTTGTAACTTTTGGGACTTATTTATTAAATATTTTTGCTGTAAAAACACTAAAACCCACAACTGTAGCAGTGTTTATATATTTTCAGCCTTTTTTAGCATCTTTGTTTGCAACCTTTTTAGGAACAGATTCGATTGATTCTACTAAAATAATTGCAGCATCTTTAATATTTGTAGGGGTTTACTTGGTAAGTACCAAGTCTAAATAATAATAAACATGAGTTCTAGTGTAAAGCATCAAATTAAGATAACTATTGTTTTGGTACTATTTCACATATTTATCTACGCCATATTTGTTTTTTTTGAGCAAATTAATACTAAGGAAATCATAAAAGAAAGTATTTCTTTTATGATGGTAAATAGTGTTATTTTAAGTGTGGTTTTTTTAATTCCCGGAATACAATTTAGAAATATCATACTGTTTATTTCTAGTGCATTATTAATAGTCCTTTCTTTCATTAAGTTTAGTTTTTTACATCTGTACGATTCTAAAATTACAGATTCGGCATGGTTTATCATCTTTGAAACAAATACAGAGGAAATTATAGAATATTTTCAGAATTACTTTACGGGTAAAATCGCCTTGTTGTCTGTCGTTTATTCTATAATGATAATTCTCTTTTTTAGGATATTTGTTTTTCAAAGAAAAACATGGTTAAAAGAATTAAAAACCAAATTATACACTAAGCTGATTTTAGTTTTAGTAGTGAGCTCTTATTTTTTTCAAAGTCCTCAACGTTTTTTGAATTATGATATTTTATACGGATTTTGTAATTCTATTGAGGGCTATCACCTTTATAGAAAGCAGTTGAAAAACACATTAAGCAATAATTATTTACCACAGGGTGAAGCTGATAGTATGTGTTCGAATGATACGTTGCCAACAGTGCATGTTGTTGTGGTTGGAGAATCTCTAACAAATCATCATATGAGTTTATATGGCTATCCAAGAAAAACAAACCCAAAACTTGAAAACATAAAAGAAGAGTTGCTAATATTTAAAAATGTAGTGAGTCCCCATGCTTATACTATTGAATCTTTGTCAAAGGTATTAACCATGGCTAGTACAGCAAATCCTAGTCCGAAAAACAATTTTTCAATAATTCAATTAGCAAATGAAATTAATTTTGAAACCTATTGGATTTCAAACCAAAAACCAGTGGGCATATGGGAAAATTTAACGACCATTACAGCCACTGCATCAAAAAATAAATATTGGTTGCAAACAAAGGATTTTAAAACTCGAATTGAAGATGAATCAGTATTGCCTGTTTTAGCAAGGGTTTTAGAAGAACCAGCGGAAAATAAAGTAATTTTTGTTCATCTTATGGGGGTTCATGGAGCTTATGAAAAAAGATACCCCAAAACATATAATTACTTTGCCGATAAACCTCCAATACTATTTTTAGAGACTGATGAGGCTGTGAATATGATAAATGAATATGATAATGCTGTGAGATATAACGATTATATATTACATTCGGTTATATCAATGGTGAAGACTAAAAATAAGAGTAGTATGGTTACTTATTTTTCGGACCATGGAGAGGAAGTGTATGAGGAAATTGATTTTATTGGACATAACGAAGATATAGGAAGTAGTGCAATGTTTGACGTGCCATTACTGTTTTGGTTTTCAGAAAAATATATTGATCAGAATCAATTAAAAATAGAGGCCTTAAGGAGGCATGAATATAGAAAATACAACTTAGAGGATTTTCCGCATACTTTTGCTGATATATTAAAGATTAGGTCAAATAAATTGAACAATAAGAAGAGTATTTTAAATCCAAATTAATTAGATCGCCATAATGTTTGAAGGGATAATCAGATGTTTTAAACAACTATTTAACAGGGATAAAGGATGCTGGAAAACAGTTAAATAATTCAAATTAGGATGCTTCACTTATTCAAAAAAAATAAATCGATAATACTATTATTAATATCGGTATTAGTCTTCGTTTATTTGGTGTTGAGTTATCAAACAAATATTTTTAAATATTTATTTCCTTCAAAGGTATGGGCGCACAGAGTAATTACGATTGATAAATACAAAGAAGTTCAAGGTGTTTTTAAGGGGGCAGAACTTGATTTGGTATTCGATTTATCAAAAAACAATTTTGAGGTTAATTACCCTCCTTTAAAGTCTATTGGTTTGACTTTAGTTGATTTTTTAAAGCAAAAAAAAACATACAATAACTTTAATATATGGCTTGATTTTAAAAACCTAAATAATTCTAATTACCGACAATCTGCCGAAAAATTGGAATCAATAGTTAGATTATTAAACATCAATTTGAAAAATATTATTGTTGAGTCAAAAAAGCCGTTTTTTTTAAAAGAATTTTCTAAAAAAGGATTCAAAACAGCGTATTATTTGCCTTCCAATATATCAATGTTTACATCAGAAGATATTGTAACCACATCCAAATTAATACAATCAACCAATGTAGATTTTATATCGTCCGATATTAAAGATTATTCTTTTATGAAAGAGTATTTCCCAAAAACCAAAATTATAACTTGGGTTATCGATACGCCTAGATCTATAAAAAGCAGGTATAATTTGAAGCGATCTATCGTGAATTTTATAAGAACTTTTAGAGTTCTAAATGACAATAATGTAGAGGTTGTATTAGTTAAGTTTGTAGCAAGGTCAGGAAATAGATAAATTAATTTAGATTACCTAAATCAATATTTATTGGCTGAACGCCCTCTAATCGCATAGTTTTAGGATCTAAGATTTTGAAATCGTCACAACGGTCTTTACGCATTAGTTTTTCTATGATCTCAGTATGTGGAGGCGTAATTTTTCGAGTATTCATATCAATCCAAGTACCCGTCATAATTCCTCTGGCAAAATTATCGCCTTTGTGATTGTAAAAGTTATGACGTATTTCATAAAAAGTCCCATCTTCACTCAATCCAGAAACTTCTTGACTTACATAAATGGGTTTTCCAGGGAATACTTCTTTAAAATAATGAATTTGCTCTCTTAAAACTACTGGCCCCAGTGCCCACGTTTTTAAATCCCCATAGCTCACACCATTGGTGACCATATGTTTCATTCTTGTAGCACTCATTAAATTCATATAAGCAGAGTTTGCTAAATGTTGGTTAGGATCTAAATCACTCCAACGAATTTCCATTTTATTTAAAAACATAGCTTTCTTTCAAAATTGATACCTAAAGGTACTTAATTTCATTATGCGCTCACAGTATTAATGGATTTTAAGTAATATATATAGTGCTTTATTAAGACGAAAAGCAAATTCATAATTCATAATTCTCAATTCCTAATTTAGATGATTATCTTTGCGCTTCTTAAAAGTATACTATGCAATTATCCGAACAAGAATTAATCCGTAGAGACAAGCTTAAAACACTTCGCGAAATGGGAATCAACCCTTATCCAGCAGATTTGTTTCCTTTAGATAATACTTCTAAAAGTATTAAGGAAAACTATGAAGAAGGAAAGAAAGTAATTATTGCTGGTCGTTTAATGCGAAAAAAAATACAAGGAAAAGCTTCTTTTGCTGAAATTCAAGATTCCGAAGGACGTATTCAGGTATATTTTAATAGAGATGAAATTTGTACTGGTGAAGACAAAACAGCTTATAATGATTTGTTTAAGAAATTACTAGACTTAGGTGATTTTATAGGGATTGAAGGAGAATTGTTTACTACCCAAGTAGGTGAGATAACTGTTTTTGTAAAAGAATTTAAGCTTTTGAGTAAAGCTTTGAAACCATTACCATTACCTAAAACAGATAGTGAAGGAAAAACTTACGATGAGTTTAATGATCCTGAGTTACGATACCGTCAGCGTTATGCAGATTTGGTAGTAAACCCACATGTAAAAGAAGTGTTTGTAAAGCGAACCAAGCTTTTTAATGCTATGCGACAGTTTTTTAACGACCGCGAATATTTTGAAGTAGAAACCCCTGTATTACAACCAATCCCAGGAGGAGCTTCAGCACGTCCATTTACAACACACCACAATTCATTAGATATTCCTTTGTATATGAGGATTGCTAATGAATTATATTTAAAAAGATTAATTGTTGGTGGTTTTGATGGGGTGTACGAATTTTCTAAAAACTTCCGTAACGAAGGAATGGACCGTACGCACAATCCAGAGTTTACAGCTATGGAGATTTACGTAGCTTACAAGGATTACAATTGGATGATGGATTTTACCGAACAGCTTTTAGAGCACTGTGCCATTGCTGTAAACGGAACTTCAGAAGCCACTTTTGGAGAACATACCATAAACTTTAAAGCGCCATACGCTCGAGTAACTATGGCAGACTCAATTAAGCACTTTACAGGATTTGATATTACAGGAAAATCGGAAGAAGAACTTTTTGAAGCCGCAAAGGGCATGGGAATTGAAGTGGATAAAACCATGGGTAAAGGAAAGTTAATTGATGAGATGTTTGGTGAAAAATGTGAAGGAAATTACATCCAACCCACATTTATTACTGACTACCCTAAAGAAATGAGCCCGTTGTGTAAAACACACCGAGATAATCCAGAATTGACAGAACGTTTTGAATTAATGGTTTGTGGAAAAGAAGTCGCAAATGCGTATTCTGAATTAAATGATCCAATAGATCAGTTAGAACGTTTTGAAGCACAATTAAAATTAGCCGCTCGCGGAGATGATGAAGCGGGAGAATTCATAGATTACGATTTTATTCGTGCTTTAGAATACGGAATGCCTCCGACTTCTGGATTAGGAATAGGGATGGACCGCTTGATTATGTATTTAACGAATAACCAATCGATACAAGAGGTATTATTTTTTCCTCAAATGCGACCAGAAAAAAAGGCAATTGCACTTACTGACGAAGAAAAAGCAATAGTGGCTATTTTAAAGAAAAATTCGCCAATAGACCTTAATGGGCTTAAAGAACAATCAGGTTTAAGTAATAAAAAGTGGGATAAAACCATTAAAGGCTTAACTAAAAACAAAGTAGCCGCTGTAACTAAAACAGATGAAGGCTTGTTTGTGGCTTTGGTGCAATTATTTAAAGTTAATTAATTAAAAATAAAGAAGCGGATGTCTATTTTTTAGGCATCCGCTTCTTTTATCTTGTTTACATTTAAAGACTTCTATATTAGCATAAATAATTTACGCATTTTTCTTAAAAATCCTCACCACCACAGATTTACTAATAGGGGTGTTACTCTTATCGGCATAATGATTATACGGTACCAATACATTAGTTTCAGGAAAGTATGACGCTACATTTCCTTTAGGGATATCGTAGCTAATTAACTTGAAGTTTTCGGCATGTCTGGTAACACCATCGTAGGTGCTTGTTAAGTTTACAATGTCTAAAGGTTGAAATCCGAAAGTTTCTATATCATTAGGATTCATTAAAATGACTCTACGCTCATTATAAATACCACGGTAACGATCATTCATTCCATAAATAGTAGTGTTAAACTGATCGTGTGAACGAATGGTCATCATTAAAAATTCATCTTCTTTTAAATTGTGATTTGGAAGTTCGCAATTACTAAATTGAGCTTTGTTATTGGGAAGCATACTAAAATTCAAATCTCGTACATTATTAGGCAGGTAAAACCCAGAACCTTTCGATTTGGTATTTATTCCCTTAAAGGAAGGAATTACAGCAGCTATTTTTTCGCGTATTAACGCGTAATCTTTGCTTAAAGATAACCAATCCACAGGGTGATTTCCTTCAAAATAAGCTTCGGCAATACCACCAATAATTTCAGGTTCACTTTTTAAGTTTTTAGATGCAGGTGTTAAAAGTCCTTTGGACTGATGTACTTTTCCCATGCTGTTTTCTACGGTGAAAAATCGAGCTTTACCTTTACTGGTATCAAATTCAGAACGTCCAAGTGTGGGTAAAATTAAAGCTGTTTTACCCGCAGTAGTATGCGATCGATTTAATTTGGTACTCACCTGTACGGTTAAATCACATTTTTGTAATGCTTGTGCAGCATAATTAGTATCAGCAACTGCCGAAACAAAATTTCCGCCTAAAGCGAAAAAAACCTTTGCTTTACCTTCGTGCATTGCAGGAATAGCCTTCACAGTATCTAAACCTTCTTTGTTGGGGCAATCAAATCCAAATACATTTTTGATAGCAGTATTTAGTTGTTCTGAAACATGATGCATTATTCCGACAGATCTATCTCCTTGGACATTACTATGTCCGCGAACAGGACAAGTACCGGCTCCTGGTTTTCCTAAGCTTCCTTTTAGTAATAATAAATTGACACACTCTTTAATGTTTTCAACACCATTTTTATGTTGCGTTAAGCCCATAGCCCAACAAATAATAATTTTTTCTTTTTTAGCTAAAATCGAAACAGCTTCATCAATATGGGTTTCGTCAACTCCCGATTGTTGTATTAAATCGGCTAAGTCATAGTCTTTTAAATGATCCATTAAGGAATCGTAACCATTGGTATGCTTTTCTATAAATTTATGGTCAAACACATTTTGATTTAGAGCATCCAAAAGTGCTAGTTTTTTAATTATAGCTTTCAGTAGTGCTACATCTTCATTTATTTTTACACGTAAGTGAATATCGGTTATCGCTTCGCCACCTAGTAGTGCGCCTTTAATTTCTTGCGGATTTTTAAAGCGAATTAAACCAGCTTCTTCAAGAGGATTAACACTAATTACTTTACCCCCGTTTTCCTTGCATTTTTGTAAGGCGGTAAGCATTCTGGGGTGGTTAGTTCCTGGGTTTTGCCCAATAACCATTACTACATCAGCTTTGTCAAAATCTTCGAGTTTTACAGAGCCTTTACCTATTCCTAAAGTTTCTTTTAGTGCAAACCCACTAGATTCATGACACATATTAGAGCAGTCGGGCATATTATTAGTGCCAAAAGCCCTAATAAATAATCCATACAAAAAAGCCGCTTCGTTACTCGATCTTCCCGAAGTATAAAAAATAGCCTCATCCGGATGATTCAAGTTCTTAAGTTGCTTAGCAATTAAACGGTAAGCGTCTTCCCAGGCTATGGGTTGGTAGTGAATGCTGTTTGGATACAAAACCATAGGTTCGGTTATGCGTCCGCTTTTGCCAATTTCATAATCCGTCCAATTCGAAATTTCTTCCACTGAGTATTTGGAAAAAAAAGCAGCATCTACTTTTTTGTTTGTAGCTTCTTCGGCAAGTGCTTTAGCTCCATTTTCACAATATTCAGCTACTTTGGAAGGCTTTTCTGGGTCGGGCCATGCGCAGCCCGGGCAGTCAAAACCTTCTTTTTGGTTCATTTGAGCAAGGCCTTTAACAGATTTACTCACTCCCATTTCTTTAAAGGCATGTTGTAATGCTACTTTTACAGCTTTGGTTCCTGCGGCATATTTGGCAGGTTCTTTAAGTTGTAAATCCGAAAAATTAGTGTTTCCAGTTATTGAAATATTTCTTTTCATTAGTAAATCGTAGCCTATAAATGGGTAATAATTTTGAGTATTCAGAAACAATGAAATTGTATCATTGTAATTTATTTAAACTTTAGTTATGGTTACTAACATACTTTTTAGGAGTAGTACCAAACTTTTTCTTAAAAGCTGCTATAAAATGGCTCGAAGTACTGTAGCCAATCTTTAAACCAACTTCACTAACATTATCGCCTTCGGCTAATAGTTTACAAGCCAATTCCATTTTATGATCAAATAAAAAGGTAAATACAGGCTCTCCATAAATTTGTTTAAATCCGTCTTTTAGTTTTTTTAATGATAGGCCAACTTCTAAAGCTAAATCTTGAAGCGTTGGAGGTTCAGCCATGCGGTGAATAATTATTTTTTTGGCTTGCTTTATTTTTTGAACATTTATTTCATCTGCTAAAAAAGGACATTGCTCTACATCAGCATCTTCGGGTTTGTTAAAATGAAGACTTAATAATTCGTAGGCCTTAGCTTTATAGTATAGTTGCTTAAGGGAGCTGTGCACATTAAAATTCATTAATTGATTTAAAACTACAGCCATCGATGGTGAAATAGCCATATCGGAATAGTATTTCTTATCCTTATTTTCTTCACTTAAAAAAGGAATATAATTAGCTTCCATGGAAAATAAACTATGAAATTTTTTAATTGAAACGAGTAAGGTAATTAACCATGAGTTAGGCTCAATTTGTAAATTCATAGGAAGCTCGCGAGTGGGGTTATAAAGCAGTAACGAGGTTTCTTCGCGCATAGGCATGGTGTAAGAGCCATTGTTAAAACTAAATGTTCCAGAGCCTTTTATGGCGTAATGAAATTGAATAAAACTACTATCTATATCTCTGATTACAGTTTGCTTTTCCTTAGTCTCATTTTGAAATTTCAATATTTGAAAATGCTCTTCCAAGCGAATTTCTTCCATTAACCCTTCGGCGATATTTTTTGAAATTAATTCCATAGTTGATGTTATAGATGTTGTTTTTATCAATTATAAATAACGTTTAAATATACAGTATTATTGGTGTTTATGCAGTGTAATTAACATATTTTCAACACAAAATTGTTCAAAATACTTTTAACGATATTTTTTAATCTTGTGGCGTTATTTTTCAGTCGCCTAAGCGACTAGTTTTGTAGTTAAATTAACACTTTTTTTAATGGAGCCTCATTTACGAGCTAAAGGCACTAATTTTTACAGTATAGGACTCAGCTATAAAAAGGCAGATGTTGTTACTCGCGGGAATTTTAGTGTTAGTGATGAGGGTAAGAAAAACATTTTAAAACAAGCGAAGGAAGAGGGAGTAGAATCTCTTTTGGTAATGTCTACTTGTAACCGAACGGAATTACATGGTTTTGCCCAACACCCATTTCAACTTATTAAATTACTGTGCGAGCACACTCATGGTACCGTTGAAGAATTTGAAAAGGTGGCTTATGTTTTTAAAAACTCCAAAGCTATATCTCATTTATTTAAAGTAGGGACCGGTTTAGATAGTCAAATTTTAGGCGATTTTGAAATTATAAGTCAAGTAAAGCAAGGCTTTAAAATGGCTAAAAAATCCCAAATGATTAATCCTTTTATGGAGCGTTTGGTAAATGCGGTAATACAAGCAAGTAAGCGTATAAAAAATGAAACCGAGATTTCTTCTGGGGCAACTTCGGTATCCTTTGCTTCTGTGCAATACATACTTAAAAATGTAAAAAGTGTATCCGAAAAAAATATACTGTTATTTGGTACGGGAAAAATAGGCAGGAATACCTGTGAAAATTTAATTAAACATACCAAAAACGAGAATATTACACTAATTAATAGAACCAAAACCAAAGCAGAAAAAGTTGCTGGTAAGTTTAAT
Organism: uncultured Aquimarina sp.; assembly: GCA_937958985.1. GTDB lineage: Bacteria > Bacteroidota > Bacteroidia > Flavobacteriales > Flavobacteriaceae > Aquimarina. The sequence continues at coordinate 58,865 of CALGLV010000011.1, forward strand.
TTAATAGTAAAAGAATACGCAAATATTCAAGCTGAAATAGCGCAAACAGATGTTTTAGTTGTCGCTACAGGTGCGCAAAATCCAACGATTTCTAAACAACTTATACACACCAACAAGCCATTATTAATATTGGACTTGTCAGTGCCTAGGAATGTTTCTGATAACGTGACTGATTTGCCTAATGTAAGTTTAGTACATTTAGATAATCTATCTCAAATTACCGATGATACATTAGCTAAAAGAAAACTGCAAATACCTAATGCAGAACTTATTATAGAGGAGATTATCGTTGAATTTAATAGCTGGTTAGAAACTCGAAAATTTGCACCTACAATTAAAGCTCTAAAGCAAAAATTAACGGTGTTACGCGATACAGAAATTAATCAGCATTGTAAAAAAAATAATGATTTTAATGCTAATGATGCAGCGGTTATTAGCGATAAAGTAATTCAAAAAATAACGGCACAAATTGCGCATCACCTTCGCGAAACGCAACACAATGCCGACGAAAGTATCGAATTGATACAAAAAGTATTTCAACTTCAAAACTTATAATAGTGGACAAAGTTATTCGTATAGGTACCCGAGATAGTGAATTAGCACTTTGGCAAGCCAATACTGTTCAGCAACAATTAGCGGATTTAGGATATCAGTCCGAATTAGTTCCTGTAAAATCAACAGGCGATTTAATTTTAGATAAACCTTTATATGAATTAGGGATTACGGGGGTTTTTACTAAAACTTTAGATATTGCCATGATTAATAACCAGGTAGATATCGCAGTGCATTCTATGAAAGACGTACCTACGTTATTGCCAAAAGGTATTGTCGAAGCAGCAATTTTACCTCGTGCACAAACTCAAGATATTTTAGTTCATAAAAACTTTTCTCCCTCTAATAACAACACCATAATTGCAACAGGTAGTTTACGCCGTCAAGCACAATGGCTTCATAAATATCCAAACCATACAATGGTAGATTTACGAGGGAATGTAAATACACGTATGCAAAAGTTAAGCGATAGTGATTGGCAAGGAGCTATTTTTGCAAAAGCAGGACTTGCTCGCATAGGGCTTACGCCAGAAAAAACTATTGATTTAGATTGGATGATACCAGCACCAGCACAAGGAGCAATGCTTGTAGTTGCTATGGAGAACGATGAATTTTGCAGAAAAGCGTTGGCTAAATTAAATGATAAGAATACGGAAACGTGTGTGCATGTAGAGCGTAATTTTCTGAAAAAACTAGAAGGTGGCTGTACAGCTCCTATAGGAGCTTTAGCTACTATTAAAAATGGGAAAATATATTTTGAAGGAGCTTTGTTTTCATTAGATGGAAAACAAAAAATAAGTATCATTAAAGAATGTGCCATTAATAAAGCTGAAAATATAGGAGAAATTTACGCAGAGGAACTGCTGGTTAAAGGAGGTAAAGAATTGATGAAAGAGATTAAGGCGCAAATGGCTTCTTAATACTTAACGACACAAAAGGTATTGATGAAAACAGTATTATCTACAAAAAAATTAACTAAATCTCAAAAAGAGCATTTGCTTAATGCGGGATTAGCTGTTGTAGATGTTGATTTTATTAAAACAGAGGTAATAGATTTTGAATGTGAAAACACTATTGAAAATGCCATTTTTACAAGTAAAAATGGGGTGAAAGCGGTTTTTGATAAATCAATTAATATTGAAAATGTCTGTTGCGTAGGAAAAAGAACAGAGCAATTAATAAATGATTTTGGTGCTAAAGTTCAAATTTTTGCTGAAAATGCAGAAAAATTAAGCAACGCTATTATTGAAAATGTTTCTGATAAAAAGTTTTATTATTTCTGTGCTGAAGACCGGTTAGATACTTTGCCAAATAAATTAACCGAAGCAAATATAAGCTGGAAAGAAATCCCCGTTTATAAAACACAGTACACACCAAAAAAATATAACCAACAATTTCACGGTGTATTGTTTTACAGTCCGTCAGGAGTAGAAAGTTTTTTTAGTGTAAATACAATGCCAGAACATAGTTTTTGTATAGGTGAAACCACAGCAAAAGCAGTAAAAAAATACACAAAAAATTATACTGTAGCAACAATAACTACAGTAGAGAATGTGCTTGTAAAAGCTATAAAATATTTTAAACAATGATTAAAAACGATCTATTTTTAAAAGCATTAAAAGGAGAAACGGTACAAAGACCTCCAGTTTGGATGATGCGTCAAGCGGGAAGGTATTTGCCAGATTTCATGAAGCTAAAAGCGAAGTATGATTTCTTTACGAGATGCCGTACACCAGAATTAGCTACCGAAATTACAGTAATGCCAATTCATCAAATTGGTACTGATGCAGCAATATTATTTAGCGATATTTTAGTAGTACCACAAGCCATGAATGTTGAGGTGCAAATGAAAGACGGTATAGGTCCATGGTTACCAAATCCTATACGATCTCAGAAGGATGTAGATCAAGTAATTGTTCCTAATGTAGAAGAGGAGTTGAGCTATGTATTGGATGCCATAAAAATGACTAAAGAAGCCTTGAATGATGAAGTGCCGTTAATTGGTTTTGCGGGCTCTCCATGGACTATTTTGTGTTATATGGTGCAAGGGCAGGGTTCTAAGAATTTTGATAAAGCAAAGGCTTTTTGTTTTCAAGAGCCTATAGCGGCGCATACATTATTACAAAAAATAACCGATACTACTATAGCATATTTAAAAGCTAAGGTTGTAGCAGGCGTAGATGCAGTTCAGGTTTTCGATAGTTGGGGCGGAATGTTATCTCCTGTAGATTATCAAGAATTTTCTTGGAAATACATTCAACAAATTATAGATGCTTTAAAAGATGATATTCCAGTAATTGCTTTTGGAAAAGGATGTTGGTTTGCTCTTAAAGAAATGGGGCAATCGGGTGCTTCAGCACTCGGAGTAGATTGGACATGCTCAGCAGCAAATGCGAGGTATTTATCGGGAGGAAAAATCACATTGCAAGGTAATTTCGATCCTTCTCGATTGCTATCTCCGCCAGCAGAAATTAAAAAAATGGTTACTCAAATGATAAATGAATTTGGGAAAGATCGCTACATAGCTAACTTAGGACATGGAATTTTACCCAATATTCCTGTTGCTAATGCGCAGGCTTTTGTAGATGCGGTAAAGGAGTATAGAGGATAGTTGCATATTTTGAAGGCAAAATAATCGATTTTTCTTTTGTAATTTAATAAAGGTTTAAGTTTATCTAAAGCTTATTTTCAAAATAAAAATAGCCCACAAAAATTAATTTTTGTGGGCTATTAAATTTTATGAAAATGATTTACATCATTCCTGGCATTCCGCCTCCACCCATTGGTGAGCCAGCAGGAGCGTCTTCTTTGATGTCTACTAAAGCACATTCGGTAGTTAATATCATTCCTGAAACTGATGCTGCATTTTCTAACGCTACACGAGTTACTTTTTTAGGATCGATAATACCTGCTTTAAGCATATCTACATAGTTATCAGATTTAGCATCGTAACCAAAATCTTTTTTGCCTTCAATAACTTTAGCGATTACCACAGAACCTTCTCCACCAGCATTCTCTACAATAGTACGCAAAGGAGATTCTATAGCACGGTTTACAATTTGCACCCCAGTAGCTTCATCTGCATTTTCAGTTTTTACTTTATCTAAAGCGTTTTTAGCTCTAACTAAAGCAACACCTCCACCAGCAACAATACCTTCTTCTACAGCGGCTCTAGTTGCGTGTAAAGCATCATCTACACGGTCTTTTTTCTCTTTCATTTCTACTTCACTAGCTGCGCCAACATAAAGTACTGCAACACCACCAGCAAGCTTAGCTAAGCGCTCTTGTAACTTTTCACGGTCATAATCAGAAGTAGTAGATTCTATTTGAGATTTAATTTGATTGATTCTGTTCTTGATTAGATCTTCTTCCCCAGCGCCATTTACAATTGTAGTGTTGTCTTTATCAATAGCTACTTTTTCAGCAGTACCTAATTGTTCAAGAGTTGTAGTTTCTAAAGAAAAACCTCTTTCTTCAGAAATAACAGTTCCTCCTGTTAAGATAGCGATGTCTTCAAGCATTGCTTTTCTACGATCTCCAAATCCAGGAGCTTTTACGGCAGCAATTTTTAAAGCACCTCTTAATTTGTTTACTACTAAAGTAGCTAACGCTTCTCCGTCAACATCTTCTGCAATAATTAATAAAGGTTTTCCTGTTTGTGCTACAGGCTCCAATATTGGAAGTAAATCTTTCATTGAAGATATCTTCTTGTCGTAAAGAAGGATATATGGGGTTTCTAATTCCGTAGTCATTTTTTCACTATTGGTAGTGAAATAAGGAGAAAGGTATCCTCTGTCAAATTGCATTCCTTCAACAACATCTACATAAGTTTCAGTTCCTTTAGCTTCTTCAACAGTTATTACACCTTCTTTACCTACTTTCCCAAAAGCTGTAGCGATTAATTCACCAATAACTTTGTCGTTGTTAGCAGAAATTGAAGCTACTTGTTCTATTTTTTCAGAAGAACTTCCTACTTCTTGAGTTTGCTTTTCTAAATCAGCAACAATAACTTCAACAGCCTTGTCAATTCCTCTTTTAAGATCCATTGGGTTGGCACCTGCAGCAACGTTTTTTAATCCTTCTTTTACGATGGCTTGCGCTAAAACGGTTGCGGTAGTTGTACCATCACCGGCTAAATCATTAGTTTTTGACGCTACTTCTTTAACCATTTGAGCTCCCATGTTTTCAAGAGCATCTTCAAGTTCAATTTCTTTAGCCACAGAAACACCATCTTTGGTAACGGTTGGTGCTCCAAAAGATTTACTAATTACAACATTACGACCTTTAGGTCCTAAAGTTACTTTTACAGCATTGGCTAATGCATCCACACCACGCTTAATTCCGTCACGTGCTTCTATATCAAATTTAATTTGTTTTGCCATTTTCTTAAGCTTTATAGCTTCCAGCATTTAGCTGTTAGCTGTTTTGATTCTTAAATAATTTTTTAAATAATGAAAAGCTAAAGGCCAATAACCCATAGCCAATAGCTAATTATACGATTGCAAGTATATCATCCTCACGCATTATAATATAGTCTCCACCTTCTTCTTTTAATTCTGTACCGGCATATTTTCCGTAAAGAACAGTATCACCAACTTTAACGGTCATATCGTGATCTTTTTTTCCGTTACCAACAGCAACCACTTTACCTTTTTGAGGTTTTTCTTTCGCAGTATCTGGAATAAATAATCCAGAAGCAGTTTTTGTTTCAGCTGCTACAGGCTCTATTAGTACTCGGTCAGCCAATGGTTTAATTGATATTCCCATATTAATATGTTTTATTATTTAATTTAACTTTAGTAAAATCTATTTTTCAGAAATTATGCCATTTCAAATTTGCTGACATATTTAAACTAAAAATGCCGACTTGTCAGTTACAAATCGGCATTTTTTATATGATTTAAAGCTGGTAACTATTCAGCGCTATCAGTGTCTTCGTTAAGCTCAGGAATTACTTCTTCTATAGCTTCTCCTTCGCCTACTTTTGAATCTTGTAAACCTCTACCATCCATTATAGAAACATTAGAAAGTAATATCAATGCTAATAATAAGGTTGCTAAAGCCCACGTACTTTTATCTAAAAAGTCTGTAGTTTTTTGAACTCCTCCCATTTGTTGCGTACTGCCACCAAATGATGAAGATAATCCGCCTCCTTTTGGGTTTTGAACCATTATTACTAAAACAAGTAGTAATGCAACTACCACTATTAATGCTAAAAATATAGAAAATGTACTCATAATTTATTGATTGTTATCCTGCAATTTTTTAATCGCCCGAATTTGGTCTGCAAATAAACCACTTTTTTCGGGATTTTTCAAACTTAAAATTTTGTAAGCTTGAATTGCTTTTTTATAATTTTTTTGGGCAATGTAAACTTTGGCTAAAGTTTCAGTCATTAAGTTTTCAGACTCCACGCTTTGTAGTGGGGCTAAATTTACAGTTGGTGAAGATTTCTTAACGGGTTTTATCTTAGGATTGTTCTTTAAAAACCTGTCAATCAAAGGGCTTTCAATTAATTTCTTTTTTTTAGATTTTGTTTCTTCTCTAACTATAGGCTGAATGCTAGTAAGTTTTAGCCATTCTGAAAAAGAATGTGTTTCGTTAGAGGAAAACTCTAAAGGGGCATCTGGCTGAATTTTAATTGGAGTGGTGTTATCTGTAATTTCTATTTTGTTCTCAATACCCGTACTCTGTAAATTAGTATTTGTAGGAGCTGGCCTTTCATTGTTAAAAACTACGGTTCCTTTTTTTTCAGTAGAGACTGTTGTGCTTTCTTCAACTGCTTTTTTTTCGGGAGTAAAGCTAGGGCTGGTTATAAAGTGAAACAAAACCTCCCTGTCTGTAGTATAAGCAGCAGTTTCTTTTAGTTTTTGATTGTATAAAAAGCTGCTATTTTGTTTTAAAGCTTTAAGCTGAATTGCTTTTATCGCTTGGAAATAAGGATAGTCAGAAATTATAGATTGTAAGTCTGATAATTCAGCTGCTGAAGTTTCATTAGGGTATTTGAGTAAGTTGGTTATTTTATCGATTTTCATAACTACCAACGTGCTAAAGTTTCCGTAACCATATCTTGTGTCAATCGCTCTATAATTACATCATAAGCTTCTTCCTCAAGCGAGCCTGTTAGTTGGGCTGTTCCTGAATAGTCAAAAAAGAAACTAAAGTTTTTTTCAATATCATTATTTTCGTCTTTAGTATCTATATAGCGCATGCGTACAACTATAGTAAGCCTATTTTCGGCGGCAGTTTGATCTGCAGTAGCTGTATTCGGAGCAATATAATAATTGATAATTTCTCCTTCATATACAATATCACCGTTTTTAGTAGTTAAATCAAGGTTGGTTTGATTTAAAATATAGTCTTGTAATTCGGTAGTTAATTGTCTGTCTAGTGAAGGAATAATAATAGCTGCTTCGTTGGTGAAAGGGCGCACTTCAAAAGTTTTTATTTCAGGGCCAATAGCAATACCACTAAACGAATAAATACCACAGGCTGTTAATAGCGTGGAGGCAGTAATTAAAATTAAAAGCTTTATGAGTTTCATTACAGGTCGTATTGTTTTATTTTTCGGTATAAAGTGCGCTCACTAATCCCTAATTCTTCAGCGGCAAGTTTTCGTTTTCCTTGATGACGCTCGAGGGATTTTTTTATAAGCTCTAATTCTTTGTCTTGCAGGGACAAAGTTTCTTCTTCTTGAACTTCTTCTGCAAAATGATATTTATCCACTTCTTTGGAAGCGTGTTTAGAGGCTTCTATTTGTAAGTAGTTAGAATCTTGGTGGCTAGGCGTTGTGTTGTTATAGTTTGTCGAGGCTATAAATGCATTTTCGTCATCATCACTTCCGTAGATTTTGTTAATTAAATGCTCATTATCTTCTTTTACCTTTTTTCCATCACTATCTTTCATTAACTCTAAAGTTAATTTTTTAAGATCGCTTAAGTCACTTTTCATATCAAAAAGCACTTTGTAAAGAATTTCACGTTCATTTTTAAAATCACTATCCGAAGATTTATCGTCAATAACAGCAGGTAAATTAGTGCCTGAGTTAGGGAGGTAATTTTTAAGATTAATGGCTGAAATAGTTCGTTCTTGCTCTAGTACCGATATTTGCTCAGCAACATTTCGTAACTGACGAATATTACCATTCCAAGGGTATTTTTCTAATAAAAATACAGCATCATCGGTTAGTCGTATTGTTGGCATTTTATATTTAGAAGCAAAGTCAGAAGCAAATTTTCTAAATAATAAATGAATATCACCTTTGCGTTCTCGCAAAGAAGGAAGATTAATTTCTACCGTACTTAAACGGTAATATAAATCCTCTCGGAATTTCCCTTTTTTAATGGCCTCAAACATCTTAACATTTGTAGCAGCTACAATGCGGACATCTGTTTTTTGAACCTTCGAAGAACCTACTTTAATAAATTCTTTATTTTCCAATACACGTAATAGTCGTACTTGAGTGGTTAGTGGTAATTCACCAACTTCGTCCAGGAAAATAGTGCCGCCATCGGCTTCTTCAAAATAACCACTACGAGTTGCGGTTGCGCCTGTAAACGCGCCTTTTTCATGTCCAAAAAGCTCACTGTCAATTGTTCCTTCGGGAATAGCACCACAGTTAACGGCTATTAATTTCCCGTGTTTTCTTCTTGATAAAGAGTGTACAATTTTAGGCATACTTTCCTTACCTACACCACTTTCACCTGTAATTAATACCGAAATATCGGTAGGGGCAACTTGTATTGCTTTTTCAATGGCACGATTTAGCCCAGCATCGTTCCCTATAATTCCAAAGCGTTGTTTTGTGGCTTGTACGGATTCCATAATAGTTAATTATAAATTCAAAATATTGAATTATAAATTTTAATAAGTATAAATTTTATATGCTGATTGAAATGGTCTTGAGATCCAATACTAAATAATTGAATTTCAAGACGCTATATTTAATTATTTTCAGAATAACCCACGGCGTTCCCAATCATGGTTGCACTAGTACAGCTATCAATTTTAACATTTACAAAATCTCCAACTTTGTAATTTTCTTTAGGGAAAACGGCAACAGCATTTTGAGTTGTTCTACCACTCCATTGCTCGTCGGAGCGTTTCGATTCTTTTTCAATTAAAATTTCAACGGTTTGCCCTACAAACTGAGCCATTCGTTCGCCACTGTGTTTCTGCTGAAGGTCAATAATTTCTGAAAGACGTCTTTTCTTAACCTCATTAGGAATATCATCATCCATTTTTCTGCCAGCCGTTGTTCCAGGTCGTTCAGAATAAGCAAACATAAATCCGTAATCGTATTTTACAAATTCCATCATCGATAAGGTGTCTTTGTGGTCTTGTTCCGTTTCAGTAGGAAAGCCCACAATTATATCTTGTGAAATTGCGCAGCCGGGAATGCGATTTTTAATGTTGGTAATTAAATCTTTGTATTCTTCTCGGGTATGCTGGCGGTTCATTTCCTTTAAAATACGGTCACTACCACTTTGTATAGGTAAATGAATGTACTTGCAAATATTTTTATGTTTTGCCATGGTGTCGATTACATCCATGGTCATGTCTTGTGGGTTTGATGTAGTAAAACGTAAACGTAGTTTGGGGTATTTTGTAGCTACCATATCCATAAGCATAGCAAAGTTGGTAGAGGTTGCTTTTTGAAGTTCGCTCGCTTTTTCAAAATCTTTTTTTAGTCCTCCGCCATACCAAAGAAAGCTATCTACATTTTGGCCTAGTAGGGTAATTTCTTTAAAATTTTTAGCTACTAAATCGTCAACTTCCTCCATAATACTTTGAGGATCCCTACTTCTTTCGCGTCCGCGAGTAAAAGGTACCACGCAAAAGGTACACATGTTATCACAACCGCGCGTTATGGTTACAAATGCCGACACTCCGTTGCTTTGAAGTCTTACGGGAGCAACATCACCATAAGTTTCATCCCTCGATAAAATTACATTAACAGCATCGCGGCCAGCATCAACTTCTTTAATTAAATTGGGAAGGTCCTTGTAAGCATCAGGTCCAACAACTAAGTCAACTATTTTTTCTTCTTCTAAAAATTTATCCTTCAAGCGTTCGGCCATACAGCCTAAAACACCCACTTTCATATTCTTATTGTGGCTGTTCTTAACGGCGTTGTATTTTTGTAAACGCTTACGAACCGTCTGCTCGGCTTTATCTCTTATTGAGCAAGTGTTTACTAGTACTAGGTCAGCTTCTTCCAAGTTGGTAGTAGTACTAAAACCTTCGGACGCCATAATAGAGGCAACCACTTCGCTGTCGCTAAAATTCATTTGACAACCGTAACTTTCAATAAAAAGTTTACGCTTATTTTGGGTGTTGTTTTCCAAAATTAAAGCTTCTCCTTGTTTTTGCTCGTCAATAATCTTTTCCATTAACTTTAAATTCTTGTTTGGGTGAGCAAATATAATACATATTCACTTTATGGTGACAATCTGTCAGAAATGAAATGGGTTTGATGTGTTAAACTATGCATAAATAAAAAAAGTTCTTTTCTTTTAAAGCTAGTAAAATAAGGTGTTGGAGGCCATTTGTATTCTTGTAAAAAGGGGTTGCTTACCTAAAAGTGTTGCAAAGCTTAGTAAAATTAATATACTTTTGTGAAAGTAAAATATACATAAATGGCTAAGAACTTAGTAATTGTTGAGTCACCAGCAAAAGCAAAAACGATAGAGAAATTTTTAGGGAAAGATTATGCGGTGCACTCAAGTTTTGGGCACATTGCAGACTTGCCTTCGAAAGAATTAGGGGTAGATGTAGAGGGAGATTTTTTGCCTAAGTATATTGTGTCGGAGGACAAAAAAGATGTAGTTAGAAAATTAAAAAACTTAGCTAAGAAAGCAGAAATGGTTTGGTTAGCGAGTGATGAGGATCGCGAGGGAGAGGCAATTGCATGGCATTTAGCAGAGTCGTTAGAATTGGATAAAGCGCATACGAAACGTATTGTTTTTCATGAAATTACGAAGCCAGCTATTTTAAAAGCAATTGAAAATCCACGTGAAATAGATTATAATTTGGTGAATGCCCAACAGGCACGTCGTGTTTTAGATCGATTGGTTGGTTATGAATTGTCACCAGTATTATGGCGTAAGGTTAAGGGTGGCCTTTCTGCAGGAAGGGTGCAGTCGGTATCGGTGCGATTAATTGTAGAGCGCGAACGCGAAGCATTAGGATTTGAAGCAAAAGCTTCTTATCGAATTGATGCTGAATTTAGTGCTAATGGAAAAAGATTTAAAGCAAAGCTGCCTAAAAACTTCAACAGTAAAAAAGAAGCACAATCTTTTATCGAAAAAAATATTGGAGCCAATTATAAAGTAGCCGATTTAACTAAAAAACCAGCTAAAAAATCACCAGCAGCTCCATTTACAACATCAACATTACAACAAGAAGCAGCTCGAAAATTATATTTCTCAGTATCTAAAACCATGAATATGGCGCAGCGTTTGTACGAAGCGGGTCATATTACTTACATGAGAACAGATAGTGTGAATTTATCTACGTTAGCACAGGAAGGCGCTACTGAAGAAATTATTGCGGCTTACGGTAAGGAATACAGTAAAACACGCCAGTATAAAGGGAAATCAAAAGGAGCTCAAGAAGCTCACGAAGCGATACGACCTACTAATTTTGCAAAGCATACAGTGAATGCAGAACATGATCAACAGCGTTTGTATGAGTTAATTTGGAAACGTGCTATTGCTTCGCAAATGAGTGATGCGCAATTAGAGCGTACAAATGTTCGAATTGATGCGGATAAGCATGAAGAAATATTCACGGCAAACGGTGAAATGATAAAATTTGAAGGTTTCCTGAAAGTGTATTTAGAAGGAAATGATGATGAAGATGAAGAGCAAGATGGTATTTTGCCAGCAATGAAAGTGAATGATGCATTAGCGAATGGTTACATAAAAGCTACGGAGCGCTTTACAAGGCCTCCAAGTAGGTATACGGAAGCATCTTTGGTAAAGCGATTGGAGGAGTTAGGTATTGGTAGGCCGTCAACTTATGCGCCTACAATTACAACTATTCAAAATAGAAAATATATCGAAAAAGGTACTAATGAAGGGGAGCTTCGCGGTTATGCTCAAATAGTACTTAAAAAAGGAGAGGTTAAAGAAACTCAGCTTGAAGAAAAAGTAGGAAGTAATAAAGGAAAATTAGTGCCAACCGATGTAGGTATGGTGGTTAACGACTTTTTAGTTGAGCACTTTTCGACGATATTGGATTATAATTTTACGGCTAAAGTTGAAGAAGATTTCGATGAAATTGCAGCTGGTAATGAGGAATGGACACACATGATGAAAGCTTTTTATAAAGATTTTCATCCAGTGGTTGAGGATGTTGCTCAAAATGCGGAGCGCGAAGTGGGAGAGCGTATTTTAGGGAAAGACCCTGAAAGCGGAAAACCGGTAAGTGTACGTTTGGGTAAATTTGGACCGATGGTTCAAATAGGTTCTGTTGAAGATGAGGAGAAACCTCGTTTCGCAAGTTTAAGTCCAGGTCAAACGTTAAGTAATTTAACTTTTGAAGAAGCAATGGATTTATTCCAACTTCCAAAAGATTTAGGAAATTATAAAGAGGAAGCGGTAATTGTTTCTAATGGGCGATATGGTCCGTACATCAAATACGGAGATAAATATGTTTCTTTAGATAAAGGCGAAGATCCTATGAGTGTCGATATGCCTCGCGCAACCGAGCTGATTGATGCAAAAGAAAAAGCAGATGCGCCTATTTATGAGCATGATGGACTTCCTGTGCAAAAGGGAGTTGGTCGTTTTGGACCTTATTTAAAGTGGAACTCTATATTTATTAATGTAAATAAAAAGTACGATTTTGATAACCTTACTGACGAAGAAATTGTTACCTTAATAGAAGAAAAGAAACAAAAAGAAATAGATAAGGTATTACATCATTGGGAAGAAGAAGGCATTCGTGTTGAAAAAGCCCGATGGGGAAGAAGTAATATTTTAAAAGGAAAAATAAAAATTGAACTTCCTAAAACGGTGGATGCTACAAAGCTTACGCTAGAAGAGGTTCAAGTTATTATCGAAAAACAGGGGCCTAAGAAAAAAGCGCCTGCTAAGAAAAAAACTGCAGCTAAAAAAAAGACGACCACTGCAAAAAAGAAAGCTCCTGCAAAACGTAAAACAGCGGCTAAGAAATAAGTATGTTAGATTTTCTTAAACCAGTATCTCAGGAGTTAACGGATTACGTTAGTTTGTTGCCAAATCATGCTATAGGGAATAATATTAGTTTGCATACAAATCAGGATTTTCCTGAATTTATAGCAGGTAGTATTGTTGTTTTTACGGTAAATGAAAATAGGAATTCAAGTGTTTCTGTAGCTGAAGATGTCAATTTTGATGGAATTCGAAAACAATTTTATAAACTCGCTAAAGGCGATTGGGTTATTAATTTAATTGATGTTGGTGAAATTGCTTCAGGCGATGCCATTACAGATACGTATTATTTAGTAACTAAGCTTGTTGAAGAGATTCATAAAGCTTCGTGTATTCCTGTAATTATAGGTGGCGGGCAAGATGTGACTTATGCTAATTACAGGGCATATAGTCACGATAAAGGCATGGTTAACTTGGTAAATGTCGATTCTTGTTTTGATTTAGGTAATGTAGAGTTGCCAATGACAAACGAATCTTATGTAGGTAAAATAGTTGTCGATCAGCCGTATAATTTATTTAATTATACGAATATTGGATACCAAAGCTATTATGTGGCTCCAGAAGAGTTGGATTTAATTGAGCGGATGTTTTTTGATTTATATCGATTGGGAGAAATTTCAAATAATTTAACATTAGCAGAGCCGGTAATGAGAGATGCTGACATCGTCTCGGTTGATTTAAATGTGCTGGAAGCAAGCTTTTATGGTGAAAACCCTAACGGCTTGTCTGGGAAAGAGCTTTGCGCCTTGTCGAGGTATGCGGGTATTAGTGATAAAGTTTCAAGTTTTGGTATTTATGAATATCAAAATGAAAAATGTTCTAAATCAAGCGATCAACTGGTGGCTCAGCTAATTTGGTATTTTATTGAAGGTGTAAGTTGTCGATGGTCCGAAACAGGAGAGCTAGCAGCTATGGATGTTATTCATTACCAAGTTCCTGTGGACGATCAAGTGTTGTCTTTCTATAAAAGTAATATCACCGAGCGCTGGTGGATGGAAATAACGCCTTCTGCAAGCCTAGATAATATTTTAACATCAAATACGTTATTACCGTGTACCTATTCGGATTATGAGAAAGCTTGTAATCAAAATATTCCAGAGCGTTGGTTTAACGCAAAAATGAAATATGAGATGTAATATGTATACGATTAGTAAATTTTGTCGTCAAAAAAATTGTTTTTTTGAAAATTAATAAATAGGTTTACTACCTTGAACCAAAAAAAGATCTTAACCTAAGAAAAGTTATGAAGAAACTATTGATGTTTGCAGCCGCCCTTGCTGCCTTGATTAGTTGTACTCCTTCCAAAAATGGACAATTAACAGGATTAAAAGGAAAAGCTTGGCATCCTGAAAAACCTTATGGAATGACATTAGTGCCGGGAGGTGCTTTTATCATGGGTAAGGCTGATGATGATAAGGCGGGTCTTCAAAACGCCCCTACCAAAACGGTAACAGTTCGTTCTTTTTATATGGATGAAACTGAAATCACCAATTCGGAATACCGTCAGTTTACAGAGTGGGTTAAGGATTCAATTACATTGTTTGAATTAGCAAAACTAGCAGATGATGTTGGTGCTGAGCAGGAAGAAGGGATAGGGCAGTTCTCTTTTAAAGCTTCCGACGAGGAAGAATTAAATGCTTACCAACAATATATTAAAGATAATTACGAAGGTACAGGAGAAACAGGCTATGAAGGTCGCGCTCTTAACTGGGATAATGATCCTGATGAGTTGAGTACAGAAGATTATGATGAATATATTTCTGAAGTAATGGATACTTTATATGTTAGGGCTGAAGAGTCTTATAACGGTGTGAGGATATTTAAAACAGAAAAATTAAAATACGATTACAAGAGTTACGATATCGAGTCGATGGCGCGTTCTAAAAACAGGAATTCTAAAGACTTCCTTCGAAGAGAAGCTGTTGAGATTTATCCAGATACTACAGTTTGGATTCGAGATTTTAACTATTCGTACAACGAGCCAATGCACGATCAGTATTTTTACCACACAGCATACGATGAGTATCCTGTAGTTGGAGTTACTTGGAAGCAAGCTAAAGCATTTTGTGACTGGAGAACAAAATACGAGAATGATGCTCGAAAAAATAAGAAAAACTTAGACCGTGTTTCGCGTTACCGTTTGCCTACAGAGGCAGAATGGGAGTATGCTGCTCGTGGTGGTTTGGAATCCGCTACATTTCCTTGGGGAGGTCCTTATGCTAAAAACGACAGAGGTTGTTTCTTGGCGAATTTTAAGCCTAATAGAGGGGATTATGCAGCAGATCAGGCATTGTATACGGTAGAAGCAAAATCATTTGACCCAAATGATTATGGTCTGTATAACATGGCAGGTAATGTTTCAGAATGGATTAACTCTTCATACGATCCAGCGGCTTATGAATATACATCATCAATGAATCCGAATTCTAACAACGACGAAAACAAACGTAAAGTAATTCGAGGTGGTTCTTGGAAAGATGTTGCTTATTTTTTACAGGTAAGTACACGTGATTACGAATATGCTGATTCAGCACGTAGTTACATTGGTTTCCGTACGGTACAAGATTATATGGGTACCGATGTTACAGGAGGTCAAAATTAATTTGAAATAAAGCCCCAAACTTTATATATTTAATTTATTATTAACATATTTAACAACTTAACAAACTTTATTTATTATGGCAAATCAATCTAGAGGTTTCAAAAAATTCATGGCAATGGCCTACGGTCTTGGTGCAGCAATCGTAATTGTTGGTGCATTATTCAAAATTATCCACTTTGAAATAGGACCATTAACCGGTAACGTAATGCTTACTATTGGACTAGTAACTGAAGCACTTATCTTTGCGATTTCTGCATTTGAACCAATTGAAGAAGAAACTGACTGGTCAATCGTATATCCTGAATTAGCAGGAGGTCAAAAAACTAAAAAAGGTGAAAAGCCTAAAGATGAGAAAGGATTATTGTCTGATAAATTAGATGCAATGCTTAAAGAAGCTAGAGTTGATGCAAGTCTTTTTTCTAGTTTAGGAGAAAGTGTTCGAAACTTCGAAGGTGCTGCTAAAGGAATTGCTCCTACAATAGATAGTATCGCTTCTCAGAAAAAATATAGTGAAGAAATGACATTAGCTGCACAGCAAATGGAATCTTTAAATGGTCTTTACAAAGTTCAATTAGAATCTTCTCAGAAGCAATCTGATGCGAATCAAGCAATCGCAGATAATGCTACTAAGTTAAAAGAGCAAATGGAGAGTCTTGCTACAAACTTATCTTCTTTAAATGGAGTATATGGTGGTATGTTAAGCGCAATGTCTAAAAACTAATTAGTTTTTATTTTAAAATTATTAATCAATAAAAAAAACTAATTAGAATGGCAGGAGGTAAACAAACCGCTAGGCAGAAGATGATTAATCTGATGTACTTAATATTTATTGCGATGTTAGCATTAAATATGTCAAAAGAAGTACTTTCAGCTTTTGGTCTGATGAACGAAAAACTAACGGAATCTAACGTGAGTACAGACGCAAGAAATGCGGCTTTCATGGAAGGTTTGAATGAGAAAGTTAGTGAGCAACCAGAAAAATACAAGCCTTTAAGAGATAAGGCAGTAAAAGTTGAGGCTTTAGCAAAAGATCTTAATGGATACATATCCAATCTTAAAGCAGATATGACTAAGGGTCTTGAAGATCCTAAGCAGTATGAGGTAATGGATAAAGGAGATTATTTAGATAATCATTTCTTTACTCCAGCAGGACCAAGTGCAGCAGGAAATGAGTTTTTAAGTAAAATTGAAGGATTCAAATCAGGAGTTAATGCTATTTTAGGAGATGGATATCCAGAAATTACCGATGGTATTGGGAAAGATTTTTCTGTTGATAAAGTAGAAAATAAAGACGGAATCAAGCAAGATTGGTTAGATTACCACTATAAAGGATTTCCTTTAGTGGCATCTTTAACTAAATTAACTCAGATGCAAGCTGATGTTAAAAAGACTGAAAACGAAGTGCTTTCGGCAATGTTATCAGGACAGTTAAAATCAGAAGTTTCATTATCTAATTTTGAAGCTATTGTTGTTCCTGAAAAAACAGCGTTTTTCTCTAATGAGCAGTTTAAAGGTAAAATTATCTTAGGTAAAAAGGATAAGACTTTAAAAGCTTTTAAGGTTACCGTAAACGGTAGAGATTTAAAGCCTGAGTCAATGCAGGAAGGGCAAACAATATTAAGTTTCCCTGCTGGTGGAGTTGGGCAACGTACTATAAAAGGGGAATTCCAGTTTAAAGAAGGAGATTCTATAATTAAGATTCCTATTAAAAGTGAATATGCAGTAATTCCAAAACCAAATTCAGCAGTTATTTCTGCCGATAAAATGAATGTGGTGTATAGAGGTGTTGTAAACCCTATGACTATATCTATACCTGGTGTGCCTAATATTACTGCAAGTGCTCCTGGATTAAGTAAAAAATCGGGAAGTTCATATAACATGAATGTGACTACAGTGAAGTCACGTGAAGTTAGTATTAATGTTAGTGGTACTTTAAATGGTCAGAAAATTTCGGATAGTAAAAAATTCCGTATTAAAGATATTCCAAGACCTGTAGGTACAGTTCGTGGAGAAGATGGGGCCATTAAAATGACCAAAGCTTCTTTGTCAAACTCATCTGTAGGTGCAATATTACCTGATTTTGATTTCAACTTAAAGTTGAGAGTATCTGGATTTAAAATAAAGATTCCAGGTCAGCCAACGGTACGTGTGTCAGGAAATAAATTAAATAGCCGCGCTAAAAGTGCTTTAAAAAGAGCAAAACGCGGTGAGTCTGTACAAATATTTGACATTAATGCTAAGTTAGCTTCAGGAAGTGCATACAGAGTTAAAAAAGTATCTCCTGTTATTGTTGAATTAACAAACTAATAATTTTTGTAATTATGAATTTGAATAAGTTTTTAGCTTACGGTCTATGCGCTTTTGCATCGATTTCATCCTTTGGACAAGCAAATATATTAAATGCTGATAATCCTGATGAAATTGGTAAAAAAACAGCACAGCAAATTGAAAATGATAATGATAATCCGTTGGAGTACGGATACGTAGACGATCGTGATGTACTGTGGGCAAAAACAACATGGGAAACTATTGATTTAGATGAACGTGTTAATTTTCCTCTTTATTACCCAATCGATACTGTAAATATAGGATCTGATAGAAGATCTTTGTACGAGGTATTAATGAAAGGTATTCGAAGCGGTGAATTGGCAAATGTATATTCGGATTCGTATTTTACCGAAAAAAGAACATTAGAGGATTTAAGTGCGACCATTAAAAAGACAGATACTACAGAATATGGTATAGAGCAACTTAATGCAGGGGAGAATGTTTCTAGTGAATATATTGAAACTCGTGAGTTAACTTCTCAGGATATTGCAGAATATAAAATCAAAGGGATTTGGTATTTTGACAAGAGACAAGGAGAATTAAAATATCGTTTATTAGGGATAGCACCTGTTGCACCTGATGTTAACTTTATTGATGATGAAGAGCCAGATTTAGTTCCTCTTTTTTGGGTTTACTATCCTCATGTTCGTGAAATGTTACATAATGCAAAAGCTTTTAATAGTCAAAATACATACAAACCTATTTCGTTTGACCATATTTTGAATTCTAGAAGGTATAGTAGTGTAATTTATCGTGAAGATAATGAGCAAGGAGATCGTAAGGTTGAAGATTATATTAATGATAATGCATTATTACAATTGTTAGAGAGTCAGCGTATAAAGGAAAGTATACGTGATTTTGAACAAGATATGTGGAATTATTAAGGTAATTATTTAGCATTAAAATAGTACACATAAGCGCCTTTGGTTTTCCAGAGGCGCTTATTTTTTATACAAATATGGAGGTAGACTATATAATTGTGGGTTTTGGAATAGCGGGCATGTCTATGGCTTTTCAGCTCGAAAAAGAAGGTAAGTCAGTTTTTATTGTCGATGGTAATGAAACCAAAGCATCTATTGTAGCGGCAGGACTTTATAATCCAGTTATTTTAAAACGATTTACTCTTGCATGGGATGCAGAAAAGCAAATGCAGTATGCTGAAAATTTTTACGATGAATTAAGTCAGTATTTAGGTGTTCAAACAACAAAGAGTTTATCTGTTTTTAGGAAATTTAATAACCCTCAAGAGCAAAATAAATGGTTTAGTCGTACAGATAATCCCCAGTTAAAAAAGTATTTAGCACCCACTTTAACAAATTCACTTAGTTTAGGCATTACTAGTGAATTCAAATTTGGAGAAGTAAAACTTACGGGCAAAGTGTTGATATCTGATATATTTAATGCCTATAAAAAGCTTCTCGAAAAATCGAATAGATTTTTAAATGAAGAATTTGACTTTGATCAACTTGATGTAAGTAATTCTGCAGTAAATTATAATGGTGTAAAATCAAAAAATATCATTTTTTGTGAAGGATATAAAATGTTACAAAACCCTTATTTTAATGAATTACCATTAGTTGGTAATAAAGGAAGTTATTTAATTGTAGAGTCCCAAGAGCTAGATTTACAAGTTGCTGTTAAGTCCTACTACTTTATAATTCCTTTAGGGGCTAATAAATATAAATTTGGAGCAACTTACGGCCATCGCTTTAAAGAAAATCATGATGTTTTAGCTAAAAAAGAACTCGTTGAGCGTTTAAACGATTTAATTAATGTGCCCTACACTATTCTTGACTTTATTGTTGGTGTTAGGCCTACTGTTGTAGATAGAAGACCTCTTCTGGGTCAGCATAAACAATTCAAGCAAATGTATGTTATGAATGGTATGGGAACTAGAGGTGTGCTATTGGCGCCAACAGCCTCCTTTCATCAAAAAGAATTATTACTTCATAATAACGACTTGCCTGCTGAAATGGATATTAAGCGTTTTGGCTAGTTTTCTTTGATTTCTTTTTATCGTATTTCATAAATAAGTTAATCCAAATATTTCGAGATAACCTCATTTCTAAGGGGAGTAAGCCAATTACGGCTATACAAATTAAAACAAAGCTTACAAGCAAATTAGTTTTAAGTAATAAATGCGATATTAAAAAAACAGCTACTCCTAAGGCAACACCAATACCATAGCTTACGTACATCGCTCCATAAAAAAAAGAAGGTTCAATTTTGTACTTTGTATTGCAATGAGTACAACGATCGTGCATTTCGAAAAGTTGGTTTAGTATAAAAGGATTCCTCTTTTTATACATGCTTTCGTTTTGACATATGGGGCAAGTTCCTAAAATAATACTGTATAATGCGGTACCTTTAAGTAATTTCATAATGCTTTTATTATTGTAAATACAACACAATTTTAAAGTAAAGTTATCGTTTTTACGGTTACTTGTGTTGCATATATAAATATAAATTGAAGTTAAGAGCTTCTTTTATTCTACATAAAAAATGAGCATCTTTGCATAAAAATATAGTGTATGCTTAACATTCATAATCTTTCAATTTCTTTTGCTGGAGAATTTCTTTTTGAGGAGATTACCTTTAAAGTAACTCCTGGAGATAGGATAGGTTTGGTCGGTAAAAACGGAGCAGGAAAATCTACCATGCTTAAAATATTGTCCGGAGATCAGGAGTCTGATACTGGTCAAATTGCCATGGAAAAAAATGCACGAATTGGTTTTTTAAGACAGGATATTGATTTTGTTGAGGGGCGAACAGTTTTGGATGAAGCTTACGAAGCTTTTGAAGAAATTAAAACTCTGGAGCGTCAAATTGAAGAAATTAATACGCAGTTAACAGAACGTACCGATTATGAAAGTGATAGTTACAGTAAGCTTATAGAGGATGTAAGTGATTTTACAGAGCATTACGAAATTCTTGGGGGGTATAATTATCAAGGAAATACTGAAAAAGTTCTTTTAGGATTGGGTTTTAAATCTGAGGACTTTGATAATTTAACAGATACTTTTTCCGGAGGATGGCGCATGCGAATAGAGTTGGCTAAGTTATTGCTCCAAAATAATGATTTATTATTGTTAGATGAGCCTACCAACCACTTAGATATTGAATCTATTATTTGGTTAGAAAACTTTTTGAAATCGTATGCTGGCGCTGTAGTGATTGTATCGCACGATAAAATGTTCTTGGATAATGTAACGAATCGTACCATCGAAATTTCTTTAGGAAAAATCTACGATTATGATAAGCCTTATTCAGAATACTTGGTATTGAGAGAGGAGTTGAGAGATCAGCAATTGGCAACTCAAAAAAATCAATCCAAACAAATAGAGCAAACTGAAAAGTTAATTGAAAAGTTTAGAGCAAAAGCATCAAAAGCTTCTATGGCGCAATCTTTGATGAAGAAGCTAGATAAGATTGATAGAATTGAAGTAGATGAAGACGACAATTCGGTAATGAACATTAAATTTCCTGTAAGCATACAGCCTGGTAAAGTTGTTGTTGAGGCAGAAGGAGCAGGTAAGGCTTATGGTGATAAAGTAATATTAGAAAATATTGATTTATTAGTAGAGCGAGGAAGTAAGGTGGCTTTTGTTGGTCAAAACGGACAAGGTAAATCCACGCTTGCTAAAATGATAGTTAGTGAATTGGAATTTACAGGAAGTCTTAAGCTAGGACATAATGTACAGTTAGGATATTTTGCGCAAAATCAGGCAGAATATTTAGATGGTGAATTATCGATTCATGAAACAATGATTAATGCGGCTAATGAAAAAACAAGAAGTAAAGTGCGCGATATGCTCGGGTCTTTCTTGTTTAGAGGGGATGAAGTAGATAAAAAAGTAAAAGTGCTTTCGGGTGGAGAGCGAAATAGGTTAGCGCTTTGTAAATTATTGTTACAACCTATTAATGTTTTGGTGATGGATGAGCCTACGAACCATCTTGATATTAAATCTAAAAATGTTTTAAAGTCGGCGCTTGAAAATTTTGAAGGCACATTGTTGTTAGTTTCTCACGATAGAGATTTTTTACAAGGACTTACTAATAAAGTTTACGAATTTAAAGACAGGAATATTAAAGAGTATCTTGGTGATATTGATTACTATTTGGAAGAGCGAAAAGTAATGAACCTTCGGGAGATAGAGAAAACAACAAAAGTAGTTTCAAAGAAAAAAGAAAAGCCTACTTCGAATTACGAGAATGATAAAAAAATAAAAGCACTTCAAAATAAAGTAAGTAATGCTGAATCGCAGATTAGTAATTTAGAGAAGAAAATTAAAAAATTGGATCAAAAATTGCTAGCTAATTATGAGGAAACAATGAAGGAGAAAAACTTTTTAAGTTCTTATGAAAAACTTAAAAAAGACCTTCAGGGACAAATGGAGCTTTGGGAGCAATTACAAGAACAAGTAGAACAGTTAGTATAAAATAAGATGGAAGATTTTCAAGAAATAGACGTAAACTCACATGCCTTATCTTGGGTTGGTAAAATTCATTACGACTTTGGTTTCATAACACAAAGCGCGTTCAAAAAAAATGGATTAGACCTTACAAAAGAAGAGTGGAGTGTTTTAAAACGACTACATGTTAATGATGGTCAATTTATGAATGACCTTGCATACATTACACACAGGGATAAAGTGTCTATGATGCGTGTGGTGAATTCAATGGTTAAGAAAGACTATATATATAGAAGACCCGACGGGCAGGACAAAAGAGTAAATAGAATTTTTTTAACGGCTTATGGCAAACAAATTGTTGAAAAAGTATTACCTATTATGTACGAGCTTATACCGGAAGTACAGGATAGTTTAACCAAGGATGAAAGGGAAGTTTTAATTCATGCTCTTAAAAAAGTAAAAGCCCGTATGGCTGAAATAGCAGAAGATAAAGGATTGATTTAATCTAATTTTTAATGTTTGAACACTTTTTTCAATGCCCCTATTGCTGGGAAAATATATCAATGCTGATTGATACAAGCGTAAATCAGCAAACATACGTCGAGGATTGTGAGGTGTGTTGTAATCCGATACAGCTTTCGGTAAGTTGTAAAGCTAATGAATTAGTGGGTTTCAGTGCTATTGATATCGAGCAGTAATAAAAAGCAAAATACTTTTATTATTTTTTTTGGTTTTAACCGATAAAGTAAAAAAAGGTTGTATATTTGCACCACTCTAAACAACGGTTGGTATTATGAGCCAAGAGTTAAAAGCTAAGTGTTTTTTAAGAGTATTCAACGCGGGATAGAGCAGTAGGTAGCTCGTCGGGCTCATAACCCGAAGGTCACTGGTTCGAGTCCAGTTCCCGCTACTAA
>CALGLV010000012.1 GCA_937958985.1 uncultured Aquimarina sp.
CCAGAGGAATACAGGCATGAAGAGTTTGAAAAACTAGCATTACATTTAAACTCTAGCATGCATTATAAAGCATCAGCATTACATGCTATAGATGTGGAGTTAGATAAGCTGAATACTAAAATGAAGTTACATCCAATGCGATTTGAACGCTTTACGGGTGATTTCCATTATGAAAACAATCATCTCGTAATTAAAGATTTTATAGGATTAATAGGAAGAACTTCTTTTAACGTAGGGGTAAATTATTATTTAGGGAAAGATATTACCAATAGTAAAAAAGACAATTACTTTAGTTTTAAAGCAAATTATGTAGATTATGATCAATTATTCCCTCCTGAAGAAAAACCAAAACAAAAACCAAAGAAAGAGCTTGTAACCACAAAAACTACAGATATTGCAGCACATGCCAATGCTTTTAATTTGTATGAGCTACCGTTTACGGATATGAAATTTGATGTAGAAATAGATCATTTCATCTATAATCGTGTTCATTTACAAAACATAAAATCAAGCATACGAACTACGGAAGACCATTACATTCATGTAGATAAATTGAATTTGAATGCCGCTAATGGTCATTTGAAAATGACAGGGTATTTTAACGGTAGCGATCCAAAACATATTTATATAAAACCTAAAATAGAAGCTACTAATATTGATATTGATAAGTTCTTATTTAAGTTTGAAAATTTTGGGCAAGAACATTTAGTTTCAGATAATTTAAAAGGACGTGTTACAACCACTATAGATGGAAAAATTAGAGTCTATCCCGATTTATTGCCCGACTTAGATCAATCTGAAATTCATATGGATGTAAAAGTATTTAATGGGCAATTACTAAACTATAAGCCTATGGATATGCTATCCGAGTATATGGGTGATAAAAACCTTTCTAATATTAAATTTGATACCCTTCAAAATCATATAGATATAATGAAAGGACGAATTACCATACCTAATATGACTATTGCATCTACACTAGGGCATATGGAATTATCGGGATCACAAGATTTAGATAACAATATTGATTACTACTTAAGAATTCCTTGGAAAACTATAAAACAGGCTGCCAAGTATAAACTATTTAGTAATAAGAAAAATAAGGGAAATAATTTAGAAGAAGATGAAATAATAGAGGTGGACCCTAATAAAAAAATAAAATACTTAAACTTAAAATTATCTGGAAATATTGATGATTTTAAAATATCCATGAAGAAAGCTAAAAAATAAGTAACCGTTATAGGCTAATTATTTCAATATCGATATTAATATTTAAAACGAGATGTTTCTAATAAATCGCGTATTTAAAAAGTTATGAACCATACATAGTACAGAATATGGAATTTAAATTGAATACAAAATACAAATGTTTGTAAGAACCCAAATACTACAGTTTTATGAATATTAATGAAAAATTTGTCTTAAAATAGCATTTATCTAAAATAGAAATGTAATACTCTTTGACCAAAGCGACGATAGGAGAGAAGTGGCATGTGTATGGAATGGGAATATTATCTCTAAATTATTCATATTGAGGATATCAAAATTATAAAAAAGTTTTAATAATTGATAAATGTTATGAATACAAAGGAGACAAAACTATTGATTAATAAAGAGAAAATTCTGATTAAAAACTTTAAATCTGAAAGTGATCGTAATTGTTTCCAAAGTTTTATGCAACTTTGATTTTTTTGTTTTTCCACCGCACAGGCTAGCTCAAAGTGTACTTTGCCGTATCAAGAAAAAAAGATATGATTAAACCCAAAAGAGTTCAAAAGTTGAATTTCTATTTTACATAATATTAGAAGTTCTAAATAAAAAGAAGTTTAATCGAAGTTATACTGCATATAACAAGTATATATAAATTTCTTATGGATGACGCGTTTGGAAAATTTTATACTCTTGCGGAAACCTAACGAGAATGCTGTAGAAAAAAATCTTGTAGGATTATTATTAAATACGAAAATAGGGCATTTAGCAGCCCAGCCGCAAAAGCTCACTAATATTTCAAAGATTATTAATCTTGAAAATATTCCGTACATAATTTCTAATTATAGTACTAATATTTAAAATGAGATGTTTCTAATAAATCGCGTATTTGAAAATTTCTGTATGATAGTACGGAATATGCGATTTATACCTAATGCAATAAACAAATGTTTGTAGAACCAAGTACCAAGGATTCTTATAATATTACATTATAGCTTACGAATATAAATGAAACTTAGGTCGTAAAACGGCTGTTACATAAATACTGACGATATAGACCTAAAGGCGCTATATCTGAATCTATGTAAAATAGAACAGAAAAAGTTCTATTTGTACTATAATTTATATTATGTAAAATAGAATATTTAGTAATAAATGAATACTTCTAGTTACAGTATACTTTAAACCTAATTAACTGTCCCTGTAGTTAAAATACCCAAATAAGAAATATTTGCTGTGTGCGAAGAATTTATAGTTATGTTTACGATCTTGTTTGGATAAGCAGTTATATAAACAGCATAACTTTCGGTATTATTACTGACATCAAAATTTATATTTAGAGTTTTCTTTTTAAGATTCTTGTTGAGCGAATAATTTTTTAATGAAGCGTCAAACAATATGCCACTATCATTACCTCCATAATTGGAAACAATTCTGCGTTCTCCAAAAAAAGGTAAATCTGCTTTTGTTGAATCGTTGATTACTTTAATATAATAACCTTCTTTATTTACATCAATCCTATTAGCATTATTACCTCCTGTTTGCAATAAAATAGAATTTAAGACCTGAGTTGTTCCATTGGTATTAAAAGGAAACACTGCAGTAATTTCAATAGTATAATTTTTGTTGTTGATTAATGTTTCTAATTCTGAAAATTGTTTTAAAATTAATTCTTGCTTAGCTACGGAATTCGACGATTTACAACCAACTAACAAGGAAAAACTAACAAATATTAAGAATAATAGCCTCATTTTACTTTTTTCTATAATATATTATAAATATCAATTGCTTTTATAACATTAACATTTAGTAAAGATTCTAGCTTGTATTTATAAAATAAAAAAGCGGATGTCTAAAAAATCAGACATCCGCTTTAACTTGTTGTAGCGCTTATAAATTCGCTACTTTTTAAATGCTATTAAGCAGAGTTTCTACTTGCATTAATATTTCCGAATAATGAACGTGTTACCATTTTTTCGAAAACTTCATATAACTCTCCACTATCCTCTCCGTTTCTATTCATATCTTGAAGCTTTTTTAAAGCATACTGTTGAATAGTTAATAATGGTAGTACAATAGATTCCCTAATTTGAATTGAAGCCTTACTTACGGGTTCATTTTGCATTAACTCATCATACCCTGTTAATTTAAGTAATAATGATTTTGTTAATTTATATTCTTCGTGAATAATTTTCCAAAATTCACCAAATTCAGGATCATCTTGCATATATGCGGTTAAATCAAAGAAGGACTTCGTTAAACTCATCATACTGTTTTCAAGTAATGTTTTGAAAAAAGTAGAATCTTTGTACAATTGTTGTACTCTTTCAAATTCTCCTTTTTCGATAAAAGATTGAATCGCAGTACCTACTCCATAAAAACCTGGTACATTTTGTTTCAACTGACTCCAGCTTCCTACGAAAGGAATGGCTCTTAAATCTTCAAATCTAAGTTCCGATCCCGATCCTCGTTTTGATGGACGACTACCAATATTGGCTTTTCCATAGTACTTTAACGTACTCATTTTTTCCAAATATGGTAAAAATTTATCGTGTGCTTTAAAGTCTGAGTAAGTTTTGTAACTCACATCAGCCAATTCTTGCATCGTAGCACGATTTTCGTCTTTAATTATTTTAGTAGGATTTGTAAATAACTCGTTAGAAATACCAGCACCTAATAATTGCTCTAAATTATACTGACAAGAATCTGTCGTTCCGAAATTAGAACTAATAGTTTGACCTTGGACTGTCATTTGGATTTCCTCATCCTCTACTGTTGGTCCTAAAGATGCGTAAAACTGACTTGTTTTACCTCCACCTCTTGCTGGTGGTCCTCCACGTCCGTCAAAGAAAACAACTTTAACTCCATACTTACGAGACATAGTTGTTAAAGCTTCTTTGGCTTTAAAAATACCCCAGTTGGCCATTAAATAACCACCATCTTTTGTTCCGTCAGAAAAACCAAGCATAATTGTTTGCTTCATTCCTCTACGTTGTAATTGCGCCATATATTCTGGATTAGTATATAACTGCTCCATTACGCTATCGGCAACTTCTAAATCGGGTACGGTTTCAAATAAAGGGATTACATGGGTAGAAGGTTGTTCCCAATCACATAAACGAATCATACAAAATGTTTCTAAAACATTTAATGCACTTCCGTTGTTACTAATAATGTAACGGTTTGCTCCTCTTTCTCCATTATTTGCCTGAATATCTTTCATTGCATAAATAGAACCAATAGTAGCTCGCGCCATTTCATCTTTTAAAGAATCTGGATCTAATTTAGCAGTGGTTGTCGATAATATTTGCATTTGCTCTTCTTCTGAAAGAGAGCTGTAATTGTCTGGAAAAATACCCAAGTTCGCTGCGGTAGTTTCTTCAACAATTTTTGTTAACACATTATGGTGTATACGAGAATCTTGTCTGATATCTAACGTACCAAAGTGAAAACCAAATAAGTTTACTCTATTGATTAGTACATCCAGTTCATTTAAGTATAAACTATTGTGCTCATCAATTAAAATCTTACGGATTTCGGCTAATTCTTTCTCAAAAAACTCTAAAGTAAATGTAGAATTTGTTGTTGGGTAATATATGTTTTGGTAAAGCGTTTGTTCTAACTCATTAATTCTATCAGGCAATTCACCAAAAGTAATACGACGTTTAAGTCTACGGATATCTTTATAGTAATTCGATAGAATAGAATTTTTAAGCTTTTCTGCTACCTTAATTGTAGTTTCTGTAGTTACAAAAGGATTACCATCTCTATCTCCACCTGGCCAAAAACCAATGTTTATGATATCGTTATCAATAGGTTCTCCATTAAATATATTCTGTTGAATATAATTGTAGATAGAACTTATAGAATCATAAAATACATTTTCTAAATACCATATTAAACTAATAGCCTCATCAAAAGGAGATGGTTTTTCTTTTTTAAAGAAAGCCGTTTTTCCTAATTGAGCTAATAACTTTTTAATCGTTAATAGGTCATTTTCTCTGATTGCAGTATCTAAATCGCGAATAATACTTAAAACAGTACCCGGATAAAACTGAGTTGGGTGTGCTGTTAATGTTGGGCGAATTTTAAATTCTTTTAAAAACGCTTGCATTACAGGCATTAACCCTTTTTCGTCTGCTTCTTCTTTTAAACTACGAAGTGTTCCCCTACCGTCCATATTATTTACTTTGGTAAAAGCTGCATCTTCAATAGCATCAAATAACACTACTTGACGTTCTATATATTGTATAAAACGAAATAATAAAGTGTTTTTTTCATCTTCAGAAGGGTGATCTTGATATAACTTAAAAAAGTTTTCTACGATTTGTGTTGGTGTTTGCTTTTCTGCAAAACCTTTGTCACAAACTTCTTTAAATAAAGGAAGTAAAACTCCCGTGTTCGTAACCTTATCAAATGGTAAGGTCATGAAAATACTGTTGTAAATTTGGTATTTTGAAAGTACGTCTTCGCTAAAACGAGACATTTTTGGTGATCTGCTCATGTAGTTTGTTTAGCCTTGTTACTAGTTCATTTCGTTAAATATAGAGTGCATTAAACGCTTTTTATCGTTTATGCTTTCTTCTAAAGAAATCATTGTTTCTGTTCTATACACACCTTCAATATCATCCAACATAAAAATAATGTCTTTAGCATGATTGGTGTCTTTAGCTCTTATTTTACAGAAAATATTAAATTTTCCAGTAGTAACATGAGCAACAGTTACAAATGGAATTTCGTTAATACGCTCCAAAACAAATTTTGTTTGAGAAGTATTTTGAAGAAATATACCGACATAGGCAATAAATGAATAACCTAACTTTGTATAATTTAAAGTTAAAGAGGAGCCTTGAATAATGCCTGCTTCCTCCATTTTTTTAACACGTACGTGTACTGTACCTGCTGAAATCAGAAGTTTTTTTGCGATATCCGTAAAAGGAGTTCTTGTATTTTCAATAAGCATATCTAAGATCTGGTGATCAACCTCGTCTAATTTAAATTTTGCCATGTCTATGATTTTTTAATTAATCGAATGCTAAAATACTAGTTTTATACGATTTTAAAGCATTATTTCTAATAAATTATTGGAAATACTGAGAATTCTTTATCATTAACTTGAATACTAACAATTTTATTATCAATTTTTAGTTTTTCTGTAGTTGTTAATATCGTTATAGTATCTTCGGCTGCATTCGCTTCATAATGGCCATATTCGGATATGTTACTTTGAATATCAGCAATATACGGAAGGAATACTACCTCATTTTCTTGTAATTGCTCCTTATATTGTATGGAGATGTCTACTTTGTTGTTTTTGTAGTTGTAATTTCTAATAATAATGTCTTTAAAACACTTGCCATTTTCAGGAATGTCAAAATAAGCATCGTATCCTTCTGAATTTAATACGTTAGAAGCAATAAAATTTAAGGATGTAACTAAAGATAAATACATCCACTTACGAGTAACCTCTCTTTTGTAATCGTTTGGATGATGACCAGCTTCAAATAATATAGTCGTTATGTTATTATTTTCTAAGGTGTCTCCGGTGCAATTGATATTAAAACCATCATCATAACGCCCTACACAATTAGGAATATGTTGCTGAAGTGCGGTGTTCATTTCCGAAATAATACGCA
This sequence comes from uncultured Aquimarina sp., assembly GCA_937958985.1. GTDB lineage: Bacteria > Bacteroidota > Bacteroidia > Flavobacteriales > Flavobacteriaceae > Aquimarina. The sequence goes on from CALGLV010000012.1 coordinate 6,846, forward strand.
TTCCTATCTTTCTACTCTCCGTTACCGTTCGCTCAGCATTACTTGAAGGTGATAAAAAAGAAACAATAGCACTTTTATTGGTTTGCCCTGCACTAAATATAGTTCGCTGACCATGCAAATTAAAAGCTACCAAAGGATCTACTTCATCAACTAGCTTTTTAAAAATAATACTTTCCGCCTGGGATAAGTCTTGTGCATCCCTGTTTAAATCAACTTCATTAAAATTAGCACGTGTATACAAAGTTGAACCATCTGGATTCAACATTGGCACTATATATAAGGTACATTCTTTCAGAATATTTTGAGCGATGGTATTTAATGGATCTGCTAAAAAATTAAGTAAATCAAAAACTGCCCTTGTAGTGGTACTCTCATTACCGTGCATTTGAGACCATAGTAAAAGCTTTTTGCTTCCTGTTCCTAAAGTTAAAAGTTCTATAGGTAGGTTATTTTCAGATACTCCAAGTTCTTTAATATTGAATGTAACACTCCATTTTTTTAATAATGGTTTTATATCTGTATAGTTAATGTATCTATCCTGAATTGAATTTTCTTTATAAGAAGTGTATTGTTCTAATATATCGATGGTGCTGCTCATAATATTAATCTAATTGACAAAACACAAAGCTAAGAACTATTCATTTAACAAATGACAAGTTGTAATCATTTCGTTGTTTACAATCATAAACAAGAAGTATTTCACAAAAGTAAACAAAGAGCCCTTCCTCTTTATTTACAAATAGTAAACATTCTTACATTTAGCATTTAAAGTAATTGGTATTATTGATAAACAAATGACAGTTAGTGCTTTAACAGGTAATAAAAACACTATAAAATGCTAATTTTCAGTAGTTTATATGATTGTATTAAAGCGATGCTTTAATACAATCATTCTATTTTACTTATCTTGTAATCATAGAAATATATTGTTACATTTGTAAATATCGATATTCTGATAAATAGTTTACAATGATAAACAACGAAATGTTTACTAATCGTCTACAAGTGATTTTTGATCATTATGGACTATCCGCTTCCGCTTTTGCTGAAAAGTTAGGGGTTGGTCGCTCTTCTATATCACATATAGTTTCCGGAAGAAATAAACCCAGTTTGGATTTTGTGTTACACATCTTAGATAATTTTGATGAAGTAACTTTTGATTGGTTGATTTTAGGCAAAGGGAATTTCCCTAAAAATATAAACACCTCACAAGCTCCAACTCTATTCCAAAATAAATCCGAAGAAAAACCTAAAGCATCTGAAAAAGATTCAAATTTTATTGAATCAAATACAATAGCAAAAGCTTTTACTGGTTCTGAAACAGAAAGTAATCCTAAAAGCGCATCCTCTATAGATCGTATTATTATCTTTTATACAGATAATTCATTTAAAGAATATAAAAATTAAACAGATGAGTTTCATAAGCATAGCTTAGTTCTGTAATTTTTGAATTATTTTTACCTTTCAAAATGAAACTCATGTTTAGCAGGTATTGCTTTATATTTCTTATTTTACCTTCATTATTAATTTCCTGCTACGAGCAAGAAAGAAATTGTTCCTATTTTAAAACGGGTATGTTTGAATATCAAACATTTTTGAACGGTGAGTTAGCAACGAGTAGATTTAAGCGATCAGATTCCATTGAAATCGATTATTTTAAAAATAAAGCGGATACTTCGAGTATACGCTGGGTAAATGACTGTGAATGTATTTTAAGAAATTTGAATCCTAAAAAAAGAAGTGAAGAAAAGCCATTACATATAAAAATAATAACTACAAATAAAAATGAATATACCTTTGAGTATGGTTTGGTTGGCGCCGAACGTAAAGCTAAAGGTACAGCCACTAAAATTAATTAATTATGTTTGAAATTTTTGCCTCAGTAGATGCTTGGGTAGCACTACTAACACTAACTTTTTTAGAAATTGTATTAGGAATAGACAATATTATCTTTATTTCAATAGCTGCTAGTAAATTACCCGAAAGTCAACAAAAAAATGCAACTAACATTGGTTTAGTCCTAGCTATGGTAATGCGTATTATTCTTTTATTCGGAATTTCGTTACTCGTTGCCATGGAAGCTCCTTTTTGGCATATTAACCTCTCTTGGTTACAAGCAGGTATTAGTGGACAAGCCATAATACTATTTGGAGGAGGACTATTTTTACTATACAAAAGTGTACACGAAATTCACGAAAAAGTAGAAGAAAAAGGTGCCGAAGAAGAAGAGTTGAAACAAAAAAGTGCTTCTAGTTTGGGTAGAGCTGTCACTCAAATAGCAATAATAAATATTGTTTTTTCTTTTGATTCTATATTAACAGCTGTGGGTATGACAAACGGTTTAAGTGCCGATCCAAATGATGCTCTTATTATAATGATTATAGCGGTAATTATTTCTGTTTTAATAATGATGATATTTGCTAACCCAGTAGGTAATTTTGTAAATAAGCATCCTTCGGTACAAATATTAGGATTGTCCTTTTTAATACTTATTGGCTTTATGTTAATTTCTGAAGCCGCTCACCTATCGCATCTGAATCTATTAGGTTCTTCTGTAGGAACTATACCTAAAGGGTATTTATACTTTACGATTGCATTTTCTTTATTCATAGAGTTTTTAAACTTCAAATTAAGAAAACGTAAAAAGAGTTCGATTAAATAAACCACATCAATTTAATCTAAAAAAAAATGAGTAGCTGTAAATGCTACTCATTCTTTTTTTTATAGTCTATTTGTGCAAATTGATTTACTTTAAAAAACCATTAGCTTTTAGCTCTTTGTGTATGTTGGCTAAATCACTTGGTATTTCAGCATTTAGTAACCAATTAATATCCAAACCATTTTTTACAGCTGTATCCATTATTTTTTTATTATCGCTAATTAATTTACCTAAAAGCATTAAATCCTCTTTAAAATCAAGATGTAAATCAACATCCATCTTATGGATTAATAATAATACTTTAAAAACTCTAGCTATAATTTGAATACTAAATTTACGAAGTTTTGCAGGAGGTCGTGCTTCTAAAATGTGGTTTTTATTTTGTTTAAGTACTTCGTTTAAAAGCAATAAATTTAAACTAGCATCACCATATTTATCTTTGGTTATGCGAACATGCTCACTAATATCACCACTCAGCCATCTTACTTCCACATTAAAGTAAGCAATACTGTAAAAAGTTTCTGTTATCCTTTTTACATGGTTTATAATGCGATCCTGAAGAATTAATCTGCGGTCTTCTACTGTTTTTGTGTCTACTAATTCAAAAAGTAGTCTATTCGCTAAGTTTAAATCTTTTTTTAACAAGCGTAAAATTAGCTTATCCTTTTCTGTTTCTGGTAGGTGACTTAAAGCTTCTTTAAATTCTTTAGGGAAAAACGACATAATGCTTCCATTTACTTTTAGTTAACGCTATCTTTTTTTAGTATTACAAACTAACTTCCAGTAACTTAGCTTCACCTTTTAATACGAAATCATTTAGCGAAGCAGGTATTAATATAGTTTCTCCTGTATGTAGCGTATAATCAATAGTATCATAAATCAAAGTAGCATTACCTTCAACACACATATATATTACAAAAGAATCTTTGTTTATGTGGTTTTGATTTAAGGTACCTTTTAATTCCAAAATATTAGTTTTAAAATAAGGAGTGTGCACTAATTCTTCTGAAGTATTTGGACTTGTTTTATAATTAGTCGTATACGATTCTTCTACAGTATAATCGATAGCTTCTATGGCTTGTTCAGTATGCAATTCACGGGTTTCTCCTGTTTTAGCATCTACCCTGTTATAATCGTAAATACGATAAGTAATATCGGAAGTTTGTTGAATTTCGGCCAGTAAAACCCCAGCACCAATAGCGTGTACCCTACCTGTTGGAATATTAAACACATCACCAGCAGCTACTTTTTGAGCATGTAAAGCTTCTAAAATAGCTCCTTTTTCGACTATTGAAGTATATTCTTTTTTACTAATTTTCTTCTGAAAACCTGCAATAAGTTCAGCATTTTCATCGGCTTGCATTACGTACCACATTTCATTTTTACCGAAAGACTGATGTCTTTCTCTAGCTAAAGCATCACTAGGATGAACCTGTATAGACAAAGGTGTTTTGGCGTCAATAAATTTTATAAGTAATGGAAATTCTGTACCAAATTTATCTTGTACTTTTTTACCTAAAAAGGCACTACCGTATTCAGAAATTAAATTTTGTATGGATTTCCCTTGTAATAGTCCGTTACCAACTAAGGTTTCGTCATTTTTAACATCCGAAATTTCCCAAGATTCACCAATAGAATCTTCTTGATATTCTTTGTTTAAAAAAGTTTTTAATTTTTCTCCACCCCACATTCTATATTTAAATAAAGGCTGAAATTTTAGAGGATATAAGTTCAATAGTTTACTATTTAGTTAGTTTTTTAAAACTATAAAATTAAGATATTAATTGCTTATGCTTTAATACTCTTTTATATATTTCTTCATAAACAGGTACAATGGCATTTACGTCGAAATTTGCTGCTTGTGTTTTGGCGTTTTCTTTAAATTTATTTAAGATTTCATCAAATTCTAAAATGCTAATCGCATTTTTAGCCATTTCGTCTATATTGCCAACATCACTTAAATACCCCGAAAATCCTTGTTTGTTAACCTCAGGTATTCCACCGGCATTACTCGAAATAACAGGTACTTTATGTATCATGGCTTCTAATGCAGCTAAACCAAAACTTTCAGTTTCAGAAGGCAATAAAAACAGGTCCGAAAAACATAATATTTTATGAATTTCGTTACTATTTCCCATAAAAATAACTTTATCCGTTATCCCTAGTTCTTGCGCAAGCTTTCTCGCGTTAATAAGTAAAGGTCCATCGCCTACCATAATTAATTTAGCAGGCACTTTCTTTAATATTTTATCGAAAATTAAAACTACATCTTCAATGCGTTTTACAGGTCTAAAGTTACTAATATGTGTTACAATACGTTCATTAGGCTCGGCCATCATATGTCTTTTACATTCTTCGTTACCTAAATTACCCTTCGAAGCATCTATAAAGTTTGGAACTACTTCAATTTTGTCTTCTTTAATATTAAATAATCTTAGTGTATCTTCTTTTAAGCTTTGCGACACCGATGTAACGGCATTACTTTGATTGATACTAAAAGTAACTGCTGGTTTATAATGTGGGTGATTTCCTACTAAAGTAATATCGGTACCGTGTAAAGTTGTTACCATAGGAATGTGTATTCCATCTTGTGCTAACATTTGCTGTGCCATATACCCTGCATAAGCATGCGGTATCGCATAATGAACATGCAATACTTCAATATCGTATCTTTTTATAATACGTACTAACTTACTCGATAAAGCTAATTCATAAGGCTGGTAGTGAAACAACGGATACTCTTGTACAATTACTTCATGGAAATGTATGTTTTCGTTTAACATATCCAATCGTACTGGCTGACTGTAAGTTATGTAATGAACTTCATGTCCTTTTTTTGCCATCGCAATTCCTAATTCTGTAGCGACAACACCACTTCCTCCATAAGTTGGATAACATACAACTGCTATTTTCATTTTATATTTTCTAATCTTCAATAGCTTCGTAAATCAAGCTTTGAATTTTGGTTCGAATATCTTCTTTAATCAATTTTCGGTTAGTCGCATCAGGATAGGTACGATTACTTAAAAAGATATAAATTATTTCTTCTTCGGGATCAGCCCAAGCATAAGTGCCTGTAAAACCACTATGTCCAAAACTAGTCATGGATACACAACCACAGGTAGGTCCTACTTCTTTTAATTGTGGTTTATCAAAACCAACTCCTCTCCTATTTTCTTGCTCGCAATAATAACAGGTATTAAACTTATCTAAAGTACTCGAATATAAATATTCATGTCCTCCGTAAGTTCCTTTGTTAAGGTAGAGTTGCATTATTTTAGCTACATCATTAGCGTTTGAAAAAAGTCCGGCATGACCGCCAACTCCACCTAACATAGCAGCTCCCTGATCATGAACATAGCCTCTAATTTCTTGTCCTCTAAAAATACTATCAAATTCAGTAGGAACAATTTCTCTTTTAGGAAATCTTTGTAACGGATGAAAACCGGTGTAATTTGCTCCTAATGGTTTATAAAATTGATTTGCAGAAAGCTCGCTTAAGCTTGAATTATAGAATTCTTCGATATATTTCTGAAAAAAATAATACGGTAAATCGCTGTATTTGTATTCTTGTTTTTCCCTCAGTTCACTATCTACTACTTCTTTATAAATAGAATCTTTGTAATCTTTTCTTAAATAAAATTCATCAGCTACTTTAATCGTAAAAACAGCATCTTTTTGTTTTCTATAATACGTATTACTGGGCTTTAAAGTAACTGAATCGAGTGTTTTGATGTAAAAAGGAATCCAGGCTTTTAATCTTCCAAAATGTGACAATGCCTCTACAACTTGTATGGTGTCTTTATTGGTGCCTTTTAAATCGGGCAATAAATCAGATAATCCTTCTTTTAACAGTACCACCCCTGTTTCTTCTAGTTTCATAAATAAAGGAAGGGTAGCCAATATCTTTGTTAATGACGCAAGGTCGTAAACAGAAGTTTTTGTTATGGAATCCTTTTTTTGATATGTTTGAAATCCGTAAGCTTTATGGTGAATCACTTTTCCTTTTCGAGCTACAAGAAGCTGCAAGCCTGGAGTCATTTTATTATCTAAAGCTATGTTTACAATAGAATCAATTTTAGCTAATTTTTTTGAATTTACACCAACATTTTCAGGTAATCCATAGGACAAACGGTACTTATTATTCAAAAAAAAACCGTCGCCTACTTTATAATCGGGAGTAATACTTACAGGGAGTTTTCCTTTAGCAGGAATGGCTCCAAAAATTAATTGTGCTACTTTTTCTTGAAATATCGAACTATTTTGATAACCTACAACAACAGCATTTAGATACCGTAAAGCTGGCAAGTTATTAAGTGCGTAAGGTTTAGCAAAACAAGCCAATAAAGAGTTGTTGGTTTGTGCTATCGTACGGATTAGTTTTTTTTCGTTAGCACTCATTTTAAAAGATTTCCAAGGCGAAGCATTGGAGGCGTGATATCCTATAATTACTTGATTGTAATTTTTAAGTTTATCAATATCTTCACGAGTACTAATTTTAATGCGGTCTATTTTAGTATACGATTTTAATTGATTGTAAAAAGCGTCTCCAGAAGCCTCACCAAAATGCACATAGGCTACATTTTTTAATTCTAAATCAGTTACAGGAATAAAATTTAAATTATTTTTAATAACAGTTATTGCATTTTCTGCCAACTGCTCATAAAGTACATCATTAGCTTGCGTGTTCAAATCACTTATTAAATTTTCGGTAACTACAGGCTTGTAGTTATGAAGTCCAACTTTATATTTTGCTTTTAAAATTTTAATAACAGATTTTTTCAAACGAGCCTCCGTAATTTTGCCAGCCTCTATTTTTGCAACTAATTTTTGAACCGCTTTCGGAATATCTTCTGAAATTAACAAAATATCATTTCCTGCTTCAAATGCAGCTACATCAATAGCTCCGGGTTCTTTAAAATTAGAAGCCCCTTTCATATTTAAGGCATCTGTAAAGATTAAGCCTTTAAATTTCATTTGTTCCTGTAATAAATTGGTAACTACATTTTTCGATAAAGAAGATGGCAGCCCTTCTTTTTCTACCAAACTAGGAATATTTAAATGAGCAATCATTATGCTCGATATTCCGTTATCTATAAGTTGTTGAAAAGGATATAATTCTGTTTCTAAAATTCGTTCTTTTGAAAATGTAATCGTAGGTAAGGTTTTGTGAGAATCTTTACTAGTATCCCCATGCCCTGGAAAATGCTTTCCGCTGGTTAATACATTTTGACTGTGCATTCCTTGCATTAAAGCAGTACCGTGGTTGGCAACCAATTCTTTAGTTTCGCCAAACGAACGATTTCCTATAATAGGATTTATAGGATTGGTATTAATATCAATAACTGGAGCAAAATTAATATGTACTCCTAAGCGTTTACAGTGTTTGGCTATTGCTCGCCCTGTTTTTTTAACTAGTAAAGTATCTTTTATAGCTCCCAAAGTCATGTTCCAAGGGAAAGCGTAAGTAGAATCTAACCGCATAGATAAACCCCATTCTGCATCCATAGATACCAATAATGGGATTTTAGATTTTGCTTGTAAAGCATTATGCATTTTAGCTTGACCGACTGGGCCTCCTTTAGAGAAAATAACCCCTCCTATTTCTTCACTTTCAATAAGCTTTGCGATACGGTCCTGTTCTGCTTTTCCTCTCACGGAAAAAACATCAACCATAAAAAGTTGTCCTACTTTCTGCTTTAAGCTTAATTGATTGTAAACACTATCCACCCATTTTTTTTGAGCGATAACATCTTGCGAAAGTAACGGATCTACTTGAGATTGAGATAAACTACAAAAACCTATTAGGAAAACTATAAAAATGTACTGCTTCAATATATTTATTATTTTAAAAATCGGTTATGCCAACTTTCGGTAATGGGAACTTCCCAATTATTTTTATATTCGGCGATATCGTTGACTAAGTTATTAAAAACTATGGTTTTTTCTGAAACGGCACGCGTTTTCACCATTTTTTTAAAGTCTATTAAATTTTTATATGCAACAAACTCGCCACTTTTGAATGAAACGTTCATTTTATCCATTAAATCAACATCATATTCTTTTTCTAATTGTTGTATAAAACGAACAGAAGCATCAATTGAACATCCTGATGCATCATTAAAACTACGATCTATAGCTAAAACAATAAAGCGTTTGTATTGAATTTCATAACCTGCTTTTAAGTCGGCACCATGTGCTGTCCAGCTTGTAATAAAATCATCAACCTTTCGAGTTATTTCAATCAATTCATCTGTCGAAAAAGATCGATTTGCTTGGTATACCCATACACGGGCATTTTCTGGTAATTCAGAAAAAGGTACTAACATATAGTATTGGTATTATTATATCTATTTTAATTACGAATCACCTTTACGGTACTATCCATTCCTATTTTAATAATGGCTGATGCTTTTTTATATTTACTATTCGATTCTACTTTACACACGTAATCAACAAGTTTAATTAATTCAGGATCAATTTCACTGAATTTTGTTGGTGTGGGTTGTCCCGAGAAATTAGCAGAGGTAGATACTATTGGTCTTCTGAATTTTTTAATCAATTTACCCACAAAAGGATCTCTTGCGACTCTAATTCCCAAGGTATTATCATCAGCAATTAATGCTTCAGAAACTCGAATTGGATTATCGTAAATTATAGTTGTTGGCTTTTTAGCAAATTTTAAAATATCGTAAGCTACTTCTGGCACTTCCTCTACAAACTGTTGTAGCATTTTAAAATCGTTTACTAAACATAGCATCGATTTATTAGCGTCACTCTTTTTTATTCTAAGAAGTTTCTCAATAGCATCCGCGTTTGTAGAGTCACACCCTAAGCCCCATACGGTATCTGTAGGATATAAAATTATCCCCCCTCGTTTTAAATGTGCTATAAGTGTTTCTGTTTCTTGTTTTAAATCAACCATTTACAATTGTATTATTTACAAATTTTAGCTATTAAATTATACCTCTAAAATACGAAAAACTAATGTCTGGAATTTAACGTTTTTTACTTTTATCTAGAAACTTTTACCACTAAGTTTTTTAGTTTATTTGTACTTTAATTACAACTTTGGTAATCTCCTCGGATTTATCTATTTGTATCCCTGGTCCATGAGCATCTGTTTGAAAAAAAATAGCAAAATTGCCTTTTTCTAATTTAATTTTTTGACCACTTCCTTCATAAAATGTAAGATCGTTATTTGGTATATCCTCTATAATTTTTTGAGTAGTCAACGGTGCTATTTGAATATACTCCTCACCTTCAATCATATATTGAATATCAACATATTTTTTATGTGCTTCAAGATTTGATTTTTCTATGGGCTTAGACCTGTATTTTTCAAACAATGCAAATATTTCTTGTCCTTGAATGAGGTGTTTTCCTGTTTCTAAAGTTGAAAAATCGGTATTCAAAATATAATCGAACCCTTTGGTTAAATTAGGGTGAATATTTTTATACAAATGGTTATTGTTAATGTGATCTAATATCATAATCAATTAAATAAAGTAGTTACATACCAAAGTCCAAAACCTATTAAAAAAAGGATTCCTGAAATGCTTAAGTATTTAAAAAAAGGTTTAGGTTGCTTAACAGTACTATGTTTTCCAAACATTAAGAAATAATTTAATATAGCATAAAAAGGAGCTGTTAAAAAAGAAACAATAGTGGCTATTTTTACTAGTAAAGCCATTTCCGACAACATAAAAAATAAAATTGCTATAGTCCCAAAACTTAAAAACACCAAGCAATATTGATATCCATTTTTAATTTTAAAGCCTACTAATTCTATTGCTTTTGCTAATGCTCGTGGCGATGCATCGAGAGCTGTTATTGTTGTACTAAACATACAAGTAAGCGCAGCTAAGCCAATAAAAGCAAATGCATAGTTTCCTAAAGTAGATGTGTACATATTTAAAAACTGATTGGCAAAACCTACCCCGCTTGCACTAAATTCTTGATTTGTACCATGCATAACCAGTGCTCCCATTAAAAGAAAACAGATTCCAATTAATAAGGTGCCTATATACCCTAAGTTAAAGTCAAACAACGAGGTTTTTAAACTTAACTTAGGTTGGTTTTTTGCTTTTTCATACACCCAAACCGATTGCCACACAGATACATCTAAAGGTGCAGGCATCCAGCCCATAAAGGCTATTAAGAAACTTATTTCAAAAACATTTTTAGGGAAAGATGTAGTAAATTGTAATGAATTGTTTGGATTGAATACTGAAACTAAAAGAGCAATTACAGTTGTAAGCGACAGACAAATAACAATAACTTTAATTAGGTTATCAAATAGCGAAAACTTTCCCAGAAGTAAAATAAGTGTCGAAATTAATAAAATTACTAAACTCCATATTTTTATATCTATTTGTAATCCAAAAACCCCTTCTGCAATACCCGCAGTAACAATAGTTATGGCTGTTTGTATAGTAAACATAGTAGCCAAAGTTACCACGATATAAACAGGTAATACCCAACGTCCTAATTTTTTGTATCCATAAAGAATGGTGTTGCCTGTAGCGGTTGTATAACGAGTACCAAACTCAAATGTTGGGTATTTAAAAAGATGCACCAAAAGCATTGCCCACAGTAATCCTGTACCAAAAACCGCCCCTGCTTTAGTGGCTTGTACTAAATGAGATACCCCTATAGCAGCTCCTGCAAATAATAATCCTGGTCCTAATTTTTTCAATAAATTACGCATTGAAAATAGGCTTAATTAGTAGTCGTCTTTATATTTTGAAGTAATAGTTTTTTAGCCCTCAGTAATTTCACTTTAATATTACCCATAGGTTCATCTAATTCACTAGCTATTTCTTTGTAGCTCATTTCTTGAAAATAACGCAATTGAATAATTTCTTGATAATGCGGTTTTAATTTCTTTAAATGTCGAAGTAGTTCTGCTAGGTTTTGCTTGGTAATCATTAAATCTTCTGGTGTTGGAGCTAAATCCAAAACTGTATTAACCATCAAATTTTCCTGAGCTTCTGTAGCTTTCGTTAATTTATTTTTTTGACTTCTTACTTGATCAATATGTGTGTTTTTTGAAATAGCAAGCAACCATGTTTTAAAATTGAATTCTTCTTTAAAAGTGTCAATTTTATCAAATGCTTTAGAAAAACTTTTTATTGTAATTTCCTCTGCCTGAAACTCATCGCCAGTTCGCTTCAATTGAAATGAAAATACAGCATTCCAATAATAGTCTAATAAAAAACTAAATGAAGTTTGTTGCCCTAACTTGGCATTTTTAATATGTTCAGAAAGTTTGTTGCTATTCAATTCTGACATTCTATTTTGAAGATAGGTTACGTATAAATATAGGTAATTGTATCAAACTATTTATAATTTCCATAAATGGAAAAAAGTAAACAGATTTAATATCATCTAATTTAAAAGCTGTTTTAAGTAAAACAAGTGTTACTAAAATATAGCGAAAACCAATTATACTAAATAGTAATGTTGTAGGAATGTAGATTGCTGCTAATAGAGCCAATACAAAAAACGTAAATTGAGACAAACCAAAAACGCTATTATTAAATTTAACACTAAAATTATAATGTTTAGCTATCTGTTTTTTAGCAACCTTATAATCTAACCATTTTGAAAATGATTTGGGCGCTTCTTTTTTAACTAAACTTGCTGTACTAGTAGCTAAGACTATGTTTTTTAAAGTCGCATTTTTTTTCAAAAATAAATCTTCCGCACCTTGGTTTATACTCATGTGATCAGCAAAACCATTGGTTTCAAAAAAAAGTGCTTTAGAATATCCAAAATTAAATTGTGAAGCTTGGAAAGGTTTTGATATTGCCGCTAATCCATAATTTTGAAGGTTATTAATTGTCTCAGAAAAACGAATTAAGATATTTAAAAAACCACCTTTTTTCTCGAAATAGCTATGTCCTACAACTATTTGTTTGTGATCGTTTAATAAACCTACATTTTCAGTAATCCAATTTTTAGAATCAAAAGTAGCGGATGTAGTCGTAAATAAAAGGTTGTCAAATTTAGCTTTCTTGATTCCTAATGTTAAAGCATACTTCCTACTTCCCCAAAAATTCTCGTTGTTTATTACATTAACAACACTTACGTTAGCATGAGTTTTTTGGTAATCTTCAAAAACATACCTAGTTTCATCAGATGAAGCATTGTTTATAAGTATGAGCTCATAATTGGCATGCGTTTGTTTATCAAACTGATGAAGAAAATCTGCTAATTTTTCTTGTTCGTTTTTGGAGTATACTAAAATAGATATAGGAATATTCACATCTTTATTTGAAGATGCGTGTTTTAGTAAGCTAAAACGAAAAAACAATAAATAGTACACGCAATTTATTGTTGTAACAGCCAAAAAGCTATACAATAGAACTGATAATATCATTTACTTTTTTAGCTTTTGTGATCTACGTCGTTACAATCTTTGTATTCCTCAGGAGTTTTTCCACATAAAGAACAAGATTCTCCATCTTTGTTAAGAAAAGGACTTTGACTAGCACATGTACCCGCAAATTTACCATCTTTTTTAGCCCATAATTTAATGGCTATACCTGCAAATGCTATTCCTAAGAGACAGATTGTGATTAAAACTAATTTCATAAAAAGTATATTGATGTTGCTAAATTACAAATTGTATGCTTTTAAAAGTATTTTCTTTGTGTTTTTTTATCAGGCTATTACACCAGAGCCTACTAACTCACTATTTAAATACCATGCTATAAATTGCCCTTCCTGAATAGCAAATTGAAGTTCGTTAAAAACGATTTCCAAACCTTGCTCTGTAAGTGTTATGGTAGCTTTTGATAATTCTTGGCGGTATCTTATGCGCGCTTCAACTTCTAATGATTGATTTAAGGTTAAAGCTAAATCGGGACGTACCCAGTGTATTTCATCGTGAGTTACAAATAACCCTTTTCGCATTAAACCAGGGTGTTGTTTACCTTGACCTACATAAATTGTATTGGTTTCTACATCCGTTTCTAAAACAAACAATGGCAATACCTTGCCTCCTACTCCAAGCCCTTTACGTTGTCCTTTAGTAAAATAATGCGCTCCTATATGCTTTCCTACAACAGCACCGTCATTAGGTTGATAGCTAAAGTTTTTTAAGGCATTTATATTAGCTCCCTTATATACAGGGTGTGAAGCATCTATTTCAACAATATTACCTTGTTTTTGTTTTAATTGTTGTTGTAAAAAATCGGGTAGCCTAACTTTTCCAATAAAACAAAGTCCTTGAGAATCTTTTTTATCAGCAGTTATTAAGTCTTGTGAAGCTGCTATTTCTCTAACTTTAGGTTTCAATAATTCACCTATTGGAAATAATGTTTTTGCTAATTGCTCTTGTGAAAGTTGACATAAAAAATAGGATTGATCTTTATTCGTATCTATCCCTGAGAGTAAATGATGTGTTTCCTTACCATTTATTAAAGTAGTTTTTTTACGGCAGTAATGCCCTGTGGCTACAAAATCGGCTCCTAGCTCTAAAGCTATTTTCATAAATACATCAAACTTTATCTCTCTATTGCAAAGTACATCAGGGTTTGGAGTTCTTCCTTTTTTATATTCAGCAAACATATAATCTACAATACGTTCTTTATATTGCTCACTTAAATCGACTGTTTGGAATGGAATTCCTAATTTTTCGGCTACTAAAAGCGCATCATTACTATCGTCTAACCAAGGGCATTCATCTGAAATGGTTACAGAATCATCGTGCCAATTTTTCATAAAAAGACCTATAACTTCATAACCTTGTTCTTTTAAAAGGTAAGCAGCTACACTTGAATCAACACCTCCAGAGAGACCAACAACTACACGTTTCATAAACACTTAAATAAGAGAGCAAAAATAATACATCTATTGATAATATAATAGGCTATCTAATATTGTTTCTCTCGTATTAAATTACCTCCATTATAATATTTCCAAACGCCTGTTTTTTTATTGTTTTTATAGTTTCCATCAATTGTTAGCTCTCCTTTGCCATTAAAAAACTTATTGGGGCCATGCAATTTATTGTTTTTGTAAGTGAACTCTTTAATTAAGGTACCATTTACTGAGTAAATTAATTGTTTACCTTCTTTTTTATCATTTACAAATTCGATAGTTTCAGAAATTTGTTTGTTCTCGTAATAAGAAGTTCGAGTACCTTGTAGCATATCATTTTGGTAATTTTCTACCATCATAATATTTCCTGAACCATTGTGGTAATATTCCCATTTACCTTCTCTTTTTCGCTCAATTAATTGTCCTTTACTAATTTTTTTTCCTCTCTGACTATAATATACAATAGCTGCTTTTTTTCCATTTTCTGAAAAAGTTTTGATCGCTGAAGGCTGCTTGGGAAACCCTTTAGAAAAATACTTAAACTCCCCTATTTCAACACCTCTATTAAAATTACCCGTATATCGAATTTGGTCCGTACCGTCAAATTTTTTCTCCCATAATCCATGCCTAGTACCATCATCGTGATACTGGTTTACTTGAGAAAATATACTTAAACTAAATAAAAAAAATAAAGCATTTATTAAACGTTTCATATGTTTTATGTTGTAACAAAAATTAAATAGGTTATTAAGCAATGTAATTAAAAAA
This sequence comes from uncultured Aquimarina sp., assembly GCA_937958985.1. Taxonomy (GTDB): domain Bacteria; phylum Bacteroidota; class Bacteroidia; order Flavobacteriales; family Flavobacteriaceae; genus Aquimarina. The sequence goes on from CALGLV010000012.1 coordinate 22,102, forward strand.
AAAGATATCATAAAATCAGTAATAATTTCACAACCACTTTAAACTAAAAAAAGCTTCAAACATTTAAATTTGAAGCTTTTTTGCTTTAATGGTATGAGTTAAATTATCTCACCAACTTTTTATATTTGATCCGTTTAGGCATTAAATCTCCACCTAATCGTTTCTTTTTATTCTCTTCGTAGTCAGAGAAACTTCCTTCAAAAAAGTAAACTTGAGAATCTCCTTCAAAAGCTAAAATATGCGTACAAACACGATCTAAAAACCAACGGTCGTGACTAATAACCACGGCACAACCCGCAAAATTTTCCAACCCTTCTTCTAAGGCTCTTAGTGTATTTACATCCAAATCGTTGGTAGGCTCATCTAATAATAGTACGTTACCTTCTTCTTTTAGCGTCATTGCTAAATGTAAACGGTTACGTTCTCCTCCAGAAAGCATCGATACTTTTTTATTTTGTTCGCTTCCGCTGAAATTAAATCGACTTAAATAAGCTCTTGAGTTTACTTGGCGGCCACCCATCATAACCAACTCTTGCTCATCAGAAAAGTTTTGCCAAATAGTTTTATCAGAATCAATATTACTATGCGCTTGATCTACGTATGCAATTTTAGCTGTTTCTCCTACAGTGAAAGCTCCTTTATCAGCTTTCTCTTCACCCATTATCATTTTAAAAATGGTGGTTTTACCAGCACCATTGGGACCAATAATACCAACAATACCTGCTTGTGGTAAATTAAAATTCAAATCTTCGTATAACAGCTTGTCATCAAAGGCTTTACTTACTCCTGTAGCTTCAATTACATTAGTTCCTAAACGAGGACCGTTAGGGATGTAAATTTCAAGTTTTTCATCTACTTGTTTTTGGTCTTGGCTCATTAATTTATCATAGTTCTTCAAACGTGCTTTTTGCTTTGTTTGACGACCTTTGGCTCCTTGCTTAACCCATTCTAATTCGCGCTCTAGTGTTTTTTGACGCTTAGAAGCCGTTTTAGATTCTTGCGCCATACGCTTGGATTTTTGATCCAACCATGATGAGTAGTTTCCTTTCCATGGAATACCTTCTCCTCTATCTAATTCTAAAATCCAGCCTGCAATGTTATCTAAGAAATACCTATCGTGAGTTACTGCGATTACAGTTCCTTTGTATTGCGCTAAATGGTGCTCTAACCAATGTACCGATTCGGCATCCAAGTGGTTGGTAGGTTCATCTAATAATAATACGTCTGGCTCTTGTAATAATAATCTACAAAGTGCTACTCTACGTTTTTCACCTCCAGAAAGAGGTCCAATTTTTTTATCACCATCGGGCGTACGAAGCGCATCCATGGCAATTTCTAACTTGGTATCTAGTTCCCAAGCATTGGCAGCATCTATTTCATCTTGCAATACTGCCTGGCGCGCCATAAGCTTTTCCATTTTATCAGCATCACTATATACTTCCTCTAACCCAAATTGGTCGTTAATAGAATTATACTCATCTAAAATTGCTACAATTTCTGCAGCTCCCTCTTTAACAACCTCCAAAACTGTTTTTTCTGGATCTAACTGAGGTTCTTGTTCTAAGTAACCAACACTGTAGTCTTGCGAAAAAACAACATCTCCTTGAAAATTTTTATCTACTCCAGCAATTATTTTCAATAAGGTAGATTTACCCGATCCGTTAAGACCTAAAATTCCAATTTTAGCTCCATAAAAAAAGCTTAAATGAATATTTTTAAGCACGGGTGTATTTGCTCCTTTATGGGTTTTAGTAACCCCTGACATTGAGAAAATTATTTTCTTATCGTCTGACATTTTTATTGTTTTGATTAAATTTTACTCTTTTACAAATTTACGAGTATAAGTTTTATCTCCCATTATAATTTTAAGAATATAATATAAATACCTTTTTATGATCTTAATTTTTATTTAAAACATAAGTGTATATAGAAATTTCATTTTTCACATTTTATTATGACAGCTTCTAAAATGTAAAACCCGTAGCTTTTTGTATTTTCGTCTCTTAAATTTAATTCATGAATATCACTTTCAACAAAAACGAAGACTACAACAAGCAACTAGCCTCTGATTTACGAACTAAATTGGTTAAAGTAGGTTTAGGTGGTGGAAAAAAACGTGTTGAAAAATTACATAGTAAAGGAAAACTAACGGCTCGTGAGCGCATTGACTACTTACTTGATAGTAACTCTAAAAACGTTGAAATTGGTGCCTTTGCTGGTGAAGAAATGTATGCTGAATATGGAGGATGCCCTAGCGGAGGTGTTATTGTTAAAATAGGATATATTCATAAAAAACAATGTATTGTAGTTGCTAATGATGCAACAGTTAAAGCGGGTGCTTGGTTTCCTATAACAGCTAAAAAAAATCTGCGTGCTCAGGAAATTGCCATGGAAAATAATTTACCAATTATATATTTGGTAGATAGTGCAGGTGCTTTTTTACCCTTGCAAGATGAAGTTTTTCCTGATAAAGACCACTTTGGTAGAATTTTTAGAAATAATGCTAAAATGAGTAGCCTAGGAATAACACAAATTGCTGCAGTAATGGGAAGTTGTGTTGCTGGTGGTGCTTACTTACCTATTATGAGTGATGAAGCACTAATTGTTGATAAAACAGGAAGTATTTTTTTAGCAGGGAGTTATTTAGTTAAAGCTGCTATTGGCGAAAATATTGATAACGAAACTTTAGGTGGAGCCACTACGCATTGTGAAATTTCGGGGGTTACCGATTACAAAGCAGCCAATGATAAGGATGCTTTAGATAAAATTAAAAATATAATTTCAAAAATCGGAGATCCTGAATCTGCAGGCTTTAATAGAATAGAAGCCACTAAACCGAAGCAAATAGAAGAAGAGATTTTTGGCCTACTCCCTAAAGAAAGAAACAAGCCCTACGATATGCTACCTATTATAGAGCGATTGGTAGACGATTCGGACTTTGAACAGTATAAAAAAGATTTCGGAAAGACTTTATTAACGGGTTATGCCAGAATTGATGGTTGGGCTGTTGGTATTGTTGCTAATCAACGATTAGTTACTAAAAATGCTAAGGGAGAAATGCAAGTTGGTGGGGTAATTTATTCTGAAGCTGCAGATAAAGCAGCTCGATTTATAAGTAATTGCAACCAAAAAAAGATTCCATTACTCTTTATACAGGATGTAACAGGTTTTATGGTTGGTAGCCAAAGTGAACATAATGGAATTATAAAAGATGGTGCTAAAATGGTACAAGCTATGGCAAATAGTGTGGTACCTAAATTTACTGTAATTATTGGAAATTCTTATGGAGCGGGTAATTATGCCATGTGTGGTAAAGCTTATGACCCTAGGTTAATTTTTGCTTGGCCAAGTGCAGAACTCGCTGTAATGGGCGGAGCTCAAGCAGCTAAAGTATTACTTCAAATAGAAAAAGCATCTTTAAAAGCTAAGGGTAAAGAAATTACACCCGAAGTTGAAGCAACACTTTTTAATACTATTAAATCGAAATACGATAAACAAACCTCTCCTTATTACGCCGCTGCGCGTCTTTGGACCGATGCAGTTATTAATCCGTTAGATACTCGAAAATGGATTAGTATGGGTATTGAAGCTGCTAATCAATCTCCCATTAAAGAGCGCTACAATATTGGTGTAAGTCAGGTTTAATAAGTTTATATTCGATTCAATTCCTTTTTAATTATTTATTAAAAAGGAATTGAATCGTTTAAATTATAAGAAGAAATTCCAAACCAAACCAAAACGAATTAGAAAATCTCGTGTAGGTGTATTTAAAGTTAACAAATCTTTGTTTTGCTCAAAAATATGCTGTGCGTTTTCTAATTTCAGAAAAATTCGAGTTTGCCTTACTTTTGCATTTAAGAAAATATCAACTAGTGGTTCTCCTCCAAATTGTTGTGAATTTTGTGTAAAGCTTTCACCTAACAAAGGATCGAACCCATCAACATTGTATTTAGAGTAAAACTTTAACGTTGCTCCTAATTGCATAAAAAGTGCTTTCTTATTAAAGAACTCATTTTCGTAATACAATGTATTTCGAGTAACTAAAGAAGGAACATTATAAACCAAATTATCCGTATTACCTTCTACTTGTTGAAACAATACGGTATTCACCAAACTAAATTTACGGTACTTAAAAGTTCTAAATAATTTTAATTTTAATAATTGTAAACTTTCATTAGCTTGGAAAGCTCTGGTTTGAAAAAGGCTTTCTTCCCCCGTGGTAACATTACTGCTATTTGATTGACCTGAAGAAAAATAAGTATAATTATTAATATTTGATACCGTTAATTCTGCATCAAAAAAACGTCTTGATTTGATATTTGCAATTAATGAATTTGTTACGGTATTACTAAAATCATTAAACCAATTGTACTGAATATAATTACTTTGATTTATTAATTTATTTATTTCAGGAGCTTCTGACGTTATTTTATAACCAACGTTTACAGCAATTTCATCTCTAAAATTATACCCCGCAGTACCATAAAAAAATTGATTTTTATAATCGCCTGTAAAAGTAGATTCTATATTTGCCTTTAACTTAAATCCCTTATAAGAATTGCGATAGTTACCTGTTACTCCAAATACATTATCCGTAATTTGGTTAGGTATTACTTGTGAATCTATTTCTATTATTGAATTATAGCTATAGTTAAAAAAACTATTTTTAACCCTAAAATCAACCGATCCTAGATATGGATTCTCATATCGTAACCCTATACTGTTTTCTAAGTAATTTAATTCATTTTTATCTCTAAAAGCGCCTGTACGTTGTGATTCGCCAAATATATTAGTAGTTGAATTTGTTTGTTCAAATGTAAATTCTTTTACACTACTATTAAATGTATGGGCTATTGATAATTGATTGTTTTGTAAAGTATCTTTTTTAATAATTCGGTATTCATGGTCTATATAAAAACGTTTTCCTTCTAAAGCGTTCTCAGCATTAGAAAGATTATTACTTAAAACAGATCGCCTATCAAAATCAGTTTCTCCCGAAGTAAAATCTATTTCAGATTGCGTTGATAAACCTCCATTTTCCTCATTTTCAAAAGATTGATCTACAAAATGTAAATTTGCTACATAACGCTTGTTTGGTAATTGGTAGCTCAAAGTACCTCTAAAAGCCTTAGTACTTGTAAGTTCGTTTCTGTAATCACCTAACGACCTTACCCCCTTATAAGCTATCGAAAAATTTAAATTAGGAGATGTATTAACGGTTAAGAAGGCATCCAATTGTTGCCCCTGCTCTAAAACTGTTTTGTAATACAAATCAGTTAACGGTGTAGGAACATTGTAATAACTGATATCTTCTTTATTAAAAAAACCAAAATGCCGAGCTCTTGATCCAAATTTAGGAAAAGCTCTAAAATTAGACTCTTGCTTCGCTAATTCTACATATGAAGCTCCTACATTTACAAATGATACCAATTCAAAATTATCTTTTCGTAAATAATTAAATTTATATTCTTTGTTTATAGATTGAGTGGTATCTATGTAAGTTGTATCTCTTTCATGGCTAATAATTTTATACCATTCTATGGGTGCTCTTTTTATCTTTTCTTTAGGCGAAGAAAAATTTCTTTTTGAATCACCTTCTGATTTGTCAGAGTTATTATTGCCTCTACTAATAGTACGCGATTGACCGTGTAGATTTATACTACAAAAAGCCAGTGTAATTAAAATAAAAAGTAAACGTTTCATTAAAAAAATTATGATAGCAAAAATATGTTTTTTTATTTTAGAACGTTGCTATAAAATACTAACGATATTTGTTTTATGCTATTACTAAAAAAACACCTTAATTTATTAGAATGTGGTACAGATGAAGCTGGCCGTGGTTGTTTAAGTGGCCCAGTTACTGCTGCTGCCGTGTTGTTACCCGACGATTTTTATCATCCAGACCTTAATGACTCTAAAAAACTCACCGAACGTAAACGTGAAATGTTACGACCTATTATAGAAAAAGAAGCTATATCGTTCGCAGTTACTCATGTATTTATGGATGAGATTGAAAAAATAAATATTTTACAAGCTTCCATAACAGCAATGCAACGCTCCATATTGAAATTAACACCTAAACCAGAGTTTATACTCGTAGATGGAAATAAATTTAATGAGTTGTCCTCGATACCTCATGAATGCATTGTTAAAGGTGATGGTAAATATGTAAATATTGCAGCAGCATCCATTTTGGCAAAAACGTATAGAGATGAGTATATGCTAAAAATACATAGCGAATTTCCTGAATACGGTTGGAATAAAAATAAAGGATATCCAACAAAAGCGCATCGTAAGGCAATTTTTGAGTATGGAGCTACAAAATACCACCGTATGGGCTTTAAATTGTTACCCGACACACATACTTTTGAGTTGTAAGGCTATTATACTTCTTTAAGTGGTTTAGTATATCTACTTTTGCAATGTGTTAATTATTATTGTTTTTCAATGAACTATTTTTTCTCTTTTTTTTGTGTTTTATTTATAGTATCGTGTAGTAATACATCCCAAAAAAACAAATCGAAATTACCTTTTTTACCTAATGAAGCTAGTATTATTTTTAAAGTTAACGATCTTGAAAAAGTACGTTCATTACTAAAAAACAATTCTCTTTTACAGCAAAATAAAAACAATGGGCTTTATTCCTATTTTAATAGTTTAGAACCCTTTAAAACAGTAAATTTTTCTGATCTTGAACTGTATATTACCTTTTCCCCTCTTGGAAAAAACGATTTTGGTATTTCCTTAATTTTAGATGCTGATAAAGCTTCTGCTATAGATTTTACTTCTTACTATTTAACCGATCGTACGTATAATAACTTTTTATATAAAGAATATAAAATAAATAATACATCGTTGTTTGGTGCACAACTTAATAGATCATGGGTATTTAGTGATGATTATTTATTAATTGAAAACCATATAAAGCAATTTGAAAATTCAATCCCATACAAACACACAGAAGCATTTCAAAGTTTAACTAATGAGTCCGTTTCTTTAGTGCTTATAAATTCTGAATTAGAAGATATTAGCAACCGTTTGTTTCCTAATTTATCGGACGAACTTAAATTACAAAAAAAAGCTACAGGGTGGATTGCAGGCGATTTCAATATTGAAAAAAATAGTTTAAGCTATAATGCTATTTACAGGCCTGAGGGAGCTAAAGATATTACGAGTATTTTTGAGAATCTTACTCCTCAAAGTAATCAAATGGCCGAAGTTACTCCTTATAATGCACAACGTTTTTCTTCCATTACCTTCGATGATTATGAAACACTATCGCAAAATCTATTAAGATTTAATAACAAAAAAAGAACTGCTAAGGCTACTAAAATAGATGAATTACTTGCCGAAGTTGTAGAGTTTGGTACGATTAAGCTTTCTAAAAGCAACTTATTCGCTTGTCGCATACCCGATGAGAATATTGAAGTTTCTGCTTATCTTGATTTTGAAAAAAAAGCTTCTTTATATCGAGGAATATCAATATTTAAATTAGATAACACTATTAATTTTGGCGCACTATTGGAACCTCTTATAACTAATCAACAAGTAGCCTATTTCATTCACTTTAATGAGTTTTTATTGTTTTCAGATTCCATAGAACATATTAAAAAGATAATCCCTTTTCTAAAAAGCAACAATACATTATCTTATAAAAACTGGTATCAAACCTTTACCAATCAACTTACAGCTGAAAGTTCTTTATTGTCGGTTTTTGATACCGAATATGCAAACAATCAACTAGAAAACACATTATCCAATTCACTTCAAAAAAAATGGGGTAAAACAACTTTTAAAGATTACAAAGTAGCCGCTCTTCAAATGGTAAATGAAGAAAATTTTTCACACTTGCATTTGACTGCCTCAAAAAACATCGATAAACAAAAAGATTTTGTAGTTAATGAAACTGAAAATGTAATTTTATCCTCTAACCTTTTATCGAATCCACAATTTGTAACCAACTATATTAATAAAACTAAGGATATTGCAGTACAAGACGTTGAGAATAACCTAAACATACTAACAAATAAAGGAGAGTTGAAATGGAGTAAACAAATTGAATCCCCTATTTTAGGCACAATTCAGCAGATAGACATCTATAGAAATGGACGTTTACAATATCTTTTTAATACAGCAACAAAATTGTACGTTGTAGACCGTAATGGAAAAGATGTAGCTCCTTTTCCTTTAAGTTTTGGTATACCATTAACTCAACCCGTGGCTTTATTTGATTATGATAATAATCGTAAATATCGAATGCTATTAACTCAGAATTCAATATTAACTATGTATGATAGTAACGGGAAAAAAGTTAGTGGATTTAAGTTTAAAAACAAATTAAACGGTACTATAACTCACCCTCCAAAGCATGTGAGAGTAGGCAAAAAAGATTATATTGTTGTTAATGAATCTAATAGTGGCGTACATTTTTTAAATAGAACAGGTAAAACCCGCTTAAAGCCCAATAAAACACCAAAACAGACCTCACAAGAATGGTTTTGGTATGCTAATGCTTTTTGTACGTTGAACGAAAACAACACTATTACGCAAGTTAAAACAGACAATACAGTAAGTTATTTACCCTCAAAACTTAAACTCAAAAATGCAATTGCAACAGCTACCACTAAAACTTGGGTTAGCTTTATTGAAAATACCTTAAGTATTAAAAATAATATTGTGGAGTTAGAATATGGAAGGTATACAGCACCCAATATTTATTTAGTAAATAATAAAATTTATGTTACTATAACTAATATGGATACTAAAAAAGTTTACTTATTTGACAGTACTGCAAAACCTATAAAAGGGTTTCCTGTATTTGGCACAGGCGAGGCCGCTATTGAAAATGCCGATAAAGACGCTAACTTAGAACTTATTGTAAAAGGAGATGAAAACTCTATTTTATTTTATGAATTTAGATAGCTTTTATTTTTAAACAATTTCTCATTAAATAAAAGGTATAATAATAAATAACCCTCAGTAGTTTTAAACTACTGAGGGTTATTTATTATTATATAAAATTAGAAATTTACTTCTGTAAAGTAACTCTAACTGCATTCATTCCTTTCATCCCTCTTTCAAGTTCAAAAGTAACTTTATCATTTTCTGCAATTTCATCTATTAAACCACTTACGTGAGTAAAGTATTTTTCTTGATTTTCAGAATCAATAATAAATCCAAAACCTTTAGAACTATCAAAAAACGAAACTTTACCTTTTCTTACCGGATCAATTTCTTCTTTTTCGCCAGGAAGTGTTTTTGGGATACTTATAGCAATATCTTCAAGCTCTACTTCTACTTTTTGTGATGGATCTGGAGGTGTACTTGTTAAATTCCCATTAAAATCAACATAAGCAAATTCAATACCTTTTTTTCCATTTTCTTTGGCGTCAAGCTTACGAGCTTCCATTTTCTTCCTCTTATCCTCACGTTTTTTTAAACGCTTTTTCTCTTTTTCACTTTTATTAAATGTTTGCTGGGATTTTGCCATTCTTGTATTGAAATGTATTATTATTTTTACAAAGATATTCCTTTCAATTTAAAAATAATAACTATTGGCACTACATTCCATAAATTATATACAAAATATTGGAAATCAGTTCATTTTATTATTTTAATAAATACCAAATAATGGTTAAAAAAGGCTATCATTGTTATTTAAAAGCAACTTTATGCTATCCTGCATTTTTTTTGAAATCTTTATGTCACCTACTTTATTAAGATGTTCCATTCTGTGTGTATCGATCCCTACATAATCATACATATCCTCTTTAAGTAGGCGTTTAGCTATCTTTTGGATTTTACGACCATAATGATCTGTTAATGCTAACATGTTAAGTTGTAGCTTTACTCCATTCTTCTTTAAAGCATAGAACTTCTCAAAATTATCTAAATAAAAAGAATACCTTTCAGGGTGTGCTAGTATAGGTTGGTAATTTTTTAATTGTAATTTATATAAAACCTCATTAAGATTATCCGATTCTCGCAAATAGGACATTTCAACCAAAATATGATTATTCTTATAAGTTAAAAGAGGTGAATTTGAATCTATCATAGCCTCAAACTCTGGATCAATCATATATTCACTGGCTGCTTTTATCTCAATGTCATTAATATTTTGGTTCTTTAATTCTGTATTTAATAAATTTAAAGCCGCTAAAATAGTTTTGTTTGTATTCGGATAATAGTCGCTCATTGTATGAGGAGTAGCTATTATTTTTGAATAGCCTAACGCTCTATATTCGTTAATTAAACTTAAAGATGTATTTAAATCATCAGCACCATCATCTATATTTGGCAAAACATGATTGTGCATGTCAACTGCATTTTCAAATAAAGAACTTAATTTAATTTTTTTTGAAAAAATCATATGTTACTGTACTATTTTTTTTGCTTTATTATAATCTTCAATAGTATCAATCCCTATTGCATTATGAGGAGTAAACACCATTTGTATTGCATATCCATTTTCTAATACACGAAGTTGTTCTAATTTTTCAGTTTCTTCTAAATAAGTGGGTTTCATTTTTGAAAACTGAAGTAAAAAATCTTTAGTGTACCCGTAAATTCCTAAATGTTTATAATATTTTAGTTTTTCGAAGTTGATAAGATCCCTGTTATAAGGAATTACTGAACGCGAAAAACAAATTGCTTTTAAATTAATATCAGTTGTTACTTTAACATTATTGAAGTCATTAAGTTCTACAGTCGTTTCTATAGGGCACATAGCGCTTACCATAGTGTTGTGTTCAACTTCTTTGGCTAATTTGGATATTAAATTAGGGTCAATAAATGGTTCATCTCCTTGTACATTAATAACAGCATCACAGTCAATTTTAGAAACTGCTTCGGCTATACGATCCGTACCCGATTGATGATTGCTACTAGTAAGTAATACATTTGGTGTAAAATTAAGACAGTGATCCATAAGTTCAGGATGATCGACAGCGATATAAACTTCAGTAATCCCTTTTGCTTTTATACATTGCTCAAAAACTCTTTGTACAATACTTTTACCTCCTAAATCTAATAACAACTTATTGGGTAAACGTGACGACTTTAAACGAGCTGGTATTACAACAACTGTATTCATAATAATTTATAAATTAATATCGTGGAGTTGAATTACACCTTCTAAAAAAGATACATCCCCTACTAATAGGCTCGTTATTTTTTTAGAATTCATTATGTGTTTTGCATCAATTAACTTGGTTGATTTTGAAATAAACTTTGGTTTTACAGTCATTACATCCTTAGATTCTAAACTAAAAAAATGTTCTTTAGAGTTATTTATAGATCTTCTTAAATCACCATCTGTAATAACACCTTCAACATTAGTTTTACTCCCTACAATAGCTAAACCACAACGACCCGAATTTATTTTATAAATTACCTCCTCTATAGTTGAATTTGCTTCTACAAAAGGTAAATCATCTGATTTCATAACATCTGAAACCACATCTAATAAACGCCTACCTATGTTACCTCCTGGGTGTAATTTTGCAAAATTAGCCTCATTAATACCTTTACCCGACATTAATGCAATCATTAAAGCATCGCCTATAGCTAGAGTTAACATACTGGAGGTAGTTGGTGCTAAATTTAAAGGACACGCTTCTTCAAAATCTCCCATGTTTAAATGAACCGTAGAATGCTGTGCTAAAGTAGAATTCACTTTACTAGATATTGACAGTAAAGGAATTTCTTCTTCTTTTATAAAGGGTAATAGTTTAATAATTTCAGCCGTTTCACCAGAGTTTGCTATCGCTAAAACCAAATCGTCCTTACTTAACATACCTAAATCACCATGAATAGCTTCTGAGGGATGTAAAAAAAAACTTGGAGTACCCGTGCTTGCAAATGAAGCTGATATTTTTCTACCAATATGGCCTGATTTTCCAATACCCGTAACAACTACTTTACCTTTAATATGAAGCAATAACTCTATAGCTTTATTAAAATCATCACCAAGATTGTCAATTAATCCTTTTAGAGCTTTTGTTTCAGTAGCAATTACTTGTTTAGCGATATGTAAATAATCTTTTTTCAGAACCTATTTATTGAATTTAGCAATATACCAATCGATTGTTTTTACAATCCCTGTTTCAAAATTCTCATCGGCTTTCCACCCTAATTCATCTTCTATTTTAGTAGCATCAATTGCATAGCGCCTATCATGCCCTGCCCTATCCTCTACAAAGGTAATTAATGAATTGTATGAAAATTCTTGAGGTATTCTCTCATCTAAAATACTACATATTTTATTTACTATGTATAAATTGTCCTTCTCATTTCTTCCTCCAATATTATACACTTCTCCAGTAATTCCTTTATGGAATGCAATATCTATTCCTTTGCAATGATCTAAAACATATAACCAATCTCTGATATTTTTACCATCGCCGTATATTGGAATACTTTCTCCTGATAATGCTTTTCTGATAATAGTGGGTATTAATTTCTCGTTATGTTGCTTAGGACCATAATTATTAGAACAGTTCGTAATTACAGTATTCATACCATAGGTATGGTGGTAACTACGAATTATCATATCACTGGAAGCCTTTGATGCACTATAAGGCGAATTAGGGGCATAGGGTCTACTTTCTGTAAATAAACCTGTTTTTCCTAATGTTCCATAAACTTCGTCCGTAGACACATGTAAAAACCTACAGTCTTCATAGCCTGTTTTGTATTCAAATGGTTTGTTCATCCATTTTTTATAAGCAACATCAACTAATGTAAATGTTCCTGTGACATTAGTTTCAATAAAAACCCCAGGATTTTTTATTGAATTATCTACATGAGATTCCGCAGCAAAATGCAAAACGCCTTTAATATCGTATTTTTCGAAGATTGATTCTACTAAATTTCTATCGCAAATAGATCCTTCTATAAAAGTATATCGATCCTTTATTTTTTCTGAAATTTCAACATTATCTAAATTTGCTGCATACGTCAATGCATCTAAATTTATTAAATGATAATCTGAATGTGTTTCTAAAAAATAACTTACAAAATTAGATCCTATAAATCCGGCTCCTCCTGTGACTAAAACTGACTTCATTCTTATAATTTTTCTAAACAAATTCGAAGAGAATCTTTCCAATAAGGAATTTCTAAATCAAATTCTTTTTTAATTTTTTCTTTATCTAAAACACTATAATGTGGTCTCGTAGCTTTTGTTGGATATGCAGATGAAGGGATTGCCGAAACATTGCATGAAATATCTTTTATATCAAATATAGCTTTGGCAAAATCATACCAACTACACACTCCCTCATTGGTATAGTGATAAATCTCAACTGTTTTTGTTGCTATATTTGGTAAAACATCCAAAATAGCTTTTGCTAAATCACGTGCATATGTTGGGCTGCCTATTTGATCGTAAATAATGCCTAATTGCTCGCGCTCTTGACCTAAACGAAGCATTGTTTTTACAAAATTTGATCCAAATTCTGAATACACCCAAGCCGTTCTTATAATTATGGTATTAGTAAGTTCTAAGTCAATTAAAGACTGCTCTCCTTCTAACTTTGTTTTTCCATAAACACTTTTCGGACTTGTATTTTCATCTACGGAATAAGGTAAAAATGCAGTCCCATTAAAAACATAATCAGTAGAAATATGTACTAATTTTAAATCAAATTTCTTAGCTATCCTACCTAAATTAGTTACTGATTGGTGATTAATTAAATCTGCCGTAGTAATATCATCTTCTGCCTGATCGACCGCTGTGTAAGCGGCACAATTTATAATAGCAGAAATATGATGTTGTTGAATAAATAATTCTACAGCATTAAAATCTGTAATATCTAGAGTTGCTCTATTTGCAAAAACAAATGAATAGTGTTTATAATCAGAACTTAATGCTTTTATTTCCTGGCCCAATTGCCCATTAGCTCCCGTAACTAAGATATTACTCATATAAATCTGTTTTATAATCAAATAAATCTTTTGCCTCTTTCAACAAGGGTTGATTTTTATCTTTGTCCGATAATATCAATTTTGACTCTTCTAGTTTCCAATCTATTGCTAAATCCGGATCATTAAATAATATACCTCGATCATGTTTAGGACTGTAATAATTATCACATTTATAAGAAAATATTGCGCTTTCTGAAGTAACTACAAAACCATGGGCAAAACCCCTAGGAACAAATAGCTGTTTTTTATTTTCACCCGTTAACTCAACGGCAACATGCTTTCCAAATGTAGGAGAACCTTTGCGGATATCAACAGCTAGGTCAATAACACTACCCTGAATTACACGAACCAATTTAGATTGGCAATGCGGAGCTAATTGATAATGTAAACCTCTTAATACACCTAGCGATGACTTTGATTCGTTATCTTGAATAAAAGTTACTTGCTCGTATTTAGATGGAAACTTTATTTTACTATAGCTTTCTATAAAATAACCTCTGTGATCTCCAAAAACTTCAGGTTCTATTACTAAAACATCTGGAATACTTGTTTCTGTAACTTTCATTTATTTAATCGCTAAACGTTGTAAATACTTTCCGTATTCATTTTTAAGCAAAGATTTTGCTAATTCTTGCAACCTTTGTTTTGAAATATATCCTTGTTCAAATACAATTTCTTCCAAACAAGCAACTTTTAATCCTTGACGATTTTCTATTGTTTGTATAAAATTCGCTGCTTCTAGTAAAGAATCATGGGTACCCGTATCAAACCAAGCATAGCCTCGTCCCATAAGCTCTACTTTTAATTGCTTCTTTTCTAAGTACACCTGATTAACTGTAGTTATTTCTAACTCCCCTCTTTTACTAGGCTTTATAGTTTTGGCGACTTTAACCACTGAATTTGGATAGAAATAAACACCTACTACTGCATAATTACTTTTTGCTACCTCTGGCTTTTCTTCTATACTAATAACTTCTCCTGTATCATTAAATTCAACCACTCCATAGCGTTCGGGATCATTAACATAATAACCAAAAACAGTAGCTGTGTCTTGATCTGTTACATTTTTAACTGATTTTGCTAATAATTCTGTAAGTCCATGTCCGTGAAAAATATTATCACCCAAAATCAAACAAACGTCATCGTTTCCTATAAATTCTTCCCCTAATATAAAGGCTTCTGCTAAACCGTTAGGGTGTGCTTGAATCTTGTATTCAAAGCGTATTCCTAACTCACTACCATCGCCCAATAAACGTTGAAACATAGGCATATCTTCTGGTGTAGATATTATTAATATTTCTTTAATTCCGGCTAAAAGTAATACTGAGATTGGATAATAAACCATAGGCTTATTATATATGGGCGTTAATTGCTTTGATACTCCCTTTGTTATTGGGTATAAACGAGTTCCACTGCCCCCTGCTAAAACGATTCCTTTCATTTGTTATTAATTACAGATGCTAAATTACTATTTCATTATATCTTTTAACAAAAAAATCTGACAAAGTTACCTCGGTCAGATTTTTCAGTTTATAAATATAAAGACTAACTGTTTAACATAACAGGCATTACAAGCATAGTTACTTTTTCTCCTTCTTCTACTCCATCAATAGGAGTTAAAATTCCAGCTCTATTAGGTAAAGACATTTCTAGCTGAACTTCACTTGAATCTAAGTTATTCAACATTTCAACAAAAAAACGTGAATTAAATCCAATTTCCATGTCGTCACCTTGATACTCGCATGTTAAGCGTTCTTCGGCTTTATTAGAGTAATCAATATCTTCAGCTGAAATTTTTAATTCAGCTCCAGCAATTTTTAAACGAATTTGGTGTGTTGTTTTATTTGAAAATATAGAAACACGCCTAACAGAACTTAAAAACTGAGAACGTTCTATACTAAGCTTATTGGGGTTTTCCTTAGGAATAACAGCTTCGTAATTAGGATATTTACCATCTATTAATCTACAAACCAATTCAATTTCATTAAAACTAAATTTAGCGTTCGAATCGTTATATTCTATAGATACATCGCTATCGACAGTTGCTAACATACCTTTCAATAAATTTAAAGGTTTTTTAGGCATTATAAATTCAGCAACTTTAGAAGCATGAACATCCGTACGTGTGTATTTAACTAATTTGTGAGCATCTGTAGCTACAAACGTTAATGACTCAGGTGAAAACTGAAAGAAAACACCACTCATTACCGGTCTTAATTCGTCATTACCCGATGCAAAAATAGTTTTGCTTATAGCTGTAGATAAAATAGCTGATGCTATTTGTGTTTCACTAGAGTCTTCTAAACTTACTGCTTTCGGGAATTCTTCTCCGTCGACATAAGCTAAAGCATATTTACCATGATTTGAACTTATTTCAACCGTATTGTTTTCTTGCAATACAAATGTTAAAGGTTGTTCTGGAAACGTTTTTAATGTTTCTAACAACAATTTTGCAGGCATTGCTATATTAATTTTATCTTCAGACTCCACTTGTAGTTTACCTACAACTGTAGTTTCTAAATCCGATGCTGAAATCAATAAATCATTTCCATCTAATTCAAATAAAAAATTATCTAAAATAGGTAATGCATTGTTGTTTCCTATTACTCCTCCTAACAGCTGTAACTGTTTTAATAAATAGGTACTTGAAACGATAAATTTCATTTAGTGTTTTTTTACTTTATTACAAATATAAAATGAATGACTTGGATCTGTTTATCCTAAAAACTTAGTTATTAACAAAGTTTTTAATATTAGTCAAAGAAACTATTTAAAATTAATTTAATTCCTCTTAATATTAAAAATATTGCTAAAAACATCATTATTATTCCTACGGTTAATACTACAGGAAAAAAAGAATGGTCTTTATTCATAAAAGCATTATACAATAGTATGGGACCTAAAGCAACTGCTCCCAAAGACATTGCTAGAGTTTGCACTCCTTTTGCTAATACCTCTTTATTTGTGTTTTTGTTATTCATTGGACGAATTATAATTGTCTATTGCTTCGCGAACATTACCAAATTTAGTTATTAAATCGGTTGCTTTATTTTTTGAAATTCCAGTCGTATCCATAACCATTAATATAGCACGCTCAACCAGCTTGTCGTTACTTAATTGCATATCTACCATACGATTGCCTTTAACTTTACCGATACCAATCATTGTGGCTGTAGAAATCATATTTAAAACCATTTTTTGAGCGGTTCCTGCTTTCATACGTGAGCTACCTGTCAAAAACTCTGGGCCCACTTCAACTTCTATAGGAAATTGTGCTGCAATTGCCAATGGACTGTTAGGGTTACATGTTATACAAGCTGTTGCTATAGATTCAGAATTTGCTTTCTTTAAAGCTTCAATTACATAAGGTGTGGTACCTGAAGCTGCTATACCTACAACTAAATCTTTCGGTGAAATATTTTTTAATTGTAAATCTTCCCAACCATTTATAAGATTATCTTCGGCATTTTCAACAGCATTACGGATAGCTTTATCACCTCCTGCAATTAATCCTTGTATTAAAGTTGGCGAAACTCCGAATGTAGGCGGACATTCACTTGCATCTAAAATACCTAATCGACCACTTGTACCTGCACCGATATAAAAAACTCTACCTCCTTCTTTTAGTAATTTAATACAGGTATCGATTACTTTTTGAATTTGAGGCAATGCTTGTTCAACCGCTAGCGCTACTAATTTATCTTCATTATTAATATGTTGAATAATTTCTTTTGTAGTCATTAATTCTAAAGAAGAATATTTAGACTCTTGCTCTGTTATTTTTTTAAATGACATACGTTATTTTTGTGGATTTTCTTCGAAGTTTTCATTTTCAACCAATTGAACTCTTGATAAATAGGTTTCACTAATTCTAAAATATCCAAAAGGAAAATTTTCTGAATTGGACGTATTAACAATGTTTCCTCGGGCTTGAAACGGAACTGTTGCAAAAGGGCCATTACTATCACCACTGCTTAATTGCAATAATGCATCTGCAAATGTATTAAACCGTTTAGTAGATCCATGTATTTTAAACAAATGATCTAAGGTTACATTTTCATCAAAAAAATAAGTAAATTTTATTTCTTCACCATCAACAAAAAAATCATCATCTATTGTTATAAAATTGGCATCTCCTAAATCTAAAAAGTAAAAATTCTCTTGGTTAGGTATGTCATTAAAAGTAATTTCAACAGCAATACCATCGTTTAACTGGCTTTCATTTTTAAGCTGACAAATAGAATTAAATGGAGTTGAAGAATTCAATTCAGCTTCGGATTCGTAAATTTCGTTATTATAATTAACCATTAGCTTATAGCTAACGTTTTCTTCTAAAATAAAGCTATTATCAAAAATACTATAATTACCTAAACCGATATTTTCTAAGGTAAAAACATTGTTATTATTTAAGTTTGTTATGGAAACTATAGCTGTATTCACAAAATTATCTTCTTGATTAAAAAAAGGAGTTGTCAAAGAAAGGTTAACTATAGCAACATCACGTATTAAATTCCCCTCGGGAGTAAGTTGTTTCTCAATAGCTGCATCAATAACTAATCTTGGTGCTGCCTCGGGTAATTCAATATCTATAACATCCTCACAAGAGGATAGTACAAATAATAAAGAAAACAAAAACATTAAAAATTTCATAGTCTTTAAAATTTAAAATTATAGGTAACAGATGGCACAATACCAAAAATAGCTAATCGTGTAGCTTCATTTCTTTTGGTTTCAGAATTTTGAGAAAAGCTAATCGATGCTGCATTTTTACGATTATAAATATTATAAATACCAAATACCCACTCACTCTTCCAATTTTTATCTTTTTTTGAATTTGGTGTATAGTTAAAAGCAACATCCATTCGGTGGTAATTAGGTAACCTACTCGAATTACGCTCTTCAAAATCAGGAATAACAAGTTCACCAAAAAAAGAATATTGCCCAGAAGGAAATGTTGTTGGTAATCCCGATTGAAAATTGAATGACGCATTTATTTTCCATTGCTTAGAAAAACGATAAGATGAATTTATTGATAAATCGTGGGTTTTATCAAAATTAGTAACAAACCATTTACCATTATTTAAACCAGGCTCAATATCGGTTCTTCCTTCTATTTGTTGCTCTGTTCGTGATAATGTATAAGCTAACCAACCTTTAAAATTACCTTTGGTTTTCTGCAACAAAAACTCTAATCCGTAAGACCTACCCCTACCATTAAGCAATACCGATTCAATATTTTCGTTTGCGATAAGATTTGCCCCATCAATAAAATTAACCCTATTCTTTAGGTCTTTAAAGTAGGTTTCTATTGAAAAATTATAGGTTTCATCCTTTAAAGATTTAAAATACCCTAAGGCATATTGATTACTTAATTGAGGTTTCACAAATGGTCCACTAGGCTCCCATATATCCAAAGGTGTAGGAGATGTTGTATTGGAAATTAAATGAATATATTGAGTTGTGCGCTGGTAACTAGCTTTTAAAGATGTTGTTTCATTTAAATTGTAAGAAAGACTAAAACGAGGTTCTAAATTCAGAAAATCACTTAATATTTCACTTCGTGATGATGCTTGATTACTTAATATTTCTCCTTCCTCATAAATCCCCAAATTTTCATTAAAAACAACAGGTTTGTTATCTCGAAAAATAGGAATGCTATCTTGACCGAAACGAATAAAACTACTAAGCCTTAAACCTGCATTAATATTTATTTTTTTACTTAATTTTGTTTCCGCTTCTATATAATAACCACTTTCGTAAGCTAACTTTTTTGTTAGTTGTTGCGATTTAATATTTGAATCGGCAGTATTAGGTTGAATTTTACCAGGATTAAAATCATAGAGTAATTGGTTGGTTCCGTATCTAAGTTTTGTTTCATTGTTTAGATAATGCACCAAATCATATTTGAAATTATAGTTTTCTATACCCGAATTCCATTCGAATCCTACAAAATCCAATTCTAAATTATAGTCATATTTTGAATAAATTAAAGAAGCGTTTGAAAATAACTTATTTCCAAAAACGTGATTCCACCTTAAATTCACAAAACGATTGCCGTATTGATTTAAAAATTGATCGTCAATTGAAAAGAAATCATTCCCAAAATAAGCTGACAAATACAAACTATTATTATCGTTGATTCGGTGATTTAATTTCAAATTGAGATCATAAAACAACGCTTTACTATCAATATCTAACAAGGGTAGAAATAAATGTAAATAAGATGCTCTACCCCCTACTAAAAAAGAAGTTTGAGATTTTTTAATAGGTCCCTCTACCAACAATCGGCTTGATAATAATCCTATACCACCCTCAGCGTGATATTCATTACTATTACCTTCACGTTGGTAAATATCTAAAACTGATGATATCCTTCCACCAAAGCGACTGGGGATACCTCCTTTATATAAAGTTAAATCTTTAATAGCATCCGGGTTAAAAATTGAAAATAGACCAAAAAGATGAGAAGAACTGAATAAAGTAACCTCGTCCAATAAAATAAGATTTTGATCGGCAGCGCCACCTCGTACATTAAAACCCGAAGCAGCTTCGCCAGCATTTGTTACACCTGGCAATTGAAGTAAGGCTTTAATTACATCGACTTCGCCTAAAACAACAGGCAATTCTTTGATTGTTTTAATTGAAAGTTTATTCACACTCATTTCAGAATTTTGAATATTAATCTGCTTAGGATCATTTTCAATAATTACTTCTGAAAGTATTTCTTCTGTTGGGCTTAAAAAAATATTTTGAGTAATATCCGTTGTAGCATTAATTACTATATTTTGAGTTTCGTAACCTAAATAGGAATAATTAATTATATAATTTCCTTTAGGAATACTTAAAGAATAAAAACCATATTGGTTAGTAACGACTCCTTTTAAAGTAGCGTTTTCGTATACAGAAACTCCTATTAAACTTTCATTACTCTTAGAATCGGAAATTAAACCACTAATAGTTATATTTTGTGCCTGTAATACTGTTAAAAAGAAAAGAAAAGAAAAAAATAAAGTAGCCTGTTTTTTTGAAAACATTAGTGTTTTTTAATAATTATTAAATAGATGACTGATTAACAGATACTAATAGAAATAATTTTCACTCATCTATTTCAATTATGATATAATTTTTCATCAAAAAAAGATTTTTTAACAGCACAAAAATATTATTATTTTGTGACAACTTCTTTTTAGGTTATCTTTGTTCGACCATATTAAATTATGGTGAATTGATTTTAAGTTAGAGTTACTATTTTAGATTAAGCTCCAAAATTAGAATGATTTGTGTTGAAAAACGGAAGGTGGAGACCTTCCGTTTTTTATTTTATAAATTCAATTTTTGTAGTATTCTCTTCTCTTACACTATCAAAGAAACCTTGTTTACTCATCCATTCATCACTAAATACTTTACTTAAATATCTTGATCCATGATCTGGAAGTATAATCACAACTTTACTTTTCTTATCAAAAATACCTTGGGCTCCAAATTGTTTTAAACCCTGTATAGCTGCTCCACTAGTATATCCTAAAAACATACCTTCTTTTAAAACTAATTCGCGTGCTGTATGTGCACTATCTTCATCTGTAACTTTTATAAACTCATCAATTACATTAAAATCTGTAGCTGTAGGAATTAAATTTTTTCCAAGACCCTCAATTCTATAAGGGTAAATTTCTTTTTCATCGAATTCTCTAGTTTCATGGTACTTTTTTAATACCGATCCAAAAGCATCTACACCTAAAATTTTAATATTTGGATTTTGCTCTTTTAAAAACCTAGCTGTTCCTGAAATTGTTCCTCCTGTTCCACTACAAGCAATTAAATGCGTTATTTGCCCTTTAGTTTGTTTCCATATTTCAGGACCTGTTGATTTATAATGAGCATCCATATTAAGCTCATTAAAATATTGATTAATATAAACTGAACCCTTAGTTTCCTCGTGAAGTCTTTTAGCTACTTGATAATAGGATCTAGGGTCATCTGCACTAACGTTAGCAGGGCAAACATAAACTTTAGCGCCCATATTTTTTAACGTATCAATTTTATCTTTTGAAGATTTAGATGATACTGCTAAAATACAGTTATATCCTTTTATGATACTCACCATAGCTAAACTAAAACCAGTGTTTCCGCTAGTAGTTTCTATAATAGTATCTCCAGGTTTAAGAATTCCTTTTTTTTCTGCTTCTTCAATTATATAAAGAGCTATTCTATCTTTAGTAGAATGTCCAGGATTAAAGGATTCTATCTTAGCGTAAAAACTACCCTCGATACCTTCAGTTATCCTATTTAGCTTAACTAAAGGCGTATTACCTATTAGTTCTAATATATTATTGTAAGCTTGTATATCTTCTGTCATAAAAATATAAGTGTTGCCTAAACGTATGTAGAATATTTACATATTTAGAATTTAGGACAAAGCAAAAGTACATATTTTTTGTTTATTAACTATATATTCCTTCTAAATCAAAGATAAATGCAAACTCTTCTGCAACTTCTTTTAACGCTTCAAAACGACCAGAAGCACCGCCATGACCTGTATCCATATTGGTGTGAAGAAATAATTTATTAGTATCTTTTTTATAGTTTCTTAACTTTGCAACCCATTTAGCAGGCTCCCAATATTGTACTTGCGAATCGTGCAAACCGGTTGTTACCAGCATATTTGGATAATGTTGCTTAACTACATTGTCATAGGGTGAATATGATTTAATATAATGGTAATATTCTTTTTCATTTGGATTTCCCCACTCATCATATTCGCCTGTAGTTAATGGTATGGTGTCGTCTAACATAGTTGTAACCACATCTACAAAAGGAACTGCAGCAACAATACCATTATATAATTGAGGAGCATTATTTGCTATTACCCCCATTAGTAAACCACCCGCAGAGCCTCCCATTGCATATAAATGTTTTGGTGTGGTATATTTTTTTTCAATTAAATATTTTGAACAATCAATAAAATCGGTAAATGTATTTTTTTTAGTTAATAATTTACCGTCATCATACCAAGGCCTACCTAAATACTCACCTCCGCGCACGTGAGCGATGGCGTAAATAAACCCTCTATCTAAAAGAGTTAATCGTGTTGTTGAAAAATAAGGGTCGATGGTGTGTCCGTAAGAACCGTATGCATATTGCAATAGTGGATGACTTCCATCTTTTTTAATTCCTTTTTTATAAATTAACGAAATTGGAATTTTAGTTCCATCTTCGGCAGTTGCCCAAATGCGTTCTGATTTATAATTATCTTTATCAAACGCACCACCTAAAACCTCTTGCTCTTTAAGAATTTTAGATTCTTTAGTACGCATGTTAAATTCTATAATTGAAGTAGGTGTTGTTAAAGAGTTGTATCCATACCTAAACCATTCAGAATTAAATTCAACATTTATACTAGAAAACGCCGTGTATGTTTCGTTATCAAAAGGCAAATAGTAATCTTGAGTACCGTCCCAACGTATAATTCTAATTTGATTTAAACCATTGGTACGCTCACTTACTACTAAATACTCTTCAAAAATATCAATATCTTCTAATAAAGTATCCTCTCTATGATCAATAAGTGTTTCCCAATGATTGATTTCAGTATAGGATTCCGATGTTTTCATTAATTTAAAATTAGTCGCATCTTCAGCATTGGTTAAAATATAAAAATGACCATCGTAGTGAGCCATTCCATATTCTAAACCTCTAATTCTAGGTTGAAAAACTTTAAATTCATTATTTGGCAAATTAGCATCTACAAATCTATATTCAGAAGTAAGTGTAGCGCTTGATCCTATGCAAATAAACTTTTTGGATTGCGTTTTATATACAAATACATCAAAAGTATCATCTTTTTCCTCGTATACACAAATGTCATTATCAACAGCTGAGTTTAAAAGGTGTTTACAAATTTTATGAGATCGTAATGTTTCTTCTTCTTTTAAAGTGTAAAAAAGTGTTTTATTGTCATTTGCCCAAGTAGAGCTTCCTGTTGTGTTTTCAATGACTTCATCAAATAACTCTCCAGTTTCAAGATTTTTAATCTTTATTTTATATTGCCTTCTACTAACTATATCTTCACCATAGGCTAGGTATTTATTATTCGGACTAATGCTTAATCCTCTAACATTAAAATAGTCATGTTCTTCTGCTTCTTTATTACAGTCAATTATTATTTCTTCAGAAGCCTCCAAAGTGCCTTTTCTCCTTGTATAAATGGGATAACCTTTACCTACTTCATACCTAGTGATGTACCAATAACCATTATGTTTGTATGGAACAGATGATGAGTCTTCTTTAATTCTAGCTTTCATTTCAGCAAATAAGTCTTCTTGAAAACCTTTAGTATGCTTCATGTTTGTTTCGAAAAAAGAATTTTCATCCTCTAAATATTTAATAACCTCAGGGTTTTCTTTATCATTTAGCCAAAAATAAGGATCAACACGAATATCGTTGTGTTTTGTAAGTTCTTTATTTATTTGTTTTGCAACAGGAACTGTTATTATTTCTTTCAATTTTTTTATTTTTTATAAAGTTTCCTCTTCGTTTTGTTGACCTGTAGCCATTAGAAAAGCTTTCAAAAATTCATCTATACCTCCATTCATAACAGCATCTATATTACCCGTTTCATGTGCTGTACGGACATCTTTAACTAATTTATAAGGATGCATTACATAGTTACGTATTTGTGAACCCCATTCAATTTTCATTTTTGAAGCCTCTATCTCGTCTCGAAGAGCTTGTTTCTTTTTTAACTCAATTTCGTATAATTGAGATTTTAAAAGCTGCATCGCTTTGGATTTGTTATCTAATTGAGAACGTGTTTCTGAATTTTCTATAATAATCCCCGATGGCTTGTGTCTTAATCGTACCGCTGTTTCAACCTTGTTTACATTTTGACCACCAGCACCTGAAGATCTCATGGTTTCCCAAGAAATTTCAGAAGCATTTATATCAATTTCAATAGAGTCATCGGCCAAAGGATAAACGTAAACCGAAGCAAAAGTTGTATGACGTTTAGCATTGCTATCAAAAGGTGAAATGCGCACCAATCGATGTACACCATTTTCCCCCTTTAACCATCCAAAAGCATATTCGCCTTCAATTTCTAAAGTTACTGTTTTAACACCAACTACATCACCAGCTTGAAAATTAAGCTCTTTGATTTTAAAATTTTGCTTTTGACAGTACATCATGTACATACGCATTAGCATTTGAGCCCAGTCACAACTTTCAGTACCACCTGCACCTGCTGTGATTTGAAGTACAGCACCTAAGCTGTCTCCCTCTTCACTAAGCATATTTCGAAATTCTAAATCCTGGATAGCATCTTCTGTTTGTTTCAAATGTTTTTCAAGCTCTTCGTCTGTAGTCGCTCCTTCTTTATTAAACTCTATTAATATTTCAAGATCTTCCACTAATTGTGAGGAAGTATTAAAATCGGCTACCCATTTTTTTAAACTAGTTAAAACACGCATGTGAGCTTCTGCCTCCTTGGGATTATTCCAAAAATCTGGAGAAAATGTTTTTTCTTCTTGATTAGCTATTTCAATTTTTTTTGAATCGATATTTAAATGCCTTTTCAAAGAACTAATACGTTTATTTAAATCAGAAAATGTTTCTTGGTTGATCATGGGTTGATTGGCTAACAGATACAAAAATACGAATGCTTTTGACTATAACTAATTATTGCGTTTTAATTTAAAAAAGGCACATATAATACGTTAGACAATTAAACAAAAAATAAATTTGTAAGTGATTAACAAACAGCACTTAATGAGTATTTCATCGATATAATATGCTTTTTATCGAAAATAAGACTAATTATCGATGCATCACTATTGCTATTAGTGTGTAAAACATGTTATTTGTAGCATAATTAAATAATTCAACACTAAAGATTGATTAAAATGAAAAAACTTATTTTTTGTATTGCAGCAATTTCTACTGCATTCACTGCAACTGCGCAGCAAGATTTACCAACTAACCCAGAACCAGGGAAATGTTATGTAAGATGTACAACTCCTGATATTTATGAAAATCAGTCTGTTCAAATAGAGATCGCACCTTCTTACAAAAGATTACAAGTAGTACCTGCAACGTACAAAACTATTACTGAAAAAGTTTTAGTTAGAGAAGCTAGTAAGAAACTAAAAGTTATTCCTGCTACTTATTCTACTGAAACAATTTCTTATACTAAAAAACAAGGAGGAAATACATTGAGTATCCAACCAGCTAAGTTTGGATCTGATAGTCAAACTATCGAAGTGAAGCCTGCTTATGCATTATGGGAACTTGGTGCTGCAGCTCCTGATTGTGCTTCAAGTAACCCTGATGATTGTCGTTACTGGTGTTACAAAGGATATCCTGCACAGTTTACTACAATTAATCAACAAACTTTAGTAAATAATGCTACTTCTTCAGCTTCACCAATAGCTTCAAAAGAAAGTTCTTATACTAAAACAGTTGTTGCTACTCCTGCAAGAGTTGAAGAAATTACTATTCCTGCTGAATACTCTACTATTACTAAAATTGTTTTAGATCGTGATGCTTACACTACTGAAGATGTAGTTCCTGCTAAATACAAAACTGTTAGTAAAGAAGTATTAAAGCAAAAAGGTGGTTTAACTACTTGGAAAGAAGTTGAATGTAGCTTAGTTGAATACCAAGCATTACCTATTAACTGGAATGTTGGATCTGCAACGTTAACTTCAACTGCTAAAAACTTAATCGACACAAGATTATTGCCTGTATTAGCTCAAAACGCTGGAGCAAAAATGGAAATTGCTTCTCATACTGATTCAAGAGGTGGAGCTTCTTCTAACCAAGCTTTATCTGACAGAAGAGCACAATCAGTTGTTAACTACTTAATTTCTAAAGGAATTAACAACAGCCGTTTAGTAGCTAATGGTTACGGTGAGCGTAGATTGAAAAACAGATGTGCTGACGGAGTATCTTGTACTGAGCGTCAACATGCTGCAAACAGAAGAACTGAATTCCGTTTGATTAACAACTAATAATTAATTAGTTGATCAAATTTTGATCAAACAAAAAAGCCTCGATGTTTATACATCGAGGCTTTTTTTATTTAAACTATTTTCAGTATTGAAATAACAATCCTACTAAATTTTTAGTGTATCAAAAACATTAGTAAACTCTAAGTGTGTTAAGCGTACTCCAAAAAGCCTTTTTATTTTATTTCAGGATTTATAGTAGAGAAATTAAATAAGCTCTTTAAACAGTAAAAAACATAAAGACTTTATTTCCTAAAAATGATATTTTATATAAGAAGAATCCAAATTATAAAAAAGGATCGCTTAAGCCCCACTCTTTCCTAATAAGTCTCTAAAACAAAAAATTAATCAAAAACATCAGAGTCATTACCCAAATATTTTAAACATTATACATTTGGAAAAACACTACCGTTAATTTCAAAATTAGGCTTAGGATAGCATATGAAATATTTAGTTACTTTTTTTGATAGTGCTTCTAAATTATATTGATCACTTTGTTTTATTATATCGGAAGTTTCTCCATTTTTCAGTAATAGCTTTATATGCTGTTTTTCTGCGTTGTAAGCTTGATTAGATATAGAGCCTGAAAACACAAAATAACTAGCCTCTTCCCTATTTAAATCATGATTAGATACTAATTTATCAATATGTATTGATTCCTTTTCTTTAGAAAATTCTTGTAAACCTAATTCAACTTTTAATAAATCTCGGTTAATTAAAATTTCAGAAAGCGTACTTAGTATTTTGTCATCATAATTCACCCATTCTTTTATTGCAGAAACTAAATCATAATCGTCCAATTTCGAAAATTGATTCAATACATCTTCCGTAAATGAAGAAGATTCTATTTTTTCTTTTAAAAAGAAAGACAGTACTGTACTTGCGGGTAATTCTTTCCCTTGCTCCACTAAATAATTAGCTCGTTGTAGTATACGTATTAAAACATTTTCTGCTACTAAACTAGTTTTATGTAAATATACTTGCCAGTACATTAATCTTCTAGATAGTAAAAATTTTTCAACAGAATAAATTCCTTTTTCTTCTACAACCAACTCATCGTTAACAACACTAAGCATTGTTATTAAACGTTCGCTATTTACATTACCCTCGGCAACACCTGTATAAAAACTATCTCGTTTTAAATAATCTAATCGGTCCATATCTAGTTGCCCGGATATTAGCTGATGTAGAAACATTCTTGAATATTCTCCTTTAAAAATGGTTATTGCTAGATCTAATTTTCCATCAAATTCTTTATTCAAGGTTTCCATAAAACGTAACGAAATATCTTCATGGCTTATTCCATGTACAATAGAATGCTCCATAGCATGAGAAAAAGGTCCATGCCCAATATCGTGTAATAATATGGCTGCTAAAACCGCTACCTCTTCTTCTTCAGAAATATCAACCCCTTTAAAGCGTAATACTTGCACTGCTTTCTGCATTAGATGCATACAGCCCAAAGCATGATGAAAACGCGTGTGATGAGCTCCTGGATAAACCATATGAGATAAGCCCATTTGTGTAATTCTGCGTAAACG
This sequence comes from uncultured Aquimarina sp., assembly GCA_937958985.1. Classification (GTDB taxonomy): domain Bacteria; phylum Bacteroidota; class Bacteroidia; order Flavobacteriales; family Flavobacteriaceae; genus Aquimarina. The sequence goes on from CALGLV010000012.1 coordinate 50,570, forward strand.
CTGAAAATACTTATGTTCAATTAAATCGAAAATGAATTCGTTAGGAATTGTAATAAACCCATAAATTGGATCGTTTATAATTTTAAGTTTGTTTCTTTTCTTCAAAAAAATTCACATTTAGGATTAAAACAAATATACATTATACGATATTAGTAGCACAGTAAGTAGGATGTATTCCCTACCCCCTAAAATAACTAAAAATAAATGAGCAATATACATATACTTTGGGTTGATGATGAGATAGATTTATTAAAGCCTCATATATTATTTCTTGAAAAGAAAAATTATAAGGTTTCAAAGTGCCAAAGTGGTATGGAAGCTTTAGAAATGATTGATGAAAATAAATACGATATTGTTTTTTTAGACGAAAACATGCCAGGATTAACAGGTATTGATACTTTAGCTGAAATTAAAGAGAAACAAGCCAATTTACCAGTTGTAATGATTACAAAAAGTGAAGAGGAATATATAATGGAAGAAGCTATTGGTAGTAAAATAGCCGACTATTTAATTAAGCCTGTAAACCCTAATCAAATACTTTTAAGTTTAAAAAAGAACCTAGACCATTCTAGATTAATTTCTGAAAAAACGACCTCTAATTATCAGCAGGAATTTAGGAAAATAGCCATGGATATGGCCATGGTAAACTCTTATGAAGAATGGGCTGAAATGCACCAACGTTTAATCTACTGGGAGTTAGAACTTGAAAATATTGAAGATTCTAGTATGTTTGAAATATTAGAAACTCAAAAAAATGAGGCTAATAATCAATTTGGAAAATACATTAACAATAATTATGAAGATTGGTTTGATGGTACGGACGGCCCTTTATTATCTCACCGCCTTTTTAAAGACGCTATAGCTCCTGAACTTAGTAAGGAGCAACCTACTCTTTTAGTAGTGGTTGACAATTTGCGTTACGATCAATGGAAAACTTTTGAGCCTGTAATAACGAAGCATTACAAGGTTAAAGAAGAAAAACCTTATTTTAGTATTCTGCCTACGGCAACTCAATATGCACGTAATTCTATTTTTTCTGGCTTAATGCCTTTAGAAATGGAAAAAAAACACCCGGATCTTTGGTTGAATGATACTGACGAAGGTGGTAAAAACATGTATGAAAATGAGTTTTTAAAAGCTCAAATAAAACGATTACAATTAGATATTAAACATGAATATTATAAAATTACTTCTGAAAAATCGGGACGTACTTTAGCAGATAATTTTAAAGGCTGTAAAGATAACGACTTAACTGTGGTTGTTTACAATTTTGTGGATATGATATCGCATGCGAAAACGGAAATGGAAGTTATTAAGGAATTGGCTTCTAATGACAAAGCATATCGATCCTTAACGCTTAGTTGGTTTAAAAACTCACCTTTATTTGATATTATTCAAAAAGCACAGGAACTAGGTTTTAAATTAATAATTACTACCGACCACGGTACCATTAATGTTAATAAACCTTCTAAAGTAATTGGTGATAAAAATACCAGTTTAAATTTGCGTTACAAAACAGGTAAAAGTTTAACTTATCAAGATAAAGAAGTGGTTGCTTTTAGAAACCCAAAATCTATCCACTTACCCGCAATTAATATGAGTAGCTCTTTTATTTTTGCTAGAGATGATTATTTCTTTGCTTACCCAAATAACTATAATCATTATGTGAGTTACTACAAAGATAGCTACCAACATGGTGGGGTTTCTATGGAAGAAATGATTATCCCTTTTGTTGTTTTAGATCCTAAATAATAAGTAAATATTTTTTTAAATTTATACTGAATTAACCGTAGATAAATAAACTTTATCTACGGTTTTATACAATATTACATTGGAAAGTTAGTTTTGATATATATTTCTCAACCAACTTTTTACACTATATGTTAAGCTTATTAACTAATAAACTTATATCTAATTTTAAAAAAAGATATCCGTTATTTAGTATTCTTGCACTATCGGCAACCGCTATCACAGCTCAACAAACGCCCCAATTTTCACAATTTATACAAAACCCATTTGTTATAAATCCGGCCATTACAGGTACCGAAGATTATTCCGAAGTAACAGTTGCACACCGAAGCCAATGGGCCGGACTTGAAGGTGCTCCAAAAACCACTTCTTTCACTTTAAACACTGCGGTTAATAATTTAAAAAAATCATCATTACTACATAGAACTCCAAACAATAGGCAAGGCTTAGGGATCTTTATTTATAGCGATAAGGCAGGACCAATAAAACAAAGTACATTTTCAGGAAGTTATGCCTATCACCTTAAATTATCAAACGATTGGCATGTCTCCTTAGGAACTTTTTTAGGGTTTAGCCAATTTAGTTTTGATGATCGTAATGTCGTTTTAGTACAAGATTCAAATGATAATTTGGTTCAAAATTTTTCTTCTATAAGCTTTGATATAAATTTAGGTATTTATGCTTATTCCAAATATTTATTTGCTGGGATTGCTGCCAATCAAATTTTAAATAATAAAGTAAATGATAATAATGCAATAGCATTAACAGGTAATTTAGAAAGAAGCTTCAATTTACTGATAGGGTCACGTATTTCTTTCAAAAAAAATTACCAATTGGTGCCTTTTATTTTAACTAAAACCACCACTAGTGCTCCTGTACAATGGGAATTAGGCACCAAATTAATTTACGATAATAAATTCTGGGGAGGTATATCTTACAGAAATCAAGATGCCATTATCGGTTTTTTAGGTATTACAATATTTCCGAACACTACTTTTAGTTACTCTTACGATGCCTCAATTACAGCTTTTAAAGGCAATCAAAATGGTACACACGAAATTATATTAGGCTATCGATTTAGTCTTAAAAAGCAATCCTGCGCTTGCCCCATCTATTCCTTATAATAAAACATTAATATGTTATGAAACTAACTTATAGTTTTCTTTTATCTTTTGTAACCTGTATACTTTCTGTAAATGCTCAAACAGAAAATATGGATTTTGAGTTCGGAAATTTTAATAATTGGATTTTAGATACCGGTACAAGACAAACTCCCGAAATTGTAGATTGGAATCCTAGACCAGCACCTGATTTAAACACACAAATAGAATTAACAACTCCTGCTTCACCGCAATTTGATGCAATAGGATTAAACTGCGCACCAACTGCTGTAAATATACCCTCTGTATTTCCTGGAGGCTCGTTCTCTACACTGTTGGGGAATTTAGAAGGTGGCAGAAGAGCTGCCCGAATTAGCAGAACATTTACCGTTACTCCGCAAGAAACTATACTACAATATAGCTATGCTGTAATTATGGACGATCCTGGACATACACAAGAGCAACAACCCAAATTTGTAGTTAATATACGTAATGTAAATGGCGAAATTGTTACCTGTGGAAAATTTGAAGCCTTTGCTGGCGCTGACGCATTGGCTAATGGTTTTGTTAATTGCGATAGCGGAAGTGGCTCTATTTTATCTGCAAATCTTCAGATTTTACCTTGGACAACTGCAGCAGCAGATTTGACTCCTTTTATTGGTCAACAAATAACTATAGAGTTTATAACCTTAGATTGTATGCTTAATGCCCACGGAGGATATGCTTATGTTGAAGCAAATATTAATGAATTACAAATTGATGTAGTGGGACTTTGTAATGTAGGTTTAAATGATGTCACATTAACTGCTCCCTTAGGTTTTGATTCCTATTTATGGTCAACCGGAGATATTACACGATCTATAAACGTTACGGGTACTCAATTTGGCGATAGTTATTCTGTTGATTTAATTTCGAATACGGGTTGTAATACTTCTGCTTCAATAACTCTTGCCCCTGTTGATCCCGCCACTATTAATCCTATTGAAGATCAAGAAATTTGTAAGGGAGGCAGTATTACACTTAGCCCTACAGGGGAAAATATAGGAGACTTTTTATTTCCTGAATTGAATACTTCTGGAACGGTAGCCGTGGCTTCACCAACTCAAGATACAACCTATACTATTATTGCTCGTGATGAAAATGGATGTGAAGGAGCATCTACAACTGTAAATATATTAGTATTCGAATCCGATTTACCTGCTTTTCCTAATGCTGATTTTGAAATAGCACCTGTTTTTACCAATACGAGTTTCCCTTGTAATACCGTTCAATTTAATAACTTATCTGCTTACTGTAAAAATGACTTAACATACTTATGGAATTTTGGTGACGGAACTACAAGTACTGAAGAAAATCCACTTCATATATTTCCTGAAGTTATCGATGATGAAGCTATTGAATATTTTATTACACTTACGGCAACTTCTTTAATTGATGAAATTTCAGATGTTTTTTCTCTTTCTTATCAAAATTCTACAATCACTCCCTCATTTTCCACTTTTCAAGTATCTTCTTGTTCTCCATTAATTATAAGCAATACTAGTAATATTTGTGATGCAACTTCGATAGCAGACTTCCCTTCGTTTACATATACCTGGAATTTTGGAGACGGTGAGCCTGAATTTATAACGGACAGTACTACCAATTCCTTTGATTATAATTATAATGCATCGGGAACTTATACTATAACATTAAGTATTACAGATCAAAATAATAATAGTTTTACAGTCCCTTCTTTTTCTGACGAAGTCAATATTAATATTGATTCCTCCGCTAATTTTGACTTTGATATTAATTGTTTTGAAACTCAGTTTACTAACAGGTCTGTGACTTGTAACCCAAACATAACATATCTATGGGATTTTGGGGATGGAAGCCCTACTAATAGTTTAGAAGACCCTTTACATAGGTTTTTAACTATAGGGCCACATAATGTAACACTTACAATTAATGATGGAACAATGGATTATAGCATTCAAAAAGAGGTGTTATTGACACCTGATGCTACTATTCCTGATTTTGATTTTAATATTGATTGTAATAATGTAGCCTTTTTTGATCGAACCAATAGTTGTAAAAACTTAAATCACACTTGGGATTTTGGGGATGATTCTGCATTAAATATTTTCCAAAATCCAACACACCAATACTCCAGTGAAGGCATATACACTGTTACATTAATTATTAATGATGGTCCCGATGAATTTTTTATAAATAAAACAGTAACTATTGAAAATGAATTTGATTATGTTACTCCTGAAAACTTGACTCAATGCGTAGATAATTCTGTAATTAACCCCACTAAGGCTACTTTTAATTTACTAGAGCAATCGAATCGAATTTTAGCAAATGTAAATCCTAATGGAGTTTTTTATCCTGAAGTTACTTATCATTTAAACGAATTAGATGCCTTTAGTAATTCACAAAGACAAAATGTACTCTTTGAAAATTCTGAAAACCCTCAAACACTATTTGCTAGAGTTGCAGACAGTCGAGGCTGTATTGAAGTATTTCCTTTTTCAGTAGCTGCTGTTAATCCCCCAATACTTAGTACCATTGAAAATATACTTTTATGCTTTGCAGAACAAAACTCTTTAAATTATAATTTAAGGCAATTGGACGAACAGTTTTTCGATAATTTTAATTTTCTAAATGAAACTGATTTAAATTATTTCACCAATCAAAATGATGCTGATTTAAATATCAATAACATTGAAAACATAACTTTACAACCAGGTATAGACACTTCTATTTATGTTAGAGCTGAAAAAAAAGATTCACCAACTAGTTGTTTTTCGACGAGTAATTTCTTAATTCGTTTAGATGACGAAACAACCGATTTAAGTGGCAGATGTACCCCTTTATTTGCTAATACAATGACACCAAACAGTGATGGTGCTAATGACTATTTTTACATTAAAAATATAGAAACGTATCCTAATAATGAAATTGTAATATATAATAGATGGGGAAATATTGTTTATCAAACTAAAGGATATAACAATAAATGGGACGGCACTCACAAAGGAAAAAAACTACCCGTTGGTAATTATTATTACATAGTAAATTTTAATAACAGCTCCAATACTAGCCATACTGGCTATGTAACAATATTAAGGTAGATATAATAAAAAAGGCGAGCATTAGCTCGCCTTTTTTATTATAAATTATTTAAAATTAAGCGTTTAAATAGTTAAAAACATTATTTTGTATACGTGCTTCAATATCATTTAAATCTGCTTTAACAAAAGCTTCCCCTGTAATTTTTTCGTATAATTCTATATAACGATCAGATACAGAAGTTATGTAAGTTTCATCCATTTCTGGAATTTGTTGCCCTTCTTTACCTTGAAAACCATTTTGAATTAACCACTGACGTACAAATTCTTTCGAAAGTTGTCTTTGTGGTTCATCTTTATCCTGGCGCTCTTGATAGCCATCGGCATAAAAGTAACGTGAGGAATCTGGTGTATGAATTTCATCGATTAATACAATTTTACCCTCCTTAGTTTTCCCAAACTCATATTTGGTATCAACTAAAATTAATCCACGTTTAGCCGCAATTTCGGTTCCTCTTTGAAATAACGCTTTGGTGTATTTTTCTAAAACAATATAATCGGCTTCACTAACAATTCCTTTACTTAAAATTTCTTCACGTGTAATATCTTCGTCATGTGCACCATTTTCTGCTTTTGTAGATGGCGTAATTAAAGGTTCTGGGAATTTATCATTTTCCTTCATTCCCTCTAACATAGGCATACCACAAATTAAACGACGGCCTGCTTTATATTCACGAGCTGCATGCCCAGATAAATAGCCTCTTATTACCATTTCAACCTTAAAAGGCTCACATAAATGCCCAACAGCAACATTTGGATCGGGAGTAGCCAGTAACCAATTTGGAACAATATCTTCAGTTTCTTGCATCATTTTAGTTGCAATTTGATTCAATATTTGCCCTTTATAAGGAATGCCTTTAGGCATAACTACATCAAAAGCTGAAAGCCTATCTGTAGCAATCATTACCAAAGTATCGTTTTCTAAACCGTATACTTCGCGTACTTTTCCTTTATAAATTGATTTTTGACCTGCAAACTGATAGTTTGTATCCGTAATTGTATTCATTCTAAAAAAATTAAAGCACAAATATAGTATTTACGAACTACAAGACAGCATGGAACAACCTACTTTATCTCGTGCCCAATCGGGGCGTTTTGCAAACCATTTTTGATATTTTGGTTGCTCATCATAAGGTTTTTTAAGCATCGTAAACAATTCGTTAAGCAATTCATAATTTCCCTTATCGGCTTCTTCTATAGCTAATTGTGCCATATAATTACGAAGTACATATTTAGGATTCACTAAATTCATTTCGCATTTACGCTCGGTATCTGAAATTGTTTCCTTTTTTAATCGCTTCAAATACTTTGTTAACCAAGTATTCCATTTTTCTAAAACGGAATTTTTTAATTCTTCTTCTTTATAAAAAGCTGCTTTAATTTCTTCTATAGCTTCATTTTGATTCCCTTTAGTAATATTGGCTAAATTCCTATAAAACAAAGTCATATCTGTTTCTACTAACTGAAGGTTTTCTTCTAATTCTTGAATTAAAATTACATCATCTTGATCCAACTTTAACAAGCCCAATTTGGAACGCATCATTTCCAATTTTTTCAACTCTAAATCACTTGCATAAGCTTCCAGAATAGCTTCTAAAGGCGCTGCATCTTCAATTAAAGGAAATAACGCATTGGCTAACTTAAATAAATTCCACTGTACAACCTTTGGTTGATTCCCGTACCGGTATCTTTTATTTTGCCTGTCAGTAGTATTTGGGGTCCACCCGGGGTCGTAATCTTCTAACCAACCATAAGGACCATAGTCTATAGTTAAGCCCAATATTGACATATTATCAGTATTCATAACCCCATGTACAAAGCCAACACGCTGCCAGTGAATTACCATATCTAAACTAAATGCTGTAATTTGTTTAAAAAACTCAACATAAGCGTCTTTACCTGTAGTTTTAATTTCTGTAAAAAAGTGCTTAATTGTATAGTCTACTAATTGTTTTAAGTTTTTTAAATCATTGTTTGCTGCAAAAATTTCAAAATTCCCAAAACGTATAAATGTAGGCGCTAATCTGGAAACCACTGCTCCTTTTTCATAAGCTGGATTTCCATTATAGAGTACATCCCGAAGTACTTCATCTCCTGTTAAAGATAAAGATAATGCACTCGTCGTTGGGATCCCTAAATGGTGCATAGCTTCACTACATAAATACTCTCTAATAGAAGATCGTAATACAGCTAAACCATCTGCGGTTCTTGAATAAGGCGTTGCTCCTGCTCCTTTTAATTGTATTGCCCAGCGTTTACTATTATGAACTACTTCCCCTAAATTAATAGCTCTACCATCGCCAAGTTGGCCTGCCCAATTTCCAAATTGATGGCCTCCATAACACATGGCATAGGGCTCCATATTTGGTAACACTTTATTTCCTGTAAATACCGATATAAAATCATTTAACAAAGCTTCTTCTGTTGATAATCCCAACGCATCTACCATTTCTTTAGAGGTATGAATTAACGATGGATTGGCGGTGCTTTTAGGGGTAACATATGAAAAACAAGCATTTTTAACCTGTCTTGGGGTATTTTCTAAAATAGCATCGCACTGAAGCTCTTTAGAAAAGGTATCTTGAATATTCAATTTCATAATAAACTAATTTGGAGTATCAACAAGTGTAGCAATTCATTTGAATTATTACTTGATAAAGTTACTAAACTCTTCTTGCAGTAACTGTAGTTTAGGATGAATATATTTAATGCAAAATGGTTTGTTTGGATTTTTGGTATAATAATCTTGAATTTCCTCTCGTGACTCTCTAAAATCTTTAAAAGGTAAAACTAAAGTTACGATAGGTTTTGAGAATTCCAATTGCAGTTGATTCAAAATAGTAGTTACCAATTTTTGCTGGTCATTAGAGTAACAATATATAGCAGATCTGTAGGTTTCTCTACGAGAATGATTTGAGGTACTTTTATGTGTTAATAAATGTGCGTGAATTAACACTTTAAGCGGAAGTTTTTCGGCTAAATATTCAACAATAATTCCTTCGGAAAAAGAAGTGTATTTATTATTAGATGACAAATAGCCTTGTTGCACTTTTTGTACTCCTTTAAAATTTTGAAAAACCGCTTCGGTACACCAATGACACCCCCCTCCCAAACCTATTGAAACAAGCATTTACTTATGGGTATCAATTACATTTAAAATAGCCTGTTTTTGTAAAACTCCCGATTGTCTCCATTTTGGAGCACCTTCATTAAATAAAATCATGGTTGGCACACTACGCACTTGGTATTGTGTTGCTAATTCCCTGTTTTTATCTATATCTATTTTTATAATTTTAATATCACTACCTAATTCATCTTTAACATCTTTAAGAATTGGCATTAAAGTTTGGCAAGGTCCGCACCAAGTGCCAAAAAAATCGACCAAAACTAATTTATCTGATGTAATAATTTCCTTAAAGTTTTTTTTCATAATAATATTATTTCGATAATATGTCGATAAAATAGGTTAAAAATTACAAAATATATTCTTTTTAGCTCAGAATGCTGTGAATTTTGTTTTAATTAAAAATACAATGTATATTTAATAGAATCTACTATTCATGAAAAACTACTACCTAAAATTACTTTTTGCCTTTTTTACACTACTTACTTCCTGTAGTCAAAAAGACATTTTATCGGTTGAAGATAAAGAATGGTTATTAAATAATCCCAATTTAAAAGTATCTGTATACGGGTATGTACCCCCCTATTTATTTAAAAATAAAGAGGGGATTTCTGACGGTGTTTTTATTGATTATATAAATTTAATAGAAGAAAAAATAAATTATACTTTTGATAAAATTGAATATGACAGTTGGCCAAAATTGTATAATGATGGTTTAAAAGGAGAAGTAGATATTATTTTAGATATTCCTAAAACCAAACAAAGAGAATCCCATTTCGATTTTTATGGAGACTTTTTTGAATCTAATTATGTTATTGTTTGCCAAAAAGGGAAATCTATTAGTTATAAAAATTTGGCAAATGCCAACATAATTGTACCTGAAAATTATGCTATTGTTGAAACCGTTAAAAAAAGCTTTCCTAATGCAAAAATTGAAACCCTCCCTAAAGAACATAATTGTTTAATAGCCCTTTCTGAAGGTAAATATGATGCTTATTTAAGCCCTCAATTAGTTGCTAATTATTTTATTCACGAACTGAATATTACTAATTTAAAAATAAGCGAGGTTACTCCTTTTGAATATGAACCTAAAATTTCTGTTTTCAAAAAGAATCCTAAACTTTCAAGTATTATAGCAAAAGCTGTTCAAGACGTTTCGATGGCTGAAAAAGATGATATTTTAAACAATTGGCTTTATAATGAAATAAAACCTTTTTACAGACAACTTGATTTTTGGTTGTTGCTTATCGGTTTACTTTCTATTGTTTTAATAGCAATTATAAGCATAAATCAAATTTTAAATCAAATAATTAGAAAACGCACCTTTTTACTACAAGAAGCTATAAATAAATCAAATAGAAGTAGTGAAGTAAAAAATCGTTTTATTCAAAATATTTCTCACGAAATACGGACTCCTATGAATAGTATTCTTGGGTTTTCAGAATTATTGAGTAAAGATGGATTGAGTAAAGAGGAACAGTTAAAATATATTGATAATATTAATTCCGGAGGGAAAAGATTAATTCAAGTAATTGATTCTATTTTAGATATCTCTAATTTTGGAGCTTCAGAAATCGAAATAAATTATCAACAAGTAAATTTAAGCTTACTTATAAAAGGGGTAGAAAGTACTTTTAAAAAAATAGCAGAAGACAAAAATATTTCTTTAAACTTTCATACATCTATACTCACCACAGATGTATTTGTAATTGACAAAAATGTTACCTTAAAGATTTATGAAAATTTAGTTGATAATGCCTTAAAATTTACATGCAAAGGGAGTGTAGATGTTTACACACATTTTAGCAATAATAAATTAGAAATTAAAGTTATTGACACAGGAAAAGGTATAGACGACAAAAACAAGGAAGCTATATTTGAAATTTTCTCAGTAAACGATCTTAATGCTCCTATATTAGATAATGGTTTAGGCTTAGGACTAACTATTGTAAAAGAAAATGTAAAAGCCCTTAAAGGGGAGCTTAGCTTTAATTCGGAAGTGATGAAAGGATCGTGTTTTAAAGTTAGTTTACCAGCTACAAAAACAACTCTTAATACTAATACTATTCCTAAAAATAGTATTGATAAAAATTATACAATATTAATTGTAGAGGATGCTAAAGTTAATTTTCTTCTTGTAAAATCAGTATTAAAACAATTAAAAGAATTTAATTTAACCATATTACATGCCGAAAATGGACAATTAGGTGTTGAAATGTGTGATGATTACCCTGAAATAGATTTAATAATTATGGATATCCGCATGCCCGTTATGAACGGTTATGATGCCACGCGAATTATTAAATCAAAATATCCTGCTTATAATATCATAGCCCACACGGCATATTCAAGCGATAGCGATATTAAAAAAGCTTTAGACGTGGGCTGTGAAGCAGTACTCGCAAAACCTGTAGAAATGGATTTATTTAAAGAAACAATCATTAAATATTTAAAAAGCGCTCACAATTAAAATGCAAGCGCCTTGTAAATAATAATATTCTATAGCTTAAAAAGCTTATTTCTTAGCTCCCCACTCTGTGTGGAAAATACCTTCTCTGTCTGTTCTTTCATATGTATGAGAACCAAAATGATCTCTCTGAGCCTGAATTAAATTCAATGGTAACTTACTTGAAGTATACGCGTCAAAATACGTTAACGAGTTAGAAAGTCCTGGAACAGGAATTCCATTTTTTGCTGCAAAAGCAACTACCTCTCTTACTGCTGGTACAGCTTCTTGAACTCTATCAACAAACGTTGGTGCTAATAATAAGTTTGGAAGGTCTTTATTTTCTTTAAATGCAATTGTAATATCTTCTAACAATCCTGCTCTAATAATACAACCCGCTCTCCATATTTGGGAAATTAAACCCAAATCTAAATTATAACCATACTCTTTAGAAGCATCCGCTAATTGACTTAATCCTTGAGCATAAGCAGTAATAAAAGCAAAATATAAAGACTGTTCTGCAAGGGCTACTAATTTCTCTTTTTCAATGGCTTCAACTTCTGGTCTTCCGTAAAGCTTATCTGCTGCGATACGCTCATCTTTCAATGCTGAAATTTCACGCATACTTACTGCTATATCAATAGTAGGAACAGGAATTCCTAAATCCATAGCATTTTGAGAAGTCCATTTACCCGTACCTTTTTGCTTTGCTTTATCTAAAATCACATCTACTATGCGACCAGGAGCTAAATCGTCTTCTTGTAAAAATATTTCAGAAGTAATTTGAACTAAGAAAGACTGTAAACGTCCTTTATTCCATTTCGCAAAAATTTCGTGTAACTCATCATTAGTAAACTTCGCAGATTTACGAAGTAAATCATAAATTTCAGAAGTTAACTGCATCATTCCATACTCAATACCATTGTGAACCATCTTTACATAGTTACCAGCAGATTTAGGACCTAAATAAGCCACACATGGTTTTCCGTCATGAGCTTTCGCTGAAACGGCATCAAAAATAGGTTTAATATATTTATAAGAAGGCTCAGAACCACCAGGCATAATACTTGGGCCTTTACGAGCTCCTTTTGCTCCTCCAGAAACACCAACGCCTAAAAAGTGAACTCCTTTTTCATTTAAATATGATTCTCTTCTATCAGTATCCGTATAAAAAGAATTACCTCCATCAATTATTAAATCTCCTTCCTCAATAAAAGGTAATAAGCTCTCGATAACAATATCAACTGGTTTTCCCGCAGGAACCAAAAGCATTATTTTCCTAGGAGTACTAAGGTTAGCAACAAACGCTTCTGTAGAAGTTGTTGCATCAACTTTTGCTGTATCTCCTCCTTCTTCTTTTAAAGCATTTACTTGTTCTTTACTAAGATCCAATCCAAAAGCAGTGAAACCATTATCGGCTACGTTAAGAATAAAGTTACGTCCCATAACACCAAGACCAACTAAACCAAAATCATATTTCTTATCACTCATCGTTAAAAATTAAAATTGTGTTTGTTATTCATTTATCACCAAAAAGACTCTTAAAACTTCCTTATAAAAGCACAATATATTCTATATTCGCACAAAATACGTAAGTATTTAAAAATATCAATAGGTCAAAACAAAAGTATGTATTTTGTATCGTTTATTGACCTTAGAAATTAACTTTATTCCGACTACTTAGTTATTTTGTTGGAGAAAGAAGAAAAACATGAAAAAAATAGACAACCAACTACTCGTAATATTTGGAGCTTCTGGGGATTTAACCGTTCGAAAACTCATCCCTGCACTTTTTAATTTATACAAAGAAGGACACCTTCCTGAAAATTTTGCCGTTTTAGGAACTAGTCGTAGTAATATGACCGATGAAGAATTTAGAGCAAAAGTAGTTACCGAAAGTAAGTTTTTAAAAGATTCTATATCCGATGAAGCTATTGATTTTATTGAAAGTTTTGCAAATAGAATGTTTTATGAAGATTTAGGCGGATCTTACGAAGAACCTTATATTGGATTAAAAAATCGAGTTGAAAGTATAAACGAAGAGTTTAGTTTAGATAATAATGTAATTTATTATTTATCTACTCCTCCTGGTATTTATGAATTAATTTCAAAAAATTTAAAAGAACAAGGGTTAAGCGACGAAAATAAAGGTTGGAAACGCCTAATCGTTGAAAAACCTTTTGGTTACACTTTAGAAACAGCGAAAGCTTTAAATAAAGGGATACAAACTTATTTTAATGAGTCTCAAATTTATAGAATTGACCATTATTTAGGTAAAGAAACCGTTCAAAACTTATTAGTAACTCGTTTTTCAAACAGTATATTCGAGCCACTTTGGAATAGGAATTACATTAATCATATCGAAATCACTAATGCCGAAAGTGTTGGTGTTGGTTCGCGTGGTGGTTATTATGACAAGTCTGGTGCTTTACGTGATATGTTTCAAAATCACTTATTACAAATTGTTTCTTTAGTAGCAATGGAACCTCCAATTGATGCCAATGCGGAATCTATTAGAAACGAAAAAGTAAAAGCACTACAGTCTATTAGGCATTTAAATGAAGAGACTTTTTATACCAACACTACTCGGGGTCAATATTTAGCTTCCACTATTAATGGAGAAAAAGTTAAAGGATACCGTGAAGAAGAGGGCGTAGCAGACAATTCTATGACCGAAACCTATGCTGCTATAAAATTTTATATTGATAACTGGCGTTGGAAAGATGTTCCATTTTATGTACGTACTGCCAAATGTATGCCTACTAAAGTAACTGAAGTAGTTATTCACTTTAAGCCGTCACACCACCGTTTGTTTGAAGGTACCAATTCCGACAACAGACTTATTATTAGAATTCAACCTGACGAAGGAATTTTATTGAAATTTGGTGTAAAAGTTCCTGGACAAGGTTTTAAAGTAGAAACTGCGAATCTTGATTTTCATTATACCGATTTAGTAGACACCTACGTTATGGAGGCTTACGAACGTTTGCTGTTAGATGCTATGCAAGGTGATGCTACATTATATGCACGTGCCGACGAAGTTGAGGCTGCTTGGGCATTTGTAGATCCTATTTTAGAAGAATGGAAAAGCAATAGAGAAAAAATGCATGGATATCCTGCAGGTACATGGGGTCCAAAATTTGCAGATAAGCTTATAGATGGTCAAGACGGTTGGAGAAACCCAGGGCCAAACTTAACGGATAGTGCTGATTATTGTGAATTGTAATTTATTAAAATTCACAACAACATTCTATTTATAAATATTTACAGAGAAATGAAATTAAAAGTATATCCAAACAAACAAGAAGTAGCCAAAGCTTTTTCAGAGCATTTAAAAGAAGCTATTGCTAAATCCGAAGGTGATTTTCATATGGCGCTTTCTGGAGGTAGCACTCCTAAAGCTATTTTTGATTATATGGCCGCTAATTATAAAGACAGTATTGAATGGAGTAAACTGCATTTATACTGGGGAGATGAGCGTTGCGTACCTCCTACCGATGCCGAAAGTAATTTTAAAATGACTGTTGATCATTTATTATCAAAAATTGATTTCCCCGAAAAAAATATTCATAGAATATTAGGCGAAAATAATCCTGAAGAAGAAGCTGTTCGCTACGGTAAAGTATTGGACGACAATTTAGATGCTGATGAAGATGGTGTTATTTTTGACTTAGTAATTTTAGGAATGGGAGACGACGGCCACACCGCTTCTGTTTTTCCTTATAATATTGAACTTTGGGACAAGCCCGCTAACTGTGTTACTGCAAAGCACCCAGACTCTGGTCAAATAAGAGTGAGCTTAACAGGTAAAGTAATTAATAATGCTAGCGAAGTTGCTTTTTTAGTTACTGGCGCTGGCAAAGCTGAAAAAATAGAAATTATAGTTAATGAACTTAGTGGTTTTGAAAAATATCCTGCTGCTTTAGTTGCTCCAATGACTGAAAACTTAACTTGGTTTTTGGATAGTGATGCAGCTGCCAGGTTAGATGTATAAAATTCAATCAAAATAGTACAACTAAAATCTGATATGTAAACATATCAGATTTTTTTATTATAAAGATTATTGTAGTTGAAATCTATTATATTTAATCAAAAAAATATCATTTTATGAATACACCAATAAACACAAAAAATGCACCAGATCCATTAGGGCCATACAATCAATCCGTATTAGCAGGAAACACTCTTTATATTTCTGGGCAAATAGGCATTAACCCTAAAAGCAATACCTTAATTACCGGAGATATAGCTTTAGAAACCAAGCAAGTTTTAGAAAATTTATCTGCAATTTTAAAGGCTGCTGATTTTTCGCTAGAAGATGTTGTTAAAACCTCCATTTTCATTGCTAACATGGAAGATTTCAACGCAATAAATACCGTTTATGCTACATTTTTCAATTCAGACAAAGCTCCCGCAAGAGAATGTGTTGCCGTAAAAACACTTCCAAAAAATGTAAACATAGAAATTTCTGCTATTGCCGTTAGGTAATTTGTATTTATGAGACTTACTATAAAACTATCCATCATGTACAAAAGTTTTATTTCTGTTCTTTTTTTATTTTTATCATTCACAGGTTTTTCTCAAGAGATGACCAACGAGAAACTTGAAGCTATTTTTAGCAAAAAAGTAGATACCATTTCTGGGTATTCGGGATACTGGGAAATGATTCATAAAAAACGGCAACTACTTTGCATTACAGATGTAAATCATAATCGTATGCGAATTATAAGTCCAGTCGCAAAAACGAATTTGCTAGATAAAGATTTATTGTTAGATGCTTTAACTGCTAACTTCCACTCTGCTTTAGATGTGAAATACGCCATTTCTAAAGATGTATTATGGTCTGTTTTTATTCATCCATTAAAAGAATTATCAGTAACAGAAGCTGAAAGTGCTATAGATCAGGTAGCGAATGCCGCTATTAATTTTGGAACTACTTTTTCTAGTACCGAAATGATATTTGGTGGAGAATCAACGAATACCAATATTGAAACCCCAGAAGAACCTATAGATAGCAATCAATTAAACAATAAGTTTTAAAAATTACAAGAAACTTTGTAATCCCAATTTGTAACTATCCATTCCAAAACCTAATATTACTCCTTTTGCATTAGGGGATATATAAGAGTTGTGTCTAAAGCTTTCTCTAGCAAATGTATTTGATATATGAACCTCTACTACCGGTGTTTGTATTGCTTTTATGGCATCTCCTATTGCTACTGAAGTATGCGTATAAGCCCCTGCATTTAGTACAACTCCGTCAAATTCGTCATCTGCATCTTGTATTTTTGTAACCAAATCACCTTCGTGATTACTTTGGTAATACGATAATTTTAAAGAAGGAAATTTTTCTTGTAGCACTTTAAAATATTCTTGAAAAGTTTGATTTCCATAAATACCAGGTTCTCTTTTTCCAAGTAAATTTAAATTAGGGCCATTAAGAATTAGAATTTTCATAGGATCATATTTATAATTTCAAAAATAAAAAAAACCGAAGGCTAAAAATAACTTTCGGTTCTTTATTTATAAGTCTTTTATTTTAGAATCGGTACCCCACTGATAATTGAAAAATATTCTGCTTGATACCATTATTATCACCTAAATCACCTAGTCCAAAAACATAGCGTGCTTGAGCAAAAACACCAATAACAGGAAATTTATATTCTACACCTGCAACTCCATCAAAATTTAAATCTTTAATATCGTCTTCAAAAGATTCGTCAATACTTACATCAAGATCCAAACCAGCTCCTTCAAAACTACTCGAATTTATTTCAGAATCTGCATTTACATTTACTTTAAACTGAGGTCCTAAATGTGCTCTTAAGCCAGGTACAATTTTATAAGTTACCATAATCGGTACATTTATATAATCTAATTTCAAATCTTCAGAACCTTCTCTAGAATACACAGCCTCTACCATTACCCCATATTTTTTTATTGGAGCGTGGAATACGAAACCTACATGGAAACCTGTAGCATCATCACCTGTAGTATCTTCAGATAAACTAATAAAATTTAAACCTGCTTTAAAACCAAATGAGGGTTTTTGAGCAAAAGCACATGACGATATACCCAAAGCAATCAATAAACAAACAATTAATTTTTTCATAATTAAGATTTCTTATAATTTTACAACCAAATTAAACAAATTATCTTAAACTTAGCTTTCTAACAAAGTAAAACCTATGAATTGGCCATTGCTTACCACAAGATATTTGCAGTATTTAAAAATAGAACGTGGATTATCTGAAAATAGTATCGAAAGCTACAGGCTTGATCTTCTGAAGTTAACTAATTATTTGAATTCTCAAAACCCAATACCCCTACCCTTAACTATTACAAAAGAAGTAATTCAAGAGTTTATTTACGAAAGTTCTAAACTTTTACAAGCCAGGTCACAAGCCCGATTAATTTCTGGACTTAAAGGTTTTTTTGAATATTTATCCTTTGAAGATTATAGGACCGATAATCCTATGGACTTAATGGAAACTCCTAAAATTGGCGTAAAACTTCCCAATACACTTAGTTTAGAAGATATCGACAAGCTTATTAAAGCTATTGATTATACAAAAAAGGAAAGCGAACGTAACCTTACTATTATCGAAGCTCTTTATGCCTGTGGTTTACGTGTTAGTGAATTGATTACTTTACAAATCTCCGATTTGTATTTTGATGAAGGTTTTATTTCTGTTAGTGGGAAAGGAAATAAACAACGCTTAATACCCATTGTTGAGCATACACAACAACTTATAGAAGATTACATAAGCAATAGCAGGGCTGCATTAAACATTGATGATAAACACTCCAATACCTTATTTTTAAATCGACGCGGAAAAGGTTTAACACGTGCTATGATTTTTACTATTGTAAAACGATTAGTTGAAAAAGCCAACTTGAAAAAAAATGTAAGTCCACATACTTTTAGACATTCATTTGCGACCCATTTACTAGAAAATGGCGCAGATCTTAGAGCTATTCAGCAAATGTTAGGACACGAAAGTATAACCACAACTGAAATTTACCTTCATTTAGATCGAACACACTTGGCTGAAACAGTTCAAAAATACCATCCTCGTTTGGATATGGATTAATGATACTTATTTTTTAACTAATTACTTTTTGAAGCTGCTGTACTAAGTAATCAACCTCTTCTTTCGTGTTAAATATTGAGAAAGAAAATCTTAACGAAGTAAAAGCTAATTTTTCTTTGGGTAGCACCTCCCCTAATACATGCGAGGGTTTATTACTACCACTTTGGCAGGCACTCCCGCGGGAGCAACAAATACCTGCTAAATCTAACTTAAATAATATTGTTGAAGCTTTTTCGTTTGATACAGGCAATAACACACTTAATAAGTTGTAATTTCTATAGGATTCATCTGATTTTGCGTTAAATTTTATAGTAGTAATCTGCTTTTTTAATTCTGCTACTGCGTAAAACTTCAAGTCTTCAATATATATTTTTTCTTTTTCTAACTCCGCATAGGCTAAATCCAAGGCTTTTCCCATTCCTTTTATTAAAGCAACTGGCTCGGTACCAGGGCGCAAACCTCTTTCTTGTTCCCCTCCATACATTGTGGCTTTTAAGTTTACATTCTTTTTAATATATGCAAACCCTATGCCTTTAGGACCATAAAACTTATGGGCACTTGCCGTGGCAAAATCAACTTTATATTTTGCAAAATCAATACTATAGTGCCCTATAGCTTGTACAGAATCGGTATGAAAATAGGCCTTATTATTTTCGCACAATTCCCCCACTTTTTGTAAATCTAAAACTGTTCCTATTTCATTATTAATGTGCATTAAACTCACTAAAGTAGTTTTTGTAGATCCAGCTAATTTTTCTTTTAAACTTGCTAAAGAAATATCTCCATCCATTGTAAAATCAACGTATTCTACTTCAATGGAATTTATTAATTCGAGTGCTTCAATCGTTTTTAATACTGCGTGATGCTCAATTTTAGAAGTTATAATCCGAGTAACTCCTAAATTTTGAACCGTCGCTTGCAATATTAAATTATTTGCTTCTGTACCTCCCGAAGTATATACAATTTCAGAACTTGTAACCCCTAAGTGTTTGGCTATATTTTTACGTACTAATTCTATTTCAGACTTTGCACTTCGGGCAATACTATAGGTTGACGATGCGTTGGCGTAAGAGTGTTCCATAGACTGGCTAATCACAGCAACAACCTCTGGTCGCATTTTTGTCGTAGCAGCATTATCTAGATATACAATTTTCATTAAGTAGGCGTAAATATTAATTCTATTCGGAATAATACAATTCTAAATTAGTACTGTAAAATTAAGCTAATTTGAACAATTACATAAAGTTGATTTTATGATAAAAAGTTGGTATTTTGCTAGGGCAATGAAAAAGTTTACATGCAGAAAAAAAAGATTTTAATATTTGGTGGAAGTGGTTTTCTAGGAAATGCGATGTATCGAGAATTAAATTCTTATTATGATACTTACGCCACCTTCAACACCAAAGATTCATTTGAAAAAAATCAAAAATTTTACGCCTTTAATTATGAAACAGAACCTGTAGACATTTTGTTGGACACTCTAAAGCCCGATATCATAATATCGGCAGTTAGGGGTAATTTTAATTCACAAGTTGTATTTCATTTAGAAATAATAAATTGGATTTCTAAAAACAAAAGCCGTCTTATTTTTTTAAGTAGTGCTAATGTTTTTGACAGTTTTACCAATTTCCCTTCCTATGAATATGATAAAACTTTTAGCGAAAGCCCCTACGGAAGATTTAAAATTTTAATAGAAAACGCTCTTTTAAGAATCCCTACTAATAAATATGTTATTGCCAGGATTCCTATGATTTACGGACACGGATCGGACCGCGTTACCGAGTTAAAACAACTGCACCATTTGCAAGCCGCTATTGAAGTTTTTCCAAATGTGGTAATTAACGCTACTACGATTTCAAAAGTAACGCAACAATTACACTACATTATTAATCGTAATAAAAAAGGAGTTTTTCACTTGGGCAGTACCGATTTAGTTCACCATTTTGATCTTATAAAAGACATTTGCAACGAACTACAATTAAAAAATGGAATTTTTAAGCAAATCTACGATTCTAACGATGATAGGTGTTTAGCTGTACTTCCTAAAGATAATATGCTGCCTGCTTATTTACAACTTACCATAGATGATGTTGTAAAGGGTAGTTTACAAATTTAAAAAAAGCTCTTGAAAATTAATTTTCAAGAGCTTTTTTTAATCATTTAAGCTTTATCGAGCTTATTTTTAATACTGTCTAAACCTAAATTATTAATACTTCCTGTGTGGGTATGTTTGGTATCTTTTGTTGGTTTATAATTTCCATTTTCAATATCCAAGCCTATTTTCACATAAGCATCTCTAAACGTCATCCCTTCTTGCACCAACTCATTAAGAGTATCTACACTAAACAAATAATCGTACTTGGGATCTTCTAAAATACCATCGTTGACTTCAACATTTTTCAATGCATAAATAGCTAACTCCAATGAAGCTTTTAAATCTTGTATCGCAGGTACAATACCTTCTTTTAATAATTGTAAATCTCTGTGGTATCCACTAGGTAAGTTATTCATAAGTAAACTTAGTTCGTAAGGTAAAGCCTGTATACGATTACATTTACCACGAATTAATTCAAAAACATCAGGATTCTTTTTATGAGGCATAATACTTGAGCCTGTGGTAAACTCACTTGGTATGCTCATAAAACCAAAATTTTGGCTCATGTACACACACACATCCATTGCTAATTTAGATAATGTAGCCGCTACCGTACTCATTGCAAAAGCAGTTGATTTTTCAGATTTACCCCTACTCATTTGAGCTGCAACTACGTTGTATTTTAAATCTGCAAAATTTAATTGCTCCGTAGTATATTCTCTATCAATAGGAAAAGAACTACCGTAACCAGCAGCGCTTCCTAACGGATTTTGATCTACTACTTTTAAAGCCGCATTTATAAAATAAATATCGTCTACAAAACTTTCAGCGTAAGCCGAAAACCACAAACCAAAAGAGCTAGGCATAGCTATTTGTAGGTGTGTATATCCTGGTAACAATACTTCTTTGTGCTTATTGGCAGCCTCTAACAATACGGTACTTAGTTCTTTAACAGTAGCTTTTATTTCACTAAGCTCATCTTTTAAATAAAGGTGCATTGCCGTTAAAACTTGGTCGTTACGAGAGCGTGCCGTATGAATACGCTTACCGGCATCTCCAACACGTTTGGTAAGTTCAAATTCTATTTTCGAATGTACATCTTCAAATTCTTCACCGATAGTAAATTCCCCTGCCTCAATTTCATCAGCCAGCTCATTTAATCCTCTTTCTATTCCAGCAATATCATCACTAGATAATAAACCTACCTTATGCAACATTTTACCATGCGCTAAAGTTGCTTTAACATCATATTTAGCGATTACTAAATCTAATACTCTATCGTTTCCAACGGTAAAAAAATCAATTTTTTTATCTGTAGGTAATCCTTTACTCCAAAGTTTCATCTTATTTTGCTTTTGGCCATCAGCTTATTGCTTTTAGCTTTAATATATAATTGAGCCAATAATTTAGAGAATGTTCTCCAGCAACTCAATATAAGTTTCTATTCCTTCTCCTATTTCGCGAAGATAAATAAATTCGTCGGCAGAATGCGAACGATTACTATCTCCTGGACCCATTTTTAAAGATGGACACGTTAAATTGGTTTGATCGGATAATGTTGGTGACCCGTAGGTATTTTTACCCATAGCAATACCGGCCTTAACTACTGGGTGATTAGGATCTATTTTCGAACTATTCAATCTAAACGATCGTGGCTCAACAATTACTTTTTCGGATCCTATAGCTTTCTTTACAATTTCGAAAACTTCTTTATTCTGATAAGCGTCTGTAATCCTACAATCTACAACTAGTTTCAACTCGCCAGGCACAACGTTATGCTGTGACCCAGCATTAATTTGCGAAATAGTCATTTTAATTTTCCCTAATTGCTCCGAAATCTTAGGGAAATCATAATTTTTAATCCACTCAATTACAGGTAAAGCGTTGTAAATAGGCTGATCGTCAAATCGGTGAGCAGCGTGCCCCGCAGTACCTTTTACAGTAATATCTAAAACCATCAACCCTTTTTCGGCGATAGCTATATCCAACAATGTTGGCTCTCCTACAATTGCGAACTCCACATTTTTAAACTGATCAACAATACTTTTAATGCCCTCTAATCCCGAAATTTCTTCTTCAGCAGTAGGTGCTATTACAAAATTATAAGCCATATGCTCTCTTTCATAAAAATAAAAGAAAGTCGACATTAAAGCAACCAAACACCCTCCGGCATCGTTACTACCTAAACCATACAGTTTCCCATCTTCTTCCTTAGCTTCAAAGGGATTGCGGGTATAATTTTTATTCGGTTTAACCGTATCGTGGTGTGAGTTTAATAAAATTGTAGGCTTAGACTCATCAAAATGCTTATTATAAGCCCAAATATTATTCCCTTGTCGTTGAAAAGGGATATTTCTAGTAATAAACCATTCCTCTATTAACAATGCTGTAGGCTCTTCTTCTTTTGAAAAAGACTGCGTTTGTATTAATATTTTAAGGAAAGCTATTGCTTCTTCTGTTAATTTTTTAATCATAAAATAAGTATCAAAAATGAACTGTTGGGCGTGACCACAAGGGTCGGGCTTTACGTTATATCTTTTTATAGTACTTCACAAGTTCAGCAATATAAAAAGGATGCCACTACAATCCCTCACGCAATTTAAACCCTAAAAATTATAAAGTTAAGGTAGTATGTTTTGTTTTTTGATTATTCACAAAATCAGCATTGGCTATATGTACTTCTGCAACGTTTTTATGTAATGCATCAAAACAATTTTCCATTTTAGGAAGCATTCCATCAGCAATAATTCCTGCTGCTTTTAAAGAAATATACTTTTCAGAATCTATGCTTTCTATAACCGAATCTTTATCATTAATATTAGTAAGCACCCCTTTCAATTCAAAACAGTAATAGAGTGATACTTCATAATAACTACTCATTGCAACCGCTATTTTCGAAGCAATCGTATCGGCATTCGTATTAAATAACTGTCCGTTTTCGTCGTGCGTAATAGCACAAAAAACAGGAGTTAGTCCATTGGCTAAAAATTGATGAATCCGATCTTCATTTACACTAATAACATCACCTACAAAACCATAATCAATATCCTTTACAGGACGTTTAACTGCGGTAATTAAGTTGGCATCTGCCCCTGTAAAACCAATAGCATTACAAGTTTGCGTTGCTTGTAATTGAGCTACAATATTTTTATTTATTAAGCCCGCATATAACTGAACTACAACATCTAAATTTTCTTTAGAGGTAATTCTTCTACCATTAATCATTTCGGTTTTAACCCCTAATTTTTCTGCAACACGAGTGGCTATTTTTCCACCACCGTGAATTAATATTTTAGGCTGATCAATAGCTGCAAAATCCTTTAAAAAAGAAGCTAATGCTTCTTCATTATCTACAATATTTCCTCCTATTTTAGCTACGAGTAATTTTTCCATTTATTGACTTTTGGTAACATTATAAACAAGCAAACTGCTGCAGCGTTTATAATGATTCTAATATTTTTTTAATTGCTATTTGAGCTGCGTAAGTACGATTATTCGCTTGTTTAATCACTAACGAGTTTTCACTATCAATAACGGCATCATCTACAATTACATTTCTACGAACAGGCAGGCAATGCATAAATTTACCATTATTAGTCAATGCCATTTTGTCTGCACTAATTCTCCAACTAGCATCAGTGTTCATTACTTTTCCATAATTTTCGTCCGCAAAAGGACTCCAATTTTTTACGTAAATAAAGTCTGCATTTTCAAAAGCTTCCTTTTGATTATGAGTCACCGTTGCCTTACCTACAAATTGAGGATCTAACTCATACCCTTCTGGGTGTGTAATTACGAAATCAAAATCAGAAGCATTTGCATATTGAGCAAAGCTATTGGCAACAGCCTGCGGTAAAGCCTTTGGGTGTGGCGCCCAACTTAATACGACTTTTGGTTTCGATTTTGTATTGTGCTCTGCTATAGTAATCATATCTGTAAGTGCTTGTAATGGGTGTCCAATAGCACTTTCCATGTTTAATATAGGTACCGAAGCGTATTTCATAAAAGCTGCTAATACTTGCTCTTGGTAATCTTCTTCTTTATTTTCAAACTTAGCAAAAGCTCGTATAGCAATAATATCGGCATATTGTGAAACCACCTGCGCTGCTTCAATTACATGCTCGGACTTTCCTTGGTCCATAACTTCTCCGTCACCATACTCCAACTGCCAACCTTCGGAACCAAAGTTCATAATCATCACATTCATACCCAAGTTTAAAGCTGCTTTTTGAGTACTTAAACGCGTACGTAAACTGTTGTTAAAGAATAATAAACAAATGGTTTTATCTGCTCCCAAAGATTTGTGAGCTAACGGTTTTTCTTTTAATACTATAGCCTCTTCAACCCAATTTTGAAGGTTATCAATATCGTTTATGTCAAAATAATTCATAATGTAATTGTAAGCATAAAGCCATATAGAACAGCGTTCTAATCATAGACTCATTTTATAGCAAAAATAGGGTTTTACCTTTTAGAATAGAAATAGAAAAACCGCTTTTAATTTTTCATTAATAAAATATAGTTTTTCTATAAAGTGGCGCTAAAATACTTTTGAATATGGTTTTTCATGAAATACAAAAAATTTATTTATAATACGGAATATAAAAATCACTTTACTTTCAGTAAGTTGTTTATATTTAATATATTAAAACCAACTTAATGAAACTTCATAAATCTACTTTTGTGAGGATACTGATTATTGTTATAGTCCTAGTATTCACTTTACTTTCTTACAGTAACTATTTTCACGATGAAGCCTCTGAAATACTTACTATTGCCAACTCTAAAATAGCCGAAAGTTCTAAATTTATTTTTGACTTAAAGAAAGGAATCAGTTTTTTTAGCTCAAGTAAAATCCCATTAATTAAAGGCTATGCCCAAGTATCGCTAACGGACCTAAATAAAATATCTAGTTATTTAACTGTTTCACAGGTATTACTAAAATTACAATTATTGATTTTAAAATTAGCAAACTTTAAACTCTTAAAAATTCTCCCATTACTATTATGCGTTGGTTTATTTTTAAATCGTTTCAAATTAATAGCACTCAAACTAATTATTGTATGCCTGTTTTTATCTCCAGGACTTTCTTTATTTACTCACGTAATTCACGATATAACAGAAGCTATTAATAACAAAAAATTAGGGGTTGACTTACACCAAAAAATAGAGACCACTAAAGAAGCTTTTTTCAAAAAAGAAGAACAGCTGAAAATTCATCAAAAAAACATACAAAATCAGCAATTGCTAAATGCAGAAGCAGCAGGTAAAAAAAGAATTAGTGCCTTTAAACGACTTCAAGATAAGGTAGTTAATGTTGTAGAAAAAACTGCTTTAAAAATTAAAGAGGATACTCAGTTAATTGAAGAAGTTATACTGATAAATACAGAAAAGTTACTATTACATTTAATACAATTTTTAAGTTCCCTCCTATTATTGGTAGTTATTTTGCCTCTTTTATATTTTTATGGAATTAAAAAATTAATACAAAAAATATTTTCATTTAATATCGAATCTTTCTTAAACCAACTTATAACTAAAAATAACTCGTAATGAAAAAAATAATCCTACTATTAAGTGTTACAGCTTTACTAACCGTAGCTTGTAATAAGCAGCAAAAATTAGAAGTAAATCAAAATCAATTAGAAAAAAAGCAAACCATTGACATTACTACTAATAAAAAAACAGACGAAACTTCTTTAAAAGTCACTAAAACTGATGAGCCAATACTAGGTATTGATGTTTCTCATTTCCAAGGAGATGTAAATTGGAAAAAAATAAAGGAAGCTGGAATTCAATTCTGTTATGCGAAAGCTACACAGGGGAGTACTTATAAAGACCCCAAATTTACAGAAAATAAAGTAAATACTATAAAAGCAGCCCTTTTACATGGTGCTTATCATTTTTACGTAGCTAAAGATAATCCTAAACAACAAGCTCATAACTTTTTAAGTACACTCACAAACATTGATAAAAGATTAATGTTATTACCCATGCTAGATTTAGAACAAGGATCTATAAAAAACAAAATAACAGACATTAAAACTTTTCAGAATGATATTTTATTGTGGCTAAACGAAGTTGAAAAAGAGTTGGGTGTAAAACCTATTATTTACACAAATAATCCTTTTGCAAAAACGTATTTAGTAAATGAAAAATTTTCGGATTACAAACTTTGGCTTGCAGAATACGGTGTGAAAAAACCTAAAACTCCTATAACTTGGAAATCTAAAGGATGGTCTATATGGCAACGATCGGAAAGAGGTAAAATTAATGGTGCTACAGGTAATGTAGATCATGATATTGTAAATAAAAAACATTCACTTGAAGACTTTTTATATTTGCATGAAAGTAATTAAGCTCCTAACTAGGAGTTTAATTACTTGTATTTTCGAAATCAACACGTTTTAGAGTGGTAAAGAAAATTATATTACTCAAAAATTAAGAATTAATTCGAGTAAAAGCAGTTTTATTTTGTTTAGAATCAACTAAAAAACCATCTCTCAAACCATTTACAATCCAGGTTTCAATACCTGCTTTTTTAGCGATTTCTACTGCTACAATTTTTGATTGCATACCTCCTGTACCGTGACTGGATTTGATATCAGAAACTTCTTCTGCTAACAAAGAAATATCTGTCACTTCTTTTATAGTTTCAGGAATGCCTAGCTTCATTGAAGCCTTGGTATAAATACCATCAGTATTCGTGGCAATTACAAATAAATCAACATTTAACAAGGCTGCAGTTAGTGCTGCAAGTTTATCATTATCCCCAAATTTTATTTCTTCTGTGGAAACGGTATCATTTTCATTAATTATAGGAATATAATTATTTTCTAATAACACCGAAATTGTATTTGATATATTGGTTTGTGTTTTTTTATTCTCAAAATCGGCGTAGGACAATAAACACTGAGCTGTTAACAAATCGTGTGTGGCAAATACATCTTGAAACATACGCATTAAATAGGGCTGACCAATACTGGCCAAAGCTTGTTTTACCTGTATATCAACGCTAGCTTCTTGCAAGTTTACAAATTCCTTTGCTGCGGCAATAGCACCCGAACTTACAATTACAAAATCATACTCGTTTCGTAACTGCGCGATCTGTTGCGCCAAATCGGCCAATTTCTCTTTAGAAATGGTATCTGTTTCCTTAGTAAGCGTATTGCTCCCTATTTTTAAAAGAATACGTTTTTTATCGGATTTGCCCATTACCGTGTACATACCATTTGTTAGTAACTAAGTGTTGTAATCCTATTGGTCCGCGTTGATGTAGCTTATCTGTTCCTATGGCTAGTTCCCCTCCTAAACCAAATTCAAAACCATCGGTAAATCGTGTTGAAGCATTGTGATATACCGCACCACAATCCACTGCTGCCATAAAATTATCGGCTGCAGCTTCTGCTGAAGTTACAATAGTTGCAGAGTGACCTCCGCTATATTTATTAATAAATTCTATTGCAGCTTGAGTGTTGGAAATACTACCTAAAACAATTTTATAATCTAAAAATTCTTCATACCAAATAGTATCGTTTTCTATTTGACTTAGGTTTGAAAACGCTTCAAAACTACTATCACAAAGAATTTCTACTTTATGCGCTTGTAAACGCTCTAGCAAATCTTTAATGAACTCTTCTCTATTTGGCAAGTCAATATCAATTAATACTTTGTCTACCGCATTACAGGCTGAAATTTTAGCTGTTTTAGCATTTACAATAATATCCAATGCCATCGCTGTATCGGCATGCTTATGTACGTACACAAAGTTATTTCCTCGACCGCTAACAATTACCGGACATTTAGCGTTTTTCTTCACAAAATTAATTAATCGTTCACCTCCACGTGGTACAATTAAATCTAAGGATTGTGTTGGGTTTTCTAAAAAGGCTTGTGTTTCGGTACGGTTGTAGTTTAAATACTCTACCCAATCTGTTACATTAGTAACTCCATTTTCCGAAAGTGCTTTATGCCAAAGAGAAACAATTGCTAAATTGGAATTCAACGATTCTTTACCACCTTTTAATAAAATTTTATTACCCGATTTAAAAGCAATTCCTCCTGCTTCAATAGTAACATCGGGTCTAGATTCGTAAATAATCATTACTGTTCCAAAGGAAGCGGTACGGTTATAAACTTGCATACCATTATCGTGAGTAAAACGAAAACGCTCTACTCCTACTGGGTCTTCCAATGCTGCTAATTGACGTAATGATTCTATCATACCATCAATTTTAGCACCATCTACTTTTAAACGATCGCTCATTGCTAAGTCTCCCCCATCATAACTATCCATGTCAATTGTATTGGCATCGAGAATAACTTGAGCGTTTTGCTTTACTAAATCTTGCATCGATTTGAGTACTGCGTTACGTTTATCTATACTTAATATCATTTTGTAAAAGTTGAGAATTGAAGAATTAATTCTATCAATTTATCATTCGTATTTGAAAATTCTTAATTTGTAATTGAAACTATTTCTTTTACTGCTTCAATAAATTTATCGATTTCAGTAGTTTGTATAGTTAATGGAGGTAAAATCCTCAATACATTTTTATTTTTCGCTCCGCCAGTAAACATACGTTTCTCGTAGATTAACTGCTTACGCAACTCACCTACTTCGTAGTCGAATTCAATACCTAACATTAAGCCGCGCCCTTTTAGCATTTTTACCCCTGGGATTTCCTGAGCTTTTTGCATGAAGTAATTTCCTGTTAAGGCTGCTTTATCTATTAAATTTTCTTTTTCTAACACATCTAACACCGCTATACAAGCTGCACATGCTAAATGGTTTCCTCCAAAAGTGGTTCCTAATAAACCGTATTTAGATTTAATGTGTGGCGCGATTAAAATTCCCCCTATAGGAAATCCGTTACCCATACCTTTTGCCATCGAAATAATATCTGGATTGATTCCATGATGTTGGAATCCAAAGAATTTACCGCTTCGCCCAAAACCAGATTGTACTTCATCTAAAATTAAGCACGTATTATTTGCTTTACACAATTGCTCTAGTCCCTGAAAAAATTCAGTTTCTGCTTCATCCAAACCTCCTACTCCTTGTATCGGTTCTATTATTACTGCACAAACGTCGTTTTTCTTTAATTCTGCTTCAACAGCACTTAAATTACCCATAGGTAAAATAGTTACTTCCTGTTGTGCGTTTATTGGTGCTATAATTGCTTTGTTATCGGTAGCCGCTACTGCTGCAGATGTTCTACCATGAAAACCGTTAGTAAATGCAACTACTCTGTGCTTTCCATTATGAAAAGAAGCTAATTTTAATGCATTTTCATTAGCTTCAGCCCCCGAGCTGCATAAAAACAATTCGTATTCGTCGCAACCCGAAAGTTTCCCTAATTTATCGGCCAATTCTTTTTGTAAAGAATTATGAACCGCATTACTATAAAAACCAATATTATCGAGTTGACTTTTTAGTTTGTTTACATAATGTGGGTGACCGTGACCTATAGATATAACCGCATGACCGCCGTATAAATCTAGGTATTCCTTACCTTCTTTATCCCAAACATAACAGTCTTCTGCCTTTACAGGGTCAACATTATAGAGTGGGTAAACATCAAATAATTTCATATTTTTTTGTATTAAGTATAAAATATTCAACACAAAGATTATATACTTTGTACTGATTACTTCCTACTATTTAAAAGCCACTGCTTTTTAAATTCAATCCTGTTTTCTCTTCCAGTCCAAACATTAAGTTCATGTTATGAATTGCTTGACCTGAAGCTCCTTTAATTAAATTATCGATAATTGAAGTTACTAAAACCATCCCGTCTTTCACCTCAATATGTAGTATACATTTATTGGTGTTTACAACTTGTTTTAAACTAATTGGAGTTTCTGAAATAACGGTAAATTTTGCATCAGCATAAAACTCTGTAAACAATTTTGCTGCTTGCTCAGTAGTTCCATCAAATTTGGTATACAGTGTGGCATAAATACCCTTACTAAAATTCCCTCGATTGGGGACAAAGAAAATAGCATCGTTATGTGAGGCTTGCAATTGCTGCACACTTTGATTAATTTCTCCTAAATGCTGGTGTGAAAACACTTTATAGCTCGAAAAGTTATTATCTCTCCAGCTAAAATGTGTAGTTGCACCAGGACTTACTCCCGCTCCTGTAGATCCTGTAGTAGCATTTACATGTACTGTATCGTTTATTTTTTCAGCTTTAGCTAATGGTAATAACGCCAATTGAATTGCTGTTGCAAAACACCCTGGATTGGCTATATTTTTTGCTGACTTTATGTCCTTTAAATTCAACTCAGGTAAGCCGTATACGAAATCTCTATTTTGAAACTTCTTATCGGCTAATAAACGGAAATCGTTTCCTAAATCGATAACTTTTGTGTTAGATGAAAATTCATTAGCTTCTAAAAAAGCACGCGATCGACCGTGACCTAAACATAAAAATAATACGTCAACCTTTGGGTTTACCTTATCTGTAAATAATATTTCAGAATCCCCTATTAAGTCAGCATGAGCAACGTGTAGCGGTTTCCCTGCATTGGTAGTGCTGTATACAAAATCCAACTCTGTATTTGGATGGTGTATCAATAAACGCAACAGTTCTCCCGCAGTATATCCTGAACCTCCTATTATTCCTACTTTTATTTTCATTTTTTTATGCTTTTGTCTTTCGGCTTTTAGCGATTCGCTTAGAGCTTTCGACTTTTTTATTTTCGCTAACAGCGAAGTATTTTAACTTCTAAAGACTATTTATCAAACGTCTTGTTTACATTATGGTAAATCTTGTTTGCATTACCATAAATTTTAATGAATCCTTTAGCATCATCTGCCGTCCAACCTTCGTTTACTTCACCGTATTGTCCAAAATCAGATTTCATCAAATCGAAATCAGACTCAATACCCACTAAACTAAAGTTATAAGGTTTTAATTCCACAATTACGTCTCCTGTTACAGAGCTTTGAGAATCTTCTAAAAAAGCCTCAATATTACGCATTACTGGATCTAAATAATTTCCTTCGTGCAATAACATTCCGTACCAATTGGCCAATTGTTCGCCCCAATATTGTTGCCATTTAGTTTGCGTATGCTTCTCTAATAAGTGGTGTGCTTTAATAATCACCAAAGGCGCTGCGGCTTCAAAACCAACACGACCTTTAATCCCTATAATAGTATCTCCAACATGGATATCCCTACCAATAGCAAATTGAGTGGCTAATACTTCTAATTTTTGAATGTTTTTAACAGGACTGTCTTTTTGACCATTTAAGCCAACTAGTTCTCCTTTTTCAAAATTTAAAACAACCTTTTCTGAATCTTCTCTTTTTAATTGACTTGGGTAAGCTTCACTTGGTAATGCTTGGTTGGATGTTAAAGTTTCGGCTCCACCAACACTTGTTCCCCAAATACCTTTATTAATGGAATATTGAGCTTTTTCCCAAGAGTATTCAACACCGTATTTCTTAAGGTAATCCACCTCCTGTTGACGTGTTAATTTTAAATCACGAATTGGAGTAATAATTTCAATATCCGGAGCTAAAGTTTGGAAAATTACATCAAAACGAATTTGATCATTACCTGCACCTGTACTACCGTGAGCAATATATTTAGCCCCTACAGATTTTGCATATTCAATAACTTCAATAGCTTGAAAAATACGTTCGGCACTAACTGATAAAGGATAGGTATTATTTTTTAATACATTTCCATAAATTAGGTACTTAACCGCTTTATCATAAAACTTATCTAAAATGGTAAGATTCGCATGAGACTTACTTCCTATTTCATAAGCGCGCTCTTCGGTTTCTTTTAATTCTTGATCTGAAAAACCACCAGTATTTACTAATACGGTATGAATTTCCATGTTTTTTTCGTGCATTAAATATTTAACGCAATATGTGGTATCTAATCCACCGCTGTATGCTACGACTACTTTTTCCATTATTTTTAAGCTTTGGGCTTTCGGTTATTGGCTATTCGCTTTTAACTGTTAGCTTTTTTATTTTATTACAGTTGATTAATACAACTTTACTATTTTAATTCTATAAGAAATTACTTTTTATCAAGTGTGCCTATTTGAGTTTCAAAATTAGGATTTACATAATATTTATATTTTAACTCATCCCTTAGTTTACCTATTTTTTCTAACGTTTCCACAAGCATATTCGACATTTGAGACAGTGTCACAAATTTCATCCCTAGCAATTCATTATTATTATGTACAATTGGCTCACTAGCTATAGAAATAACAAAATCATTTTTATATAAAGTCGTTAAACTATGCATTAACAATAGCCCTAAGTTGAAGCTTCTATATTCTTTTTTTACCCATAAAGATGCACGCTCATATATAGCATGTCCTTTAATTAAATGTTTGTGAGCAAAAATATGCCCTACAACTTCATTTTGTTTTTTAATAATATAGCATCCATTTACAAGGCGCTGTTTTAACATTTCAACACTTGTAAAATATAGGGATGGTAAGGCTTTAGATCTACCCGAAATAGTTTGTATTAAATCTTCGGGCAATTCGTAAGTTAATACTAAACTTAGTCCTTCGGAAATACAATAAGCCTTCGCTTCTTCAATAAAAGTTGTAATATTTTTATCCAATATTTTTTCCATTCTGAACGTGCTTAAATAAGCAACTAATTTATACTACTAAAAACGAAAATAGAAAGCGAAATACTTTCTTAATACTAGATATCCCGTAAGGGATAATTTTGAGAAAAGCGAACAACTGCAGTGTAAACTACATGAGAGATAATTGATATGTTGTTTCCTGTTTTCACTGAAGTTTCCATACGTAATTATTAACTCTAAATCGTCGGCTTTTGCCCCTTTCGTTAATATTGAATGCAAAAATACTAATTTGCAAATACTTTTTAGTACTTTATGTATACTATTTTAGCTCAAAGCTGTTTTGAAGCTTAATTCCTTTAAAAAAGAAACTATTGTTTTTTAGTTTTTTTCTTTTTAAAAATCTCCCTTAACAACTCTTTAAATGTATTGAAATCATAAGAGTATGATAACCCTACTCCTTGAGTATATCCATTAGATTCTCCAATAAATTGCAAATCATTTTCTTTGTTAAAAATATTGGCTCTTAATGTACCTTCCTCATTTAATAAAAAATCAATCCTAACATCACCTACTACAACCGATTCGGTTACACCACCTACAGGAATACCTACTTTACCATTAATTAAAATTCGATTACTAATTTGTGTGGACACAGAAACTCCGAATTCATCTGAAATTTGATTGTCTATATTAGTACGATCAGCAGGGTTATAATTAAAACCAATATCAAATTTATCTTCTTCGTCAGAAAAAATACTACTCACTAAATCCGAAGCTTTTTCTACTAAATTACCTGTAATTAAATTGTTGCCAATAAGCGCATCGCTATAAAATTGACCTTGGGTAATTAATGAAAACGCCTGACGTTCTTTTGTTGTACGATCGGATAAAATATAATCGAGTTCGCTTTTTACAATAGAGCTTGCGTTTGGGAAATCTATATTAAAATTTAATTCAGGCTTTAATAACTCTCCTGTTAAAGTTGTAATTACTTCTACTGGAATTTTTCTGTTTATAATGGAGTTTTCAAGTAATATATTAGGGTTAGCATTAGTTTTATATACTGCTGACAAATCTAATTTAGCAGCAGTGGGGCTTCCATCCCAACTTATATTTCCTGTACGTACATCAAAACGTTTGGATAATATTCCCCCA
This sequence comes from uncultured Aquimarina sp., assembly GCA_937958985.1. GTDB lineage: Bacteria > Bacteroidota > Bacteroidia > Flavobacteriales > Flavobacteriaceae > Aquimarina. Next base: position 85,027 of record CALGLV010000012.1, read on the forward strand.
TATTTAAAATCGTAAGTACCTTTGTAAGCTACAAAATCGCCCCACATATTGAATTTCCCGTTGGTATTAATTTGAATAAGTAAAGTACCTGCTCCATATCCTTTAAGCGTGCTTCCCGATTCCTTATCAATAACAACCTCTACCTCTGCGTGTTTATTAAGGTTTAAATCAAATTCTAACTCTAAACCTTTAACCTCCTCAAAATAGACTTTTACGCCGTTAGTAATCGCTAATTTTTCTTCTGGGGTTATAAAATGAATAAATGAATTATCTCCAATAGTTTCTGTATCACTAATAGGTATTTTAAACTTTGTCCCTTCAGCACTTGAAGCCTCAATCACAATTTTCAATTTATCTGTAGGGCCTTTTATAGTTGCGCCTCCATTAATAAATGCTGTCCCATAATAAAGCTCGTTGTCTTTTTCTGTGGTATTTAAAACTAGTAATCGATTACTATCGATATTTAAATCTAAATCCCATTTTTTAAATTTTTCATGAGAAATAACACCACTTAATACTCCCTTTGTTTTATACTTAGTATCAGTAATATTAGTGTTCGCAAATTTGAATTCTTTTTTAGATAATATGATTTCCGAGTTGTCTTGTATATTCAAATCAACATTTAAATATTGAATTAACAATCCTGCATCTTTCAATTTTAAAGAGCCATTTATATCAGGATTTGCATACGCTCCTTTAATCGCTACATTTCCGTTTGCATTCCCTCGAAGATTACTTAAAACAATTCCGCCCAAAGCACCAAAAGGTTCTAATTCAAAATCTTTAACACTTGCATCAAAATCAACTTGTGGGGTCTCAGGATTTGTATCTATAAACCCATTTAGCTCAAATTTTACTTTATCATCCCTGTCTATAATTGAACTTATAGTGTATTTAGATAAATCTTTATTCCCTTTAGCTTCCAGTTTTAAATCACCTATTAAAAAATCGTTAATTGTTAAATCGGCTATTTTTAAATTACTTGTAGGTAAATAAATTTTATTTTTTTGAAGTAAATTTAAATCACCATCTATAACGCCAGTGTAATTAAAGTTTTTAACTGATTTAGAAACTTTTGTTAAATCTACATTAGCAAACTTTAGCTTAACATCCTTAAAGGTAGAATCCCTTAATACTCCATTAAGGTAAATAAGCTCTTTTTTGTGATTAATTTTTATAGAATCAATCACAACATCGTTGAAATTATTATCAAATTCTATTTTATGATGCGAGTCGTTATTTAAATTTACAAACCATTCATTAGCGTTAATAATAGCGGTAGATTTTTTAATTCCGACTACCGAATTATTAAACTGATTTATAGTATGGTATAATTTTAAATTAAAGCTATCCTTGTACATTTCTCCACCTTTAAAAGTTGAAGTACTATAAAGCGTGTCGTTTTTATTAATATTAATTAAATTGAAATCTGATAAATTATATTTTTTCGTTTTAAGTTTACTTACTGATAGTAACGTATTGTTAGGACTTGAGTTATCTACCTTTAAACTAATGTTTTCAAATTCATTATCCTTGTAGGCTATATTAGGAGAATTAAAATCAACATTAAATTTAGAACCATCACTGTCGATATTTCCTTTTAATCGAGTATTCGCTCCTAATTTAATTTCAGGATAAAAAACATCTACAATTTTATTATAAATTTTAAAATCGAAGTTTAAATATTCATTTTCGGTTTCTATTTCTGCTTCATAATTTTTATACAAGCTGGCTAATGAATTTTGAAATAAATTTTTAATATTTTTCAATCTAAATTTACCTGCAGCTTCTCCTTGAATAATCTCTGGACTATTTACTTTAATTACACGTTCGCCTGAATTTAAAAATGTTGAGCTTAATTGAAAATCTTTAAAAAGAAACGCTTCATTTTGATTAATATAAGAAGTGTTTTTAAACTGAATACTACCGTAAGTATTATCTATAGTAGTCCCTTTAAAATTTGCCGAAACCGTTCCTTTAAACACAGAAATACTATCTCTTTTAAATAAATTTAATTTTTTAAAATCAATCTTATTTACAACTGCTTTAAAATTGTAATCATTTTCGTTATTATTTAGGTTTACCAACCCATCGAACGATAAATTAAAATTAGGATCCTTAGCAATTATTTTACCATCAAAAACAGGGTATTTTAAAACACCCGAAACGGAAACATCTCTGTAGGTATAATTTTTATATTCTAAACTTAAAAAATCCCCTACTATATAAGTATCTAAATCATTTAACAAAAAACCATAACCATCAACATCTACTTCAAAAGTTGCTTTACCTAAATTTTTATTTCCAGTATAGGTTTCAAGATCTAAACCTGCTACTTCAATATTCCCTTTATAATGAGCCTTATTTTCAGACAATAAATTATCTAAATAAATATCTGCAACAGCCTCTCCTATTTTGGTTTTTAAATCACCTTTAAAATCTACACTCGAAGGCGTTGCTTTTAGTTTCCCTATTGCTGTAATTTTACCTAATTTCTCTAACTCTTTAGGCAAGTACACCCCTACAACATTAGGTAATAAGCTACTTAAATCTTTTTTATCGGTGCTTAAGTTATCTAATTGCCCCGATACTTTAAAATCTTTAAGCTTCGTTTTAGACATAGAATTTTGCAACCTCAAATCCCCGTTTATTACCGAATTATTTAAACCTTTTAATTTTAAGTTTTTTAATTTAAAATCGTTTAAAGTTCCTTTAAATTCTGTAGCTATTTTAAGCATTTTATTCCGTCCGAACTCATTGTAAAATAATCGAATGTCAGAGGTTGAAATAACACTTTGCCCTACATTAGCTTTTATTTGAACACGATTATAAAAATCGGACATATCACCAGGTTTATATGTCATCAAAAAATCTCCCTGTAAGTTTGTTTTTTTATCAGTGTTAAGCTTTATATTTTTCAACGAAATCGATCCTGAATCGTATTCAAAATCAGTAACCAAATTAGTTACGTTAATGTGGTTTTTATACAAAAAGGAAAATGAATTGGTGTGAAAGTCAACATTAGTTCCATTAACATTCAATTTGTTGGTATATAAATTAATGTATTTAATATCTACAATAGGTTCTCCAGATAAATTTTCATTTATATACATAAACGTTCCATTAGTTATAGAAGCGCTATTTAAACCCAAGTAAAAAGGCTTTTTTTTCTTTTTTGTAGTCGCAAAACTTTTAATAAACTTCCTGAAGCTATCTTCCTCTTCTCCTTTATAAGTAATCATTTTTACATACACTTCATCCAGCGAGGTGTCGGAAAGTAATACCTCACCGCTATAAATATTTGCAAAACTTAATATTGATGTAGAAATTTTATTCGCTAATATTAAAGTATCTTTTTGAGAATCTTTTATAAAAACTTTGTTGGCATTTACATTACCTGTAAATCCTAAATTTATTTTTTCTATAGATATATCGGTGTTGTATTCTTTGTTTAAAAAGGTGGTAGCCTTTTTTGCAGCCCATGTTTGAATAGAAGGAATAGAAAAAAGTATCACAACAATCAGAAAAAGCAGCAGTAATGCCGCAAATACTTTAAAGGCTATATTGGTTAATTTTTTAATCAGAATAAATCTTAACTTTGTGTATTAGTAAAACATACTTTTTTTTAACTACAAATAGTATACAATATTAACAATTTCTATGCCTATTAACTGCTAATGCAATCAGAAAAAATTTACATTCTTGCAATTGAATCTAGCTGCGACGATACAGCATGTGCAATACTTCTAAATAACACTGTTTTATCTAATGTTGTTGCAACACAAAAAATACACGAAGAATACGGTGGAGTTGTCCCCGAATTAGCCTCTAGAGCCCACCAGCAAAACATTGTACCTGTGATACATAGCGCTCTAAAAAAAGCTAATATTTCTAAAGAACAATTAAGTGCTATAGCCTTTACTTCTGGTCCTGGTTTAATGGGTTCGTTGCTTGTAGGGGTATCGTTTGCTAAATCTATGGCTATGGCATTAAATATTCCTTTGATAGAAGTAAACCATATGCGAGGACATCTTTTAGCGCATTTTATAGATGATAACGAAAGTGAAATACCTGAATTTCCTTTTTTAGGACTCACCATAAGTGGCGGACATACACAAATTGTGGAAGTTACCAACCATTTTGAAATGAACGTTATTGGAGAAACGATAGATGATGCTATTGGTGAGGCTTTTGATAAAAGCGCCAAAACTCTTGGGCTACCCTACCCTGGTGGTCCGTTAATAGACAAGTATGCACAGCTAGGAAACCCTAAAGCTTTTCAATTTTCAAGACCAAATGTAAAAGGATTAGATTTTAGTTTCAGTGGTTTCAAAACGGCTGTTTTGTATTTGGTGCAGCGAGAAGTTAAAAACAATCCCGATTTTATAAAAGAAAATCTTAACGATTTGTGCGCTTCTATCCAATTTCGATTGGTAGATATTGTACTAGATAAACTTAAAAAAGCTGTAAAACAAACAGGAATAACCACCATTGCTATTGGTGGAGGGGTTTCTGCAAATTCTGAAATTAGAAAAATATTGCAGTCTACCGAAAAACGTTTTGGTTGGAAAGTACATATCCCTAAATTTGAATATACTACAGATAACGCAGCCATGATAGGAATTACGGGATACTATAAATTCTTAAACAAGGATTTTGCTGATTTAAAAATAACAGCAAGTTCAAGAGCTAAAATTTAAAATATGCAGTTATTTTTTAATGAAGAATTATCTTCGGATACCGAAATAATTAAATTTAGTCGCGAAGAAAGCAAACACATTGTTAAAGTACTTCGAAAAAAAACAGGCGACACCCTTTACATAACAAACGGTAAAGGGTATTTATTTACTGCTGAAATTTCTTTAGATCTTGCTAATAAATGCGAAGCGAATATACTAAAATCTGAATATCAAGAAAAAAGTAACTTACACCTCCACATCGCGATTGCCCCCACTAAAATGAACGATCGCTATGAATGGTTTTTAGAAAAAGCTTGCGAAATTGGTATTCAAGAAATCACTCCTATTATTTGCGACCACAGCGAACGTAAAAAAATTAAACTTGAACGCTTTCAAAAAATCATTCAAAGTGCCTGTAAGCAATCTTTGCAATATCATTTACCGAAGTTAAACGAACCGATAACATTATCTGAATTTATAAAAACGCACACTAACGAAACGAAACTCATTGCCCATTGTGAATCCACAGAAAAACAATCATTAAAACAAGTATTGTCACAAACAAACACTACTCAATTTACTATTTTAATAGGTCCTGAAGGAGATTTTTCAACTAAAGAAATTGATTTAGCTAAAGCTGAAAATTATATACCTATAGCTTTAGGGGAAACCCGCCTTCGCACGGAAACAGCAGGTATAGTAGCTGTACATAGTGTGGTTTATAGTGGTGTTGGTAAAATTGAATAGCCCCAAAGCTATGCGAAGTTTACAACTTCATATACCTATAACAATTCGTTTTTACTTTTTATAATCAAAAAACCTATCAATGTTCAAAGTCACAAACTTTTAATAAAAGATAGACTACGAAAAGTAGAAAACCATTTAAAACCAACTATCCCCTAAATAAAAACAGCTCCTCTTTCATATTTTCTATTTCTGAGCGTTCGTTATCTGTAATATATTGAATTGCCTGTTGAGAGAAATCGAAACCTTTTTTGGTAAGTGTAATTACTCCTTTACTAATTGATATAAGGTTGTTTTTAGAGGCTAATTCCAATACCGATTGCGCACGTACCTCATGCCAATTAATATGACCATTCAGGTGATTTACATGTCGTTCCTCTTCCTCTTCATGGTTTTGGATATGCAATAAAAAGGTAAGCAACATCACTTCTTTACGTTGTTGTTTTTTACGGTACAATACCGAAAGTACTCCACGTGTAGGAGCAAATAAATAAGCCATTAAAAAAATAAATCCTAAAACAGTGGTAATTGCCCCCGCTATAGAAGCATCTAAAATATGCGCCAGCCAATACCCTGAAATTGCAGAAAATACAGCCACAGCTACAGAACCTACAAGCATTTTTTTTAAATTATCTGTAAGTAAGTATACCGTTGCCGCTGGGGCAATCATTAATGCTACTACCAATATTGCACCTACAGCATCAAAAGCACCTACCGTAGTTACTGATGCTACAGACATTAAACCATAGTGCAAAATTACTGGAGAGAAACCTAAAGCGGTAGCCAAACCTTCATCGAAAGTGCTAATCTTTAATTCTTTAAAAAACACAATTAATAATGTAATGGTAACCACTAAAATCGACCCCATTACCCAAAGTGCTTTGGGTCCTAAATCTATATTACTTACAATCATTCTATCAAATGGTGTAAAAGCAAGTTCACCTACCAAAACAGCATCAATATCTAAATGAACATCATTGGCATTCAATGCTATCAAAATTACTCCAATACTAAACATGGCAGGAAACACCAAACCAATTGCTGTATCCTCTTTTACTAAACCTGTTTTTTGAATAAACTCAACTAAAACAACGGTTACAATACCTGTTGCCGCAGCTAATAATATATTAATGGGCGAATTTAAATCGTGTGTTATAAAAAAACCAATAACTATTCCTGGTAGTATAGAATGACTTATAGCATCGCTTATTAATGACATTTTTCGCAGCACCAAAAACACCCCAGGTAAAGCACAAGCCGCAGCTACTATAGAGGCGATCAATTGTATTTCTATTTGCGAGCTAGTCATTGGTAATTGTATTTTGATTAAATAACTGAGCCGCTTTATGGTAACCATCTTTAGTCATATTCCATAGCTTGCCATTCAATCTAATTAATTTTTGCTCTTCTAACTCTTTTAATGCTTTTACAGAATACCCTTGAAAATCATTTAAAATTGCAATTTGGTGCGGGTGAGAAATATCCTCGTGTGTTTGCGCTATTTCGTACATTAAGGATAATGTTTTAAATAGCTTTAACTCTTTTCTGTTTTTAATTTTACGTATTTGTTTAAATAATATTCCCCTTTCGGGAGAAAATATAAACGATACAATTACAAAACAAGAAGCCACTAATACAATTACAGGCCCCGTAGACAAACCCCTAACACTACCACTTATTGCAGTACCTATTACCCCTGAAAAAGCACCAAAAATAGCAGCTAACAAAACCATTACCCAAAGCTTATTGGTCCATTGGCGTGCAGCTGCTGCTGGGGCTAATAACATAGCACTCATTAATACAACTCCTACAGTTTGCAGGCCTAAAACAATTGCCAAAACTATAAATGATGTTATCAAAATATCTAAAAACCTGACGTTAAACCCCAAGGTCTTCGTATAATCTTCATCAAATAATAACAGTTTCAATTCTTTCCAAAAAAACAATAGAACAGTAAAACTTACTAAAGTTACCGAACCTAATAGCCAAACATCCGAAATTAATAACGTAGCCGCTTGCCCAAATAAATATTTATCTAATCCCGCTTGATTAGCATTGGGTTGTTTTTGAATATAAGTAAGCAAAAGCATTCCAACTCCAAAAAAAATAGACAATACTAAACCAAGAGCCGTATCGGGCTTTAAGCGAGTATTTTTTATCATACCTCGAATCCAAAAGGTGCCTATTAAACCACTTACTAATGCTCCAATTAATATTGCAATGGAATTTTTAGTTCCCAATAAAATAAATGCTAAAGCAATACCTGGTAATGCAGCATGTGAAATAGCATCACCTAAAAGACTTTGCTTTCGTAACACAGCAAAACTTCCTAGCATACCACATGAGGCACCTAAAATTGCTGTACCCAAAGTAATTACCTGTAAGGTGTAATCCTCAAATAATAATTTTATGTATGCTATGATATCCATTAATCTAGAATTAATTTAGGAAGGTGTTCATTAAACCATTTAGAGCGCCTTAAAATCATAGCATGGTTTGCATTGGGAACAATAATAGGGTTTGCTATATTTTTAATCGGAAAAACTTGATCTTGCTCTCCATGAATGTGAATTATGTTTTCATTTGAAATTTCTTGTTTCCATTCTAGTATGCTCTCAATAGCCCAATCCAAATAATCTTTATGGGTAACTGTTAAATATTTTTGGTAGGCTTTAGCTATTTTTTTTGCGACATCGCCATAAACTAATTGCTCCCACCTTTTCACTTGACCTATTAAACTTGTGGGAATCAATTTGTACAGCTTTGAAGATCTTAGTAAATGAAGTCGCGTTGGCATTTCGTGTTTGGTTTTTACACTCGAAATAATAATCACTTTTCTACAATTTAAAAAAGAGCTCATTTCTTGCACCATAATCCCTCCAAAAGAAACTCCTATTAAAATTACATTATCATGCTTTACCTCTACCGCCATGCGTTTTGCAAAATCCGCTAACGGTTCATTCTTTGAAGGCATTTTCCATGGTAATTTATAAACATCAAAAATATCGGGAAGGTTTATAAATTCGAATATATTTATATCCGCAGCTAAGCCTGGAATACAATATACTGGAATTTTTTCTGTTACCATATTTGAAGTGTTTAACTAGTAATAAAAATGAAAATTTTACGACTTTTATACTATAACAAAGTTACTAAACGAAAGTAGAAAAACTTATGAAAACTACATATTATCCCAACGAAACAAGAGGTACTACTGACTATGGATGGTTACAGGCAAATTATTCGTTTAGTTTTGCTAATTTTTACGATGCCAATAGAGAACAATTTGGAAAACTACGAGTACTCAACGACGACATTATAGCTCCTTCAAAAGGGTTTGGTACACACCCTCATAAAAATATGGAAATTATCTCCATACCGTTATCTGGTGCTTTAGCTCATAAAGATTCATTGGGTCATGAAAGTATAATTAACACAGGGGATGTTCAGGTAATGAGTGCTGGCAAAGGCATTAAACACAGTGAATATAACCCTAGTACAAGTGAAGCCACTAATTTGCTTCAAATATGGCTATTTCCAAATAAACTAAATGTTGAACCTCGTTACGATCAAAAATCTTTTAATATAGAAGATGAACACAATACATTCATAACTGTGGTTTCTCCAAAAGATACATTAGAAAATACCTTATGGATTCATCAAGACGCTTATTTTAATACCGCTAGTATTCAAGAAAATATTACCATAAACTATCTATTTAGAAGTGAAAATAATTTAGCCTATGTTTTTATAATAAGTGGATCTGTAGTTATTGAAGAGGTTACTTTAAACGAAAAAGATGCATTGGGTATTTCTGAAACAAAAAACATCGTAGTAAAGGCTTTAAGTAATGCACGAGTTTTATTAATTGAAACTCCTAAATAAAGAAAAGTTCAAATGATTCGACACTATCCTAAAAAGTGTGTAAATAAAAAATAACTTGGGTTTGACTTTATTTAATAATTAGAGTTGAACCCTTTTTTCATATATAATTAAAAACTGATTAAGTATGACACCCCAGTTTCTAACTGGCATAGACCATTT
>CALGLV010000013.1 GCA_937958985.1 uncultured Aquimarina sp.
ATAATCGATTACAAAACAAGAACATCAGAGGATGGAAAACAATTTTTCACACTTGAAATTCAAGGAGGAATAGAAATGGTATTAAGCCAAACTACAGGTAACTTCTATGCTACTGCAAGGAAGTCCAGTATCACTACTACATTTAATGAGCAGACTTGCAAAGCACTTATTGGAACAGAAATGCCAGGTAGTATAGAGAAGCAAGAATGTGAACCTTACGAATATACTGTAGAAGATACAGGAGAGATTATAACACTTACACATAAGTACATGTATGTACCTGAAAGTACAACTCTACAAAAGCAGAATGTTCAGAAACATTCATTTGAAGAGAATAAACCAGTTACTGCAAGTTCTGAAGTATTCTCTCAAAATGGGATATTAGAGCCTACAGTATAATATTAATTAACTCTGTTGGGGAATACCTAACAGAGTTATAATTTTTAAAATATGGAAATTGCAGAAGTACAAGTATCATATAACACCACAAATAAAGAACACCTTAAGATTAAAGATAGCAATAGTACTTATGAGTTACTATTATCTTGCTGGAACAAAAACACTATTCAACTACAGGAAGAATTTAAGGTCTTATTATTAAATAGAAATAATCAAGTACTCGGTATATATTCACTTTCTAAAGGTGGAGTATCAGGCACTGTGGTAGATTCTAAACTATTATTTTCAGTAGCTTTAAAGGCAAATGCTTCTGGCATTATTTTAAGCCATAATCATCCAAGTGGAAATTTAAATCCCAGTGAGGTTGATAAAGCCATTACCAACAAGATAAAAGAAGCAAGTAAGCTTTTAGATATTCAGTTATTGGACCATTTAGTAATCACAAAAGATGGTTATTACAGCTTTGCTGACCATTGTGATATTTAAAAAAGACACCTTAAGTTATGATAATAGTAGATGTGTGAAAGAGAATAAATCATACGAAATCAGCTAATTATTATTGCTTAAGGTTTAAGTCAGATATTATTAATAGCGTTTTCTTGAAATTACTAAATATCTTTTACAATATCTTCTAAGGTAATATCAAGGGCTTTAGCTAATCGTAAAAGAGTAAAGACGGTAACATTTGTTCTACCTGATTCTATCCTCGAAATATTAGTTGTATCTATTCTCCCAAGAACTTTACCTGCTAAGTCAACTTGTGATAATTCACTTTTTTCTCTAAAGCCCTGAATCCTCTTACCAATAAGAATTAATGCATCTTTTTTGAGATTATTTAATTCTATTTCCTCTCTACTTGCCATAAATGGCAATTTTGTAGATATATTTACTTAATTTAATGCCATATATGGCAAGTTTAAAAAACAGCTTATTACATGATAAAATTTGAAAAAAAGAAAAAACAGTTAGTCATAATTATATCTTCTGTATTAATGATATTATATGGATTAATTGCTAAGGATTTCAATATCGACAACCGTTACCTTGAAAAATCAATATTAAAGAGATACAGAGGTACTAGTATTCCCTTGAAGTATTATGATGTGAATCTTTTTGGGATTGAAATACCTTTTAAATCCTACATTCTTTTCTTTACCATTATTCTCGGAATAGGAATCTATTTACTTGTTTTCAAAAATGAATTATCAATTAAAATACCTTCATTTTTAAGTGAACTGAAAGCAATCTATTTAAAGTATGAAAAAAGGAACACTACTATAATTAAAGAGGATGCTAAACACCAATACAAGTATAAAAAAACTACTGAGGTTATTACTTTTTTATCTTTGCTGTTTACTTTCTATTTAGCAATAGAATTAAGATATTCAATATGGTTTTTTATAACCTTAAGTTATTTCTACTTATTGGTTTTAAAGCCAAAATCAGTAAGTAGTGTCATATTAAAAGCTGTTTTCTATCCATTAATCTTTGCTATCATACTTAATGGATTAACTCATAATGATAACTATTCGATAAAATATAATATATCTCGGTTTATACTTCATTACCTAATTGCTGTAGCTATTATAATATTCACTCAACTACGTAAGCTTAAAAAAGGTTATGAGTTTGATTTTAAGCATCCGCTATTTTGGGCTTCATCAATCTGTTTAATTACTGCTATTTTAAGTCTTTTAGTAAATCTATAACTGCAATACCTTAAGGTATTAACTAACCATAATCATTAATCTTAAAATTCACAAAAAATGAAAATTATTACAAAAACGCTATTTACACTAATTCTGTTATTCTCACTTACTAATTGCTCTAATGATGATAGTAATTCAGAAAATAATGATAACAATACTTCTGAAACTGTACCTGATGATTTATTTGATACAACATGGAGAAACATAGAAAATGGAAATACACATGACATGTATTTTTTAAAATCAAATAACCCTGGAAGAATGCAAATAAGTTCTGTATTTGGAGCTTACACTTATGATAAACCAAATTTAACTTTAGAGTTAGATGATAATTGTTTTTCAGATGTGTTCAACACAGAATTTTTTCCATTTAATACATGCTCTCTAACAGGTATTGTTAATTCTGAATTTATTACAATAATGAATAATGGGAAAGAATTTAAGTTTACATCTATAGAAAATGAAACACCTTAGTTTTTCAGTATTGCAAGTTCTGCAATACTTACATACTTACATTTAGATTTATAACTCCTGCAACAATACTGCAACATTTCATCTTATAAAAAGAAAACGAATGTAACTAAATGAAAACTCTAAATACTTAAAATACTAATTTTCAAAAGATTGATTATAAATATCACCAAATGAAAAACAGAATTAAGTGTCTGTTAATCAGAGGGTCCTTGGTTCGAGTCCAAGAGGGGGAGCTACTATCACTAAAGCCATTCAATTTCTTGAATGGCTTTTTTGGTTTCTGTATTTTGTATCCTGTAAATACATTTAATTTAAGGCCAAAATAATTTACTCGCATAAAGAAAATTGGTTCAATATTAATTTTTAAAAGAAAGAGTCTTTTATCAAAAATCACCGAACCAATTATTTATTCATTTTTACATATAAAGAAGCCTGAGCGTGAAATACACGTAATTGTAGCTAATTGAATTATACGCTTTAAAACAGCTCTTTAAATCACTCTACTAACTTCTTTAACTTAACGTTTCGAAAACTTATACGGTTTAAGCTTGATTTTCTTTGGGTGATGCTGCACCAGTTATAGTCATACTAAGTTTTGAAATAGTACCTGCAATCTCTTTTGTTGGTAATTTAAAAGTCCAATTTGCAAAAGGAGTGGGTTTAAATATCACATCTTGAAAGCGACTATAAACATTACTACTTAATTCAACCTTTCCTTTGCTATCGTAGGTAATTGTTCGAATGTAAGGATTTCCTGAAAATAATGCATTCCCGCCATTAGGCACAATATCATTGTAATAACCACTAGTACCTACTACAATTGATTTAACTATTATTTTTTTTCCGTCACTATCTAAAAGATCAATATTAATTTTGTCAATACGTACTCTAGCATACGGATCAAAAACAGGGTTGTGAATACTAATAGGTATAATAAGCTTATCGTCATTACGCTCGTTATTTGTGATATCTAAATCAATGGTTAAATCCGTTAAATCTTGAGGAATCGGATTTAATTCATCTAAAATGAGTTCTAGACTATTTATTTTGGCGCTTTCTTCAATAAAATCCTCTACGGAAGAAGTGATACTAGGCAATTTATAATCGGCATCTTCTAAAGTGAAATAATATCGAGCTTGCTCAAATTGCTCTAGCTGAATGTATACAGATCGTTTGGCATCTATCATTCTATTAAATGCATTTTGTTGCATTTGATTGTAAAAAGCTTCTTTTTGTTCAAATACTTTTTGATTATTTTTAGCCAAATCAAGGTTTTCCTTTGCTGTAATATCATATAATTTTGTTTCAGCAAATTTATTTGCCGCCTCTGCTACCGCTAAGCGTGTTGCACAATAGGATTCTCCTCCAATAATCAATTCTCTAAAAGCCACTCTAAATTCTGGACCACCATCAATTTGATTAATAAGACTTTCTTTCATAGTAAAAACATCGTCCATAGTTACTCTAAGTGATTCCCATATTTGTTTTCCTCCGGTTACGACATCTATTCCTGTTAATGGAGAAACAGTAAATGTTTTATCTAGCGAACTTTCAACTTTCTTTAAAGTATCATTGGCCATATTATCCATTTCTTCGGCGTTTTTACCGATTTCAATAATTTTATTCACATCGTCAATTACAGTTACGGTGGCACCTCCTGCCTTACCAACAGGTCCTGCTAATTTTTTAACATTATCAAATTGAGAAGGTGTTGAGCTAGATTCTCCTCCTTCACCAGCAGCAGTTTCTGGAGCAGCTACGGCTGCAACTAATTCACCTACAGCAACTCCTAATTTTACAGTGTCGACAATAAGTTTAAATGCAGCCGATATTTCCTTATGTCGTTTCCATATTTTAACACCTGCTTCAAAATTGAAATTAGCACTTACTAAACTATTCTGAAGTGCCGTAAGTTGTGCCCCTGCTTCATTTTGAGCACCTTGCATCAATTTTAATTTTGATTTGGCGCGTTCTTCAAGTTGGGTTTGCAATTGCACTTCATTAGCCTGCATACCAATTACAAGCTTTGCTTGGGTTAGCCAATTTTCATTGGAAACCTCCATACTCACCCACTTTTCATAATCAGCATATAATGATTTAAGTACTTCTACTCTTGAGGCTGCTGCTTTATTATAAATGCTAAAATCTAGCGGAGGAACAATAACTAACCCTTGATTTTTTTTAATAACCCAACTCATTTGAGTTCTTGCTTGACCCGAAAGAGAAAGTGTTTCTGCACTAACAGAGGCAATAGCACCTACCCATGCAAGTTGATTAATTGCAACATTTGAAGATGTCGTATTGTAGTTACTTAATGCTGTTTCTATGCCTTTATTTGATGAATAAGATAACAAAGTAGCTATTTGAAATATTGAAGTAATTCCCTGTCTTAGCTCTGAACCATTAGCTAGGTTATCTCCGAAATTTGAAATTATTTCTGAAGAGGGTTTCCATTCATTAGTCTTTACAGAATTAGGTGTATCTATATTAAAAATAGTTGCTGCTTTATTCTTTAAAGGAGTTAGCGTAACATTAATTGGATTGGTGCTATTATCTTTAGGAATAAACGAAACCTCTATAGAGCTAGGAATATTATCTTTTACAATTTCTTGAGTTACAATAGTTGCAGATGTTTGTTTAGGTGGAATTATAAAAGAGATATCCGCCTTTATTTCAATACGCCTAGCAAAAATGTACAGCTCATCATTAATAATCGGATTGTCATCTAAAATCAAAACATCACAAACGATATACCATATATTATCCGATGCGTTCGGTGGAGGTGTAAGGCCTCTAAACTGTTGCTGTATTTCGGTCCATTTTAACACGACTCCTCTCGCATATCCTTGATTTGTTATAGATGAAAATGAAGGAAGCCCCCAGCCTATGAGTTGTTGATCAGAAAAAATGGTTTCCCAACTTGTCGCTGTCTTTAGTAAAGTGTTGGTATTTGATGTTGATGTCATTATTTTAGTTTTAAAATGAAGAAAAAGGATATCAATGCATTAAGTGAAAATAAAAAAAGGACATTCAAATAATATTTCTATCATCTAATGCCCTTATTGCGAAAGCTTAAAAATTTAGGCGTGTTCTAATTCATTTGCTTCTTTTACAACTTCTTCGGCAAATGTTTTCAAGTCCTTATCTGTTGGAGATACGGTGATGTATGGATTATCTACCATTGTATCTATAGTAGGCTTAATACTCGTCCAACTTTCCTGTGCTTTTTTCATAAAATAAACAACAGCAATTGTAGCAGCCAGTTTCTTTTCTCCATCAGGCTCGTTTTTAATAGAATTTGAAATTCTATCACTAATACTCGTAAGCCCTGTAACCATGCTGCTCCAAGAGTTTTGTATTGAAGTGGCTTTATCTATTGCTAAGTCTGTATATTTAATAACATTATCAAGCCCGCCTTCCGCTAATTTTACAGTATTTTGGGTAGCTACAGCTGTTTGCAGCTCTTTTTTTGCATTAGCAATTTGCCCTTGTAATTTATCTATAGTATCTAGCATATCCACTGCTTTTTTACCATAAACTCCTGCCACGGTAGCCGCAGCAATCAATCCTACTGGAGGAGCTACCCATGCATAAGTCACTGTTGTGGATGCTACAATTACGTCATGCTTATATTCCTCATTATCTGCGTCTAATAAATTATTCAATTGTTTTAAAGATCCCATTACTTCTGGGCCACCACTTAATTTAGTAATAGTAGCTTGTGAGGTTTTGTCGTCGGCATCAACATTCTTTTTCACAGAACCTAAAGTTGCTTGTGCGGAAATTAACTTGGTTTTATAGGTTCCAAGATTGGTCTTTATTTGGGCAGCAAGTGTCGCATTTTTCTGAGATGTTCCAGTTAAATCTTTAAGAATATCTAATGCAGAAGCGGGATCTGGGTCGGTGCCATCAGTTGGTTTAATCAAAGAGCTAATTAGTGTAAACACACTGTCTTGACCAGCTACATCACTTGCATAACTTTTTAACCCAGAACCAAGTGTGGTCATTTTATCGAACACATCGTTAAAAAAGTAAGTACTATCTTCATTAAGGGTGTTGTATGCACTATACATCGCATTAAACCAAGGGTATCCTGCTGCTTCAGAAGCTGTAAGGTTTAATACCGACTCTAATGATGCCGCTGTATTTGGAAGCCTAAGCCCGTAAGTTGCGAAAATTTGCAAAAAAATCCAGTTCCCTTTGAGGGTATTTAATGGATCATTGTCTCCGTTAAGATAGCTTTGTAAGTCCTTTAATGCTGCCTCTAAATTTTTGACGCTAGGGTCATTTTGTTCATTTGTCATGATAATAAAGTTTGAAAGGTGAAATATAATGTTGGTTAATTATGTGTCTATTTTATATATTTTTTACTAAGAGTTTAGTTAGGGAAAACATTTTTCCACAACAGAAGTTGCTGCATATCTACACCGAAATGTTCTTTGTAATATTCTGCTACTTTTTTATTTCCTGAACCTGTTTTGGACCCGTCATGCTCTGTCTTTTTAGCTAACTCATTTAAGTTGAGTATGATATTTTCTATCGCTACTACATTCGTGTCTAAAGAAGTAACATGTTGCACAATAGGATCTATTTGAGAAATAGCTACAATATCTCTTTGTGTTTGTTGTTGTGCATTTTGAATTTGATTTTTTTCATTATTATATCGGTCCCTAAGGTTTTTTTGTTGACTTAATTTATCGCGTAATCCCGAATAAATTCCAAGTGAGATACCTGTTTTAAAGCCTTCCCAAAAACCGCTTGAACCGCTTAATTGACTATTAATACTGTTAATTTGATTTACAGTATTGACAATATTAGTATTACATTGATTAATTTGCTCTTGCTGTGTCGTAAAGTCATTATGTAATTGTTTAGACAACCCTTGTAATTTCCCCATTACATCGTTGGCCTTCACATTTAGGTTAGAAGAGTTTGCTTTAAGTTTATTAAGCTCCTCAATACTACTGCTTAAATGCACCAGCATAGAGCGCAAATTATTTTCGGCACTTTCGTCGGTGGAACTTGCTAAAATTAAACTCCAGTTGGAAAAAACACCCGATAAATCAAACCCTAATGCCGTTGCGCTGATATAGGTTGTTTTACTTGCATTAAACAAATCAGTTAAACTAATCCCGTGTGTGCTAGTAATATTTATGTAGTTAGCTTCGGAACTATTAAACTTATTAATACTAAAAAGTATTTCGCGGGTTTTTTGTGGTTTTGTTGACATTTTTTAATTCTTAATGTTTAGAGTGTGATCCCAGTTATTATGGGGGAGTACGATTATTTTAATAATAATCCGTGGGGTGAAATTAGAAAAAAAAGAGTCTTGAGAATATTTCAACCTATTTCATGAAATACTCTCTAGCATTAATAACCACTTTTATTTATTCAATTTTCTTTGAAATTATCTTAAAGTAATTCTAAGTAGCGTTATGGGATTAGGAAGGGTATGAAACCTTTTAATAAGCAGAAAAAATTTCATCAAAACATAAATTAATAGCTTACTAAATAATTTCCAAAAAGTGTCCGTAAAATAATTTTAATACCCGCTGAAATAGTTTAAAAAAAAACACCACAATAAACGATCTAAAACGTTTATCGAATTACAAAGGACTATCAGCGTTACTAACTCTATAGCTTTTGATTTGTATTCAAAAAACACAAAAGCCAGCAAATATATTGTTTGCTGGCCTTTGTGTTTTTTATCTTTTTCTTAGGGATTTACGCTCTGTTATTTCCTAGCTTATTAAAAAAAAGCGTTTTTGAGGTACTGTTATTTTTATAATCACTCCTAGTCATTGCTTGGTAATTATCGTGCTCTACAGCATTTACTATCGCATCAAAACGTTGACTAGTCGTTGTGGTTAACTCAATACTGCAATGTGCTTCTACTTTAGAAGATAAAACGTGATTGTCCTGCACCTTTACCTGTATTCCTTTTCTGTAAAGAGCCATATATAATTCTATAGCTTTCGAATCTTTCAATTCGTTTGAGTTTTTTTTACTAGTAATTCCTTTTAACAAAACACTGTACGTTTTTTTAGCAGGTTGTTGTTGCTTTAATGCGGTTTCAATTCTGTTTGCAATAACACTAGTTGAAATTACTTTTTCTGGCTTAATCACTGTTAATACTGTGATGTTTTCAAATACGTTATGTACTAATTTTCGAGTTTTACAATCTTCACTTTCAACTGCATTTATTTTATCGTTTAATTTAGTTGAAGTAGTGCTTGCTTTTGTAAATGCTACCGTAAAGTCCATATTATTTAATAATCCCGAAATACGCTCAAGCATACATATGCTATTTTCTTTTACCAAACTGTTATTCTCTATATTTTGAAACACCACTACATCGCCTACTTTTAAATGCTTGGCAACAGCAGCCGTGGCTTTTTTGAAAGTTAGTTTGTCCGTTGAATTTGTTATTACATAAAATTGAGCTGCTTCTAACAAATTGGTGATACTTGTGGCGAAGAAATCTTTACCTATAAAGTTATTAGGCGTTATGTTTTTAACTGGGTGTTTTTGTTGCTGTATAATAGTTGTAATATCTCTACTACTATCGTAACCAATTACTCGGTATTTAGATGCTAAATATAAGGCTGTAGACAAGCCTTCTGCCTCTAAACCAACTACAGCTATTTTGGTTTCTTTTGCGCATAAATTACTTAATAATACTGCTGTATTTTCTGTTTGCTTATGTGTATTTAAAATTCCCATAGTAGTAAGTTTAAAAGGTTATACTGCTAAATTATGTTTTATGCTCCTTGCTCTAGCCTGTAATTAGATTGTTGCAGCAATTACCTAAGGTAAATAGCTCTTAACTATAGATGAGCTGTTTTTTTTTGCATTAGGGATAGTAGTGAAAATCTTTTTTATGAGGAACGAATAAAAAGATTGTAGCGAATAGCCCGACCCTAAGGGGAATGCCCTAATAACACTAAATAATAGGTTTTATAGGCATTAAAAAAAGCTGCTAATTATTAAACCATTCGTCGACACTTATCCGTTATCCGTCGATAAAAACAAGAGTACTACCGATAATGATCTATTGAATTTAAATTTTAAAATCATTTTTGTAGGAATTTAATTATCAACCACTTAAATTAGAACCAATGCAAGCTATTTCATTTTTACTTATCGAAGACGATTTAATTGAGACCATGAAATTTAAACGTGTTTTGGATGGTTTAGATGCAAAACATACGATTAGCCAAGCTGAAAATGGAGAGGAAGCTTTAAGGTTATTAAAAAGCACTAAAGAACTTCCTAATGTAATTTTATTGGATTTGAATATGCCTAAAATGAATGGAATTGAATTTTTGACCTCACTGAAAAATGATGCCGTTTTAAAATATATTCCTGCGATTATATTATCGACTTCTAATAACAGAAAAGATATATTGGAATGTTACAATATTGGAATTGCTGGCTATATTATGAAGCCTTTAAAATACGGAGAATACAAAACCAAAATTGAAAATTTAGTAGCATACTGGAGTAGTAATGAATTTATAAAAGTATAGTATGAAAGGCATTGTTTTTACGGAATTTTTAGAACTAGTTGAAGCTAAATTTGGACTAGAGGTTGTAGATAAAATTATTACCGCAGCCAACCTACCAAGTGGTGGTGCTTACACTGCTATAGGTACTTACGATTTTGCTGAAATGTTGAGTTTATTAACGCACTTAAGCAGCTATACAAATATTGCTATTAATGATTTACTACTGGTTTACGGGGAACACTTTTTTTCGGTTTTAGCGAGTAGCTATCCGCAATTGATAGACAAATATGAGGACCCTATAGCCCTGCTATCGTCAATAGAAAATCACATACATGTAGAGGTTCGAAAAATATACCCCGATGCGGAACTGCCTACTTTTGAAATTGTTGAAAAAGCTGAAGATTCGTTAACTATGATTTACAAATCGAGTAGAGCGATGTCGAGCTTTGGGTTGGGTTTAATGAATAAAACATTTGCTCATTACAATACCAACGCTGAAATTTTATTAGAACATATAAAAGAAGATGGGACTGAGGTGAAATTTAGTATCACTAAAAATTAATGACCAGCATTAATCCTGAAATATTACAAAGGGCGTTACTCCGCGAAAAAGCGGCGCGTAAGCAGGCGGAAAAAATTTTGGAAGACAAATCTAAGGAGCTGTATTTAATTACTGAACAACTTCGAAAAGCAAATAAAAAATTACAGTCTGGCCTTACCGAAAAAACTACCGAATTACAAGGGGTATTCGACAATTTGGTAGATGCCTATGTATTAATGAATTTAAAAGGAGAAATTATTAATTTAAATGGGGCTGCAAAAGAGCTGTTTGGCTACGATGTTTCCGAAGAAAAAATTAATGTGATTCAACTGATTTATAAAGATGATTTTGAATATGCTATAAACTCCTTTAAACTATTAATTAGCAAAGGTTTTTTTAGCGATTATATAGCTCGTGTAAACACTAAAAATAAAGGAATACGCTGGGTGCATATTAACGCCAGTATTATAAAAAATAGCAATCAAAAACCTATTGGTGCCCAAGGTATTGTTAAGGATATCACCAACCAAAGAGCCATTGAAACTCAAAATAAAAAGCTATTACACGATTTAGAAAAAAGTAATGAAGAGCTTGGTGAGTATGCGCATATTGTATCTCATGATTTAAAATCGCCACTTAGAAGTATTAACGCCCTTGTAAACTGGTTGCGAGAAGATTATGAAAATATACTCGACGATTCGGGTTTAAAAAACATTAGCCTTATTGAACAAACGCTCGAAAAAATGGAGCATTTGATTAATGGTATTTTAAATTACTCTAGTATAAATAATAATACCGATTTAAAAAACACGGCTGTAGATATTAATAGTGTATTACAGGATATTATTAGTACCATTTATATTCCCAGTCATACAACAGTAACCGCTTTACAACAGCTACCCACAATTAAAGGGGACAAAACACGGATACAACAGTTGTTTCAAAATATAATTAGCAATGCTGTAAATTATATTGATAAGGAGGTTGGAACTGTTAGCGTTAGTTTTGAAGAAAATCAGTCGCATTATATTTTTCAAATAAAAGATAACGGAATTGGTATTGAAAAAGAACATTTTGATAAGATTTTCAAAATATTTCAATCCTTAGGAAATAACAAAAATTCAACGGGTATTGGTCTTTCGATTGTAAAAAAAATAGTGGAAGCTTACGAAGGAGAAATTTGGTTAAAAAGTGAACCAAAAGTGGGGACTAGTTTTTTCTTTAGCCTAAAAAAATAACCTATGAAATTTCAGCAATACGAAAAAATAGCGGGTACCGATTTTAAATTAATTTCACCAAAACTAATTATCCTTAAAAAACCTTTGGTTTTAGTATTTGGAAATCGCTTTCTTTTAGAAAAGGCTTCTGTATACAATCAGGTTAAAACACTATTTCCTGACGGGGAAATAATCATTGGATCGACTGCAGGGGAAATTATTGCCGAAAAAGTTTACGATAATTCAATAAGCATTACCGCTATTGAATTTGAAAAAAGCCAGTACCTTATTAAACGTGCCAATATTTTAGATTTCGAAAAAGATGCGATAGCTATTGGTAAGCACTTAGCGAAACTTTTGCCTCAAGAAAATCTAAAACATATTTTTATAATTTCAGAAGGGAGTTTTGTAAACGGTTCTGCTTTAATAAAGGGTTTAGAACATAAAAACACCAATACCGCAATTACTGGTGGTTTGTGTGGTGATGATGCTCGCTTTGAAAAAACTTTAGTAGGCTATAACGAACAACCTAAAGAAGGTGAAATTGTTGCTATTGGATTTTATGGAGAGTCATTAGAAATTAGTTTTGCGCAGTACGGTGGCTGGACGCCCTTTGGCCCTGAACGCATAATTACCAAATCCGAAGGAAATGTACTGTTTGAGTTGGATGATTTACCAGCCTTAGATTTATACAAAAAATACTTGGGGGATAAAGCTGAACAGTTACCGCAATCAGCGTTACTTTATCCCATAAGTTTAAAACAAAAAGGCAAAAAAGAACCTATTGTACGCACCATACTGGCAATAGATGAAGAAAAAAACACCATGACTTTAGCAGGGGATGTCCCCGAAGGATCAACCGTGCAATTAATGATGGCGAATATTGATAATATTGCAGAAGGTGCTTTAAAGGCTGCTGCTATTGGCATGAAAAACAGAAACACCAAACCCGAACTTTCTCTTTTGGTAAGCTGTATTGGAAGGAAATTAGTGATGGACCAACGGGTAGAGGAAGAAATTGAAGAAGTCATCGAAGTTATTGGGCAACAGGCAGTAGTTAGCGGTTTTTATTCTTACGGAGAGTTGGCGCCCTTTCATGGCAACAAATCATGCGAACTTCACAACCAAACCATGACCTTGACTTTATTTAGCGAATAATTATGAATTCTTTATTAGCGCGACAACTACGAAAACTACTAGATGAAGATCTTAAAAAAGATCCTAGACTTACTCCATTTATAACTGCTATTGAAAAATCGTATCAAAATTACGAGGATCAATTTAGCATGCTCGAACGCGCTATGTCCATTAGCTCTGAAGAATTGTTTGAAGTTAATTTGAAGCTAAAAAAGGAAACCAAGCAACAACAAAAAGTTATTACGCGATTAGAAAAAGCCACCAAAGTATTGGAACGCATTTCAATACAGGATACTAGTGGAAAAAAGAGCACTTCATTGAACGGAATTGAACTTGCTGCACTCATTGAAAGCCAGGCGAAACAGATTTCTAAAATCGAAAAACAACGTAAAAAAATATTTAAAGATCTAGAAAAAAGCAACCACGAGTTAAGTGAGTACGCGCATGTAGTTTCTCATGACCTAAAATCACCGTTGCGCACTATTGATACATTAATAAATTGGATTAAAGAGGATACTCCAAAAGACTTACCCGAAAACATCAAAAATAATCTCGATTTAATTGACAAAAATATTGAAAAGATGGATTGTTTAATCAACGATATTTTAGAATATTCTTTGATCGACAAAAAGCCTTCGTACGATGTTGTTGTAGATACACAGCAGTTATGTAATGAAATTATTGACTTAACTAATATCCCTAAACATATTAAAATTACAGTAAGCGATTTACCCACTATCCAAACTGATAAAACACGTTTGAAGCAGGTGTTTCAAAATCTGATATTTAATAGTATTAAAAGCATTGATAAAGAAACTGGAGTTATAAAAGTACAAGCTCAAGAAAACACAGACTTTTGGGAGTTTTCTGTTTCAGACAATGGTAAAGGTATTGCCGAGCAGTATCACAAAAAGATTTTTGAAGTTTTTCAATCTTTAGAAACCGAAGGTAAGTCTACAGGAATTGGTCTTTCAATAGTTAAAAAAGTAGTTTCTTTATTTGAAGGAAAGATTTGGGTAACTTCTAAAGTAGGAGTCGGTACGACGTTTTATTTCACTATAAAAAAAACACTCAATGCTCGAAACACCTAACGACGATTACATTAAACAATTAGCCAATGGGAATACCGAATTTGAACAAAAACTAGTGGCCATTGTAAAGCGTGAATTCCCCTTAGAAAAAGCGGAATTTTCAGAAAATTATTCTCTTAATAAATACGGCGCAGCTGCAGAAAATGTACATAAACTAAAAAATAAAATAGGCATGCTCGGGCTTGAAAAAGGATATACGCTGGCTATTGATTTTGAAAACGATTTGAAAGAAGAAAAAACTATTTTATATCCTGAATTTATGCTACTTTTAAATCAAATGGAAGATTTTATTTTGAATTTATAATTTTGATAAACAATGAATTGCATTAGTATTGATGATGAAGAAACCGCAAGAGTAATTTTAGAGCAATTGTGCGAACAAATTGATGGCTTAAACCTCGTTGAATCGTTTCCTAATGCAATGCAAGCCATTAAATTTTTAAATAAAAACGATGTTGACCTTGTTTTTTTAGATATACACATGCCCGATTTCACTGGGTTCGATTTTATTGAAACTTTAAAAAATCCTCCAAAAATAATACTTACTACCTCCGACAAAAATTTTGCCCTTGAAGCCTTTGAGTACGATTGTATTGTAGATTATGTATTGAAACCTATAACGCAATCTCGTTTTAATAAAAGTGTAGAGAAAGCAAAATCTATTACAAAACCTAGTAATTCTAAAGCGGTTATTACTTCCGTTAAAGAATCAGAAAATACTGTTAGTGAAACCGATTTGTATGTAAATATAGATCGTAGATTAATTAAAATTAACTTAACAAGTATTTCTGTAATTGAAGCTAAAGGCGATTATATTTTAATAAAAACCGATAGTAAAAATTACACCGTACATTCTACTCTAAAAAAAATTCAAGAAAAATTACCCGATCATCTATTCTTAAAAGTGCATCGCTCGTATATTATTAACACTAAAAAAATTATTGATATTGAAGACAATAGCGTGCTTATTGCCAAAGATGTAATCCCGGTAAGTAGGTCAAATCGTTCTGAATTAATGAAGCGATTGAATTTATTATAAGCCCCTTTAATTGTTAAAAACTCAGTCTCCGATACGTAAATACCATCCGCCGACACTAAATCACCACTCACCGAATATCCCTAAAATACAGACAGTTAAGATCTATTTTTGATGTATATCAAACTTTAAATCTCTACTGTCATGAAAAAAATTATATTTATAATAATAGCCTTAGTAACTTTTCAGGCATATTCCCAGCAACCATTTGATTGTAATGATGGTAATTTTTATCAAGTAATTTCTGGCGCTTTAAAAGCTTACGACCCAATAACAGGTTCGTATTCAGAAGCACTACACACCTACTCTAGCTATAATGCTGGAGGCTACAACACTCAGGATCATTTTTTATATGCCATAAAAAGTAATGACAAGCATTTGTTAAGAATCGGTATGGATACCATTGTTGATTTAGGTGCGGTAGCACCTTCGGGAACGGTGGTTTTTGGTGGCGGTTATGCTGCGGATGTTGATGCAGACGGCAACTTATGGGTATATCAAAACAATACTAAAAACACCTTTCACAAAATAACTAATCTTAAAGATTTAGACGGCACCAACTCTCCTACTTTTGAAGTAGTTACTGTAGCAACAACTTCACCTAGCACTTGTGCCGATATTACATTTATAAACGGTTCCTTTTATGGTGGTAGCCGTGGTAAATTATACCAATGGAATCTTTCTTCGGGTACGCCTGTTTTCTCAAGTAAAGAGGTGTCAAACCTTCCTCGAGGTACTTTTGGCGCAGCTTATACCGATGCTAATAACAGGTTGTATTTATCGGATAACAGCGGAGGTTTATATGTGGTAAACAATTACGAAACAGCTCCTGTAGCTTCTTTGTTAAATTTAACGGAAGTAACCAGCTCTAACGATGGTTTTAAGTGCGCCAACGGAATTTCGCCTATAGACAAAGATCAGGATGGTATTTTAGACACGGTAGATAGTGATACCGATGGTGATGGGATTCCTAATATTATAGAATCTAATGGAATCAATCCTTACGGAGATGATGATGGAGACGACATGTATAATTATTTGGATAATGATGTAAGTGGCAGTGGAGATAATGTAGTACAAAGTGCCTTTGATAGTGATGGTGATGGGATTCCTAACTTTTTTGATAGCGATTCGGACAATGACGGAATCTATGATATTGTAGAATCTGGAAATGGTAATTTCGACACTAATAACAACGGTGTTTTTAACAACTTAGACACTAATTATGCCGATACCGATTTTGATGGTTTAGCCAATGTTTTTGATAGCGATACTGCTGGCGAACTAATTTTAGTAGATACGGATAATGACGGTATTTATGATATGTATGATATTGATTCTGACAACGATGGTATTGTAGATATAATCGAAGGTCAAAATGCCACAAATTACTTCCCTTTATCAAATATAGATGTTGATCGTGATGGTATGGATGATACTTTTGATATTGATTTTGGAGGGGTTGCAAACGGTACTATCAATACGGATGGCGATTTTGCTTTTGATTATTTAGATTTAGATTCAGACAACAACGGTATTTCGGACACTACCGAAGCTTACGATAGTGACGGTGATGGTATTGCCGAAACCTCAACCTCTGGAATAGATGCTGATAAAGATGGCTTAGATGATAGTTTTGACTTGATGAAAAGTAGTTTTGTTTCTGATAACGGAGGGCAAACTCCTAGCAGTTTTCCTATTCCATCTTTATGTAACAGGTATAACTATTTAGGTGAATTTACTGCCGAAGGAACGCCTCTTTATTTTGATGAAAGTGATGTGATTTCTCAAGAAACATTAGATAGAATTAACAATGCACTACCTGAGAGCTACCCTGTGCCCGACTTTAATCCTCATTACATTTCTTCGGGTTATGACACCGATATTAATGTTAAAGAACAAGCCGATATTTGGGTAACTTTTGTAAGTGAAGGCGCGGGTTATAAAAACACTTTAGGTTTTTATACTTACGACACTCGAAACCCTATTACAACAACTCCGAATCCTGAAGATATAACTATAATTTTTCCTAACATTTCTGCTAAAGGCAGCGGTGGAGAACTAGAGGCTGGTAACAAGGTAAACATCGGAAGCTTTCCTCCAAATACAGGCATAGGATGGGTGTTACTAGCTAACGCATGGGCCGATGGTTGTGTTGGCGCTGGTAATTGGTCGTTATTTTCAAATCCTATTTTCAACCCTGTACTACAGTATCATAACGTGTTACTTTCTGATATGGATAATGAAAGAATCATTCTTGGTTTTGAAGATATCAGAAGAGATTACGCCTCTTGCGATCAGGATTTTAACGATGCTTTATTTTATATTACAGCAAGTCCTTATAGTGCTATAAAAAATGAAAATTATGCTGCTATTGAAAGTGCTACCAATGTAACTTCTGCTAACGATGGAGGATTGGAAAGCAATGGCGACTTAGCCAAATTGATTGCTAAACGTAATTTTAATAGAGCTAAAGGAAATACATTTCACAATAAAAAAGCAACGCAATTAAAGTTCATCTCAGGAGGTCGTTCTGGCAAAGGGTTAAATGCTTCTTCAAGCGCTTCAAATTCTTTAGATCAGTATTTTCCTAGTACAGGTATGTTTGGAACAGAAACCACCTTTATTTCTAGTCCTGATGATTTAATTGAAATTACGAATGCCGAGGAAGTATTTGCTATTGATTATTACCAAAATGAAGCTCGTGTAGCTGCGGCTTTTGCTACCGCAACTAATGGAAGTATTTACGATCATTCAAAAATTATTTGTGACCGATTAAATGGGTCTAGTTTAGAAGATGTCCGTACACTTTCAATTAGAAATCACACCATAATTAATACTAAAATTAAAAGAGCCAATGGCGAGGTTGAGCAAGCACTGACTTTTTCGATAAAATTAGGAGAAGCTACTAACGAAATATTTAGCTTTTGGAATATCGATCAGTACCCAGAAGGCGATTACTTAAACTTCCAAATTTGGGGAGGTTCTGTGGCACAAGTAGCCAATATTGCGAATACTATTATCGACAAATTAAAAGTAGCTAAAACATTAATAAGCACTCCTGTTGCAGATCGAATTCCAACCGTATTTGTACAAAAAGGCGCTTACAGAAATGGAAAGTTATTCTTAGATGTTATTAACAAAAATGAAGCAACAGCATTTAAGTATAGTAGTAATTTAAGAAGAACGGAATTGAGTGACGAAGTGTCTTCTGTTGAAATTTTAAGTTTAACAGGAGATTATAAAGAAGTATTGATTATTGATACTGGATACTTATTTGATATTGGCTTTTCGGTTACTGGAATTGATTCTGAATGTTCCGACGCACTTTACTTAGCCGATGGCCCATGGGGAATAGATTATGATGCTGAATTAGTTACCGTGAATGCCTTTAAAATTAACGCTCAAGAGAACACAGCTATTAGCAATAATTATTTAGTAGAGCGTAGCATTGAGCTTAATGGCGAAGTAAAAGGAACTGTAAATGTTTTTAGAAATATTATGGCTGGAGAGTTGACTTATGACGCAAAAAATGCTGAGGGCATAGAGTTTACTCTGAATAGTGACATTGCAATAGAAGTGATTTTGGTGCCAAAAGAATTAGAAAACTGGAACAACCGATTACGCTTAAGCATTGAGCCATCTAACAAAAGTATAACCCATAAATTATCATTTAGTGATTTTGTAGACGCTTCAGGACAAACACAAACTTTATCAGAAATTAGAAGTGTGGTATTCTCTATTCAAGGCAATTATATGGAATTCAAAACTTTCGAAGTAGCAATTTCAAATTTAATGATTCTTGAAAATTCAGAAAAAACCACCACTCCTGAAATCCAAGAAATTGTAACGGTTCCTACTTTATCAGAAATTGAAAATGCAACTAAGCTTAGTAATTACCCGAATCCATTTACAATGAATACAACACTTATAGTGCCTGAAACTACTAATGCTAAAATTAATATTCAAGTGATGGATATAACAGGTAAAACAGTACGATTAGAATCCTTATTCCCAATAGTAAATGGGCAGTATATTTTTGAAAGAAAAAACTTAAGTAATGGTTTATATAAATACCTAGTTACCATGGAAAACGGGCGTTTATTTCCTGGTAGTTTTATATTGAAATAGTAGTTTTAGTTGATTATTTTGATTAGTAAAAAGGGTGAAGCAGTATATGTTTTGCCCTTTTTTAGTTTTCAGAAGTATTTCAACTATAAAAATATTAATTATTAATGCCTTTCAATGCCTCAATCTTCTTATTAAAAATAGGCCGTCTTAAAAAATACCATTTAAGCATTAATCCAAATTCCGTAAATTGAAATCCTGCTGCGGTGGCTGAGGCGATATTACTATGTTTAGCATAGGTTTTTGCTGAAAAACGATCTGAGAATTTATAGCCTAGTTTCCCTTCGAGCCTAAAAGCTTCGGATGCTGGGTCATCTTCTATAAACTGATAACCCGCAGCTGCATTTGCTGCATAAAACCAATTGCCCGATTGATTACTAATTAAGTCAATAAACAACTCAACTACATGAAATTTTTCGGGACTAAAATAAATAGTAGGCACTTGATTTTTAAAACTAAGCGTTTGGTAATTAATTCCTGTTTTTACTACTGGCCTATGGAAAATATTGTAATACAAAGAGGCAAACAATAAGTTGCGTGTATTGTCATCGGTTTGATTGGTAAATATGTACTGTGCATATAGCCCTAAATTGAAATTTGTGCTTAAATTATAAGTCAAAAAATAATTGTTCATTATAATTTCTCGATCAATTAAATCTGCATTAAAATTTTGCAATTGCCTTTGGTAACCTAGCTCTAAATTTTGGAGTCTATAAGGTTTCATTTTTAACTTTACTTCACCAATTAATGAGGTGAAGCTTCTTGTTATAGCATCAGAAATTGTAGCCCCTAAGCTTGAAGCTAACAACAGTTTTCCTGTAAATTTATAGGAAAATCCTAAAGAGAATTCATCCGTTGTTGCTTTTACTTTTGATACCGTATTTTCGGTATTACGGTGACTATAATTAGCGCTTACTATTGCTTTTGTAGAAAGTGGAATTTGTGCAGATAGTTCTCCACTAAGACTCTCATTGTTTCCGTTATCGAAAGTGAATACTGTTTTTTGTTGTACCCATGGTGTGTGGGATTTTTTTAAAGTTTTAAGTAATTTCTCAGCATCGGGTTGTTGATCAAAATAACTTAGCGTGTTAAAGGTATACTCATAACTTTTTATATCGTTTCCTGTAGCTCTATATGCATTTGCAATTCCTAAATTTCCATCGAACGATTGAGGTTGTTTTTTTAAAATGGATTTATAATTAGTGGTACTCTTTTCAAAGTTACTCGTAAACATTCCATGGGTCGCTTCTAAACTTTCTACCCTTGTATTTTCAGGGTATAATAACTTTATTTTCTTAATTTCTGCTGCAGCAATTTTATATTTTCTATTCCATAACAAAGCTTGAATATACCGCTCTTGAGTTGCTAAATAAAGTTCTTTTTCATTCGTATGATTTTCAACTTTATTTTTAGCTTTGCCACTAATTTTTAAGGCTTCTTTATTTTTAAATTTTTTATGAGCTACTAACGCTAAACCGTTAAGGGAAATGATGCTATCCGTTGGCGAAATGGCCATCGAACTATATACTTTTTCTGCATTGCCCAAATCGTTTGTAATTAAATAAATATTGGCTTTGTTTAATTTTGAATCTTTATCGTTGGGATTCTCTTTTAAGTTATCATCTAACAATAATAATGCTTTGTCATATTCTTTATTTTGCGCTAACTGATTAGCGTAGCCTAAACGAATATATTTCCTAGAGTTTAGTGCATTTTTGTTTCCTTTTTGCAACTCCAAAGCGGCATTTACATTATCTAATGCCGATGGATATTTTTTTAAATTTGAAAGTGTATTTGCATATCCCAAAACTGCTGGAAAACTTAATGCATCTTCTGTTACTAAATTCTCATAAAAACTTTCAGCCACTTTAAATTGCTTATCCCATAATAAGGCTTCCGCATAATTCAATTTTATTTCAAAATCTGTAGGATATTGTTTTTTTAAAGCTGTAAAAATAGTAACCGCTTGCTCGGAATCTCCAAGCAAACCCACTGCACGACCGTAGCAAAGTTTAGCTGTTTTATTTTTTGGATAGCCTTTCAAGACTTTCTTGAAAAAAGAGACTGCTTTTTGATATTTACCGGTTTCTAAATACGTAAATCCTTCTTGCATTTGTTGTGCAAAAAACAACGTATTAGAAAATAAAAAGAGTACTACAAGTATTTTTTTTAGCATATAATTACTATCATTTTTTTGTTCCACTAAGTTAATCATATCTTTTGTAGATTGACTTAATTCCCTTACTTTAAATGAATTAAACACCACTAAACGCCTATGCCAATATCTTTACCCAAAAAAATATCTTCCGAACATTGGTTTATGCTAAGTGCATTGGTCGTAAATGCGGGGAACTACGCTTACAATTTAATACTAGGCCGAATTTTAGGCCCTAGACAATTTGCCGATGCAGCTATTTTAATAACACTTTTGCTGGTATTGTCTTTCGTAGCGATGACTTTTCAATTAGCTACCGCTAAATTTTCTGTATTGTTTGAAGCTGAAATACTCTCTGGATTTGTGAGTAGTATTTACAAGTACGCATCGTTAATTGGTATTCTGCTGGGTGCAGGAATTGTAGTAACTGCTACTCAATTTCAGTCTGTTTTCAACACCGAATCGCACACCATGTTTGTGCTGTTTGGCATTGGCGTACCACTTTATTTTATAATGAGTGTAAACAGAGGGGTTTTACAAGGGAAAAATCGTTTTGGAAAATTGGCCTTTACTTACCAAACGGAAATGTTAAGTAGACTTATAATTACCGTTAGTTTGTTACTCCTATTCAACCAAAATTCATCTGTACTGGTGGCTTTGGGTATATTAGTTTCTTTAATTTTTGGATTGTTCCCTTTTGCTAAGGAAACCATTAATTTTAAAAAGGTTACTGCCTTTTCACAAGAACATAGCAGTCACATCAAAAAATTCTTTTGGCTTACGGCGTTTTACGAGCTCAGTCAAATCGTTATCAACAACAGCGACATTCTTTTGGTAAAACATTATTTTGAAGCCTACGAAGCAGGCCTATATGCTTCTTTGGCATTAATAGGCAGAGTGGTTTACTTTGTTGCTTGGATGTTTGTAATGATTTTATTACCAAAGGTCGTACTACTTCATAAAGAAGGAAAACCAACTCTTCCTGTACTTTCAAAATATGTACTTTATATCGGAATACTTGCTTTCTGCATTGTTTTAGCTTGTTACTTATTTCCAACTACAGTGGTACAATTGCTTTTTGGAAGCGCCTATGTAAGCGTAGCTCACTTACTTTGGAAGTATGCTATAGCAACCTCACTCTTTGCTATATCTAATATTTTTGCTTATTATTTTTTGTCTTTAGATGTCTATATTCCTGTAACACTATCCGCCGTATTAGGCGTAGCGCAAGTGGCACTTATCGTTTTTTTTCACGATAGTTTACTGCAAGTCGTAATGGTACAGGTATATGCTATGGCGGTATTGCTAATGGTACAGTTAATTTACTTTTTTTGCTTTTCAAATACCTCCAATACAAGTATATATAAAACTTAATACTACTCGCCTACATCAAATAGCCATTCACCGAAATACCCAAAATAATTAGTGTGAACAAAAATACATTTACCCCATAACCTAAACTACCGCCCATGAAACTTGCCATAATAACCGCCTACCCGCCAAGCAAAGTAACTTTAAATGAGTATGCTTATTATTTGGTTAAACATTTTAGACAGCATCAAAAAGTTAGTGAATTGGTCCTATTAACCGATGTACAACCAAATACTGCTGACATTAATTTTGAAGAAGAAGGTTGCAAAATTACCGTAAAACACTGTTGGGATTTTAATAGCTACACCAACTTATTTTCAGTAATGAAAGTGGTGAATACTGTAAAACCAAATGCCGTATTACTCAACCTACAATTTATGAAGTTTGGTGATAAAAAATTAGCTGCAGCACTTGGGTTGTTATTGCCATGGGCTTGTAAGTTAAAAGGTATTCCAACCATAACATTACTTCATAATATTTTAGAACAAGTAGACTTAAAAAGCGCTGGCTTTACCACCAATAAATTAATGCAAAAAGCCTATAATTTTATTGGCGTCACATTAACCCGTTTTATATTAAAATCCGATACCGTAGCAGTAACGATTAGTAAATACGTTGAAATTTTAAACAAAAAATACAAAGCAAAAAATGTAAAGCTAATACCTCACGGAACTTTTGAAATTCCGAAAGCGCCTAACTATAATTTACCCGAAGGTCCTTTAAAAATTATGACTTTCGGAAAGTTTGGAACGTATAAAAAAGTAGAAATTTTAATTGAAGCTGTAGAAAAAATTAGAGCAACTACCAATAGAGATATTGAAATAGTTATTGCTGGCACCGACAACCCTAATGTCCCTGGATATTTAGCCGAAGTTGCTAAAAAATACATACATGTGCCGCGACTAATTTTTACGGGGTATGTAGCAGAAGAGGATGTTGCTGGTTTGTTTGAAGAAAGCGCTGTGGTCGTATTTCCATATACCTCAACTACAGGAAGCTCTGGAGTACTACACCAAGCAGGCAGCTACGGTAAAGCTGTTGTGATGCCTAACCTAGGAGACTTAAGTGTTTTGGTTAAAGAAGAAGGCTACCGAGGGGAATTCTTTGCTCCTGAAAGTGCCGATAGTTTAGCCAATGCTATAAAAAATATTATACTAAAACCCACACATAGAATTGCTTTAGGACATGCAAATTACAAAGCAGCAACTGCATTACCTATGTCAAAAATTATAGCTATGTATATTGACGAATTCAACTCAATTTCTGGTAAAAAATAAATACCAAAAACAATTTTATTACTCCCCCTTGAGAACCTCAAAAGCCTTTTTGGGGTTCCCTCCATTATCAATAAAACCAAAGTGCTTTTGTTGGTGTTTCCGCCAAGGTAATTTACCTACAACTGAGGAAGGCACCTGTGTAAAATCATACAATGTCCACGGAAGGTAATGAATGTTATTTTTATTTAAAATTTCTTGAAAATCGGTATAATACTTTGCTTGTTTTTTTTCATTCGCTCCTAGTGGATCCCAAAGCCCTTTACTGGAAGACAAACCATATTCTTGCAACACTAAAGGCTTCTTAATTCTTGAGGTTAAGTTTGAATATTTACCTTCAAATTCGCTTAAATCTTCATAGTAATGAAAGGAAACAAAATCCACCTTATCTTTTAATAAATCGGCACTATCAGTATTTGACCAACCGATGGTTATTAAGTGATTTGGATCGTATTTTTTGATTTGTGTAATCGTTTCTTTTAGCCACGCCAAAACAGTGGTTTTGTTTCGTGTTTGAAAATCTAAATTAGGCTCATTTTTAGCATCCCAAGCAAGTATTGCTGTATGATCTTTTAAGACAGAAACTACCTGCTCTACATGCCGATGTGTAAGTGTCCAATCTAAAACTTCGTAGTTTCCATAAAAATCAAAAAGGGTTACAATTGCTTTTAAATTATGTGTTTTTGCCAAGTCTAAAACCTGCTTTAATTTGTTTAATTTTTCTGGGATTACCTCCGCTTTCCCAAAATCTTTATAACCCACGAATATTCGAATCGTATTTAAGTTTAGTTTTTTTATAATTTCGAAATCTTTGGCTATTGTTTTTATATCAAATTTTTCTCCAAACATATCCCAAGGAGTGTTTTGCGGGTAGTAATTAATTCCTTTAACTTGATAAAGCGTATCACCTACATAAATATTATTTTCTTTGACCGTACATAACGGAATAGTTGTTTCTTTTTCTACTAAATTCGAGCTGGGTTGCTTTACCAAATGACGTGTTTTCCAAAATCCATCCTCTAACAATAATACTACTTTATAATTCGCTTCAACTTCTGTTTCTAAAACTAGTTTATCATCTTTAAACACACGTTGATATTGCTTGCTATCCCTGTCTGTTAAGACTGCCAACTGTCCATCTAAACTGTAAAAATCTAACGATAAATTATGGTGAATACTTGTGGCTTCTATTTGTATGTTTTTTTCTTTCTGATCTTGTAAATGATTCAAAATATTAAGTCGTGCACTTTGGGTATAAAAATCATTAATGCCAAAAGAATTATTGGTTTTATAAGCTACATTTTTCACGTACAAGGATTGTAAG
The DNA here is from genome assembly GCA_937958985.1 of uncultured Aquimarina sp. Lineage (GTDB taxonomy): Bacteria > Bacteroidota > Bacteroidia > Flavobacteriales > Flavobacteriaceae > Aquimarina. Next base: position 25,365 of record CALGLV010000013.1, read on the forward strand.
TAATTAGACTCAATTTCTGACAGAGTTTGCTCCTCTATTGGCCTGCCTGGGTTGTTGGTGTTTTCCCAAATAACTTTAGGTAAATACACTCTCGCATCGGGCAAAGTCACATGCAATATGGAAGAGCGATCTGCTCCTGTATTCAAGTATGAAAATAATTGCCCGATACCGAATAGAATCAGAACATTTGCTCCTATAAAAATACTGAGCAATACAACGCGGTAAGTGTTTTTGTAAGAACTCATAGTTTCATGTTTTGGTGTTCGACTTTAAGTCCTAAAGCTTCAATTTTAAAAGAGTAAAGCCCTTGTTTATAAAAGCCTTTTTCGAGCTCAAATACTACACTCCCTTTACCCGTGGTTTTCAATTTAGTTTCTACTAATTTTTCATTTTGAAAAATAGCTAATTTTACTACAGCTCCATCGGGTATTAATTGCCCCATAAAACTTTGTAGCGGACCTACTGTGATTTTTCTATTTTTTTCAGCGAAAGCTACAGGCAATTTATTAGTAACTGCTTCATAGGCAAGGGTAATTTTATTACTTACTGCCATGCCACTTACATAAGCCGTTACCTGCCAAGTGTCGGCATAATTAGGATGCAACATTGCTACCATAGCTACACCTCGAATACTACTCCCTTGCGTTTTCAATACCGCTCCTTTAGTATTTTTAATAACAAAATCTATAAGTGTTCCGTCGCTAATATTGTTATTGTATGTATCCTTAATTACCGATGTTGTGAATGTAGTAATTTGATTGCCATCGGCATAGGAATGTTTACGACTATAATCTATTTTAAAATTAGTAGGCTGCGCGGGAAACACTTCTATAGAAAACTCTTTAGACTGAATTTCGCTTACGCTAGAAGCTACTAATAATCGCCCTGAAGTGGGGTAGGAATAAATGTTTTTCCAAGCGATAAAATCACTAGTTTTTTCTGTGGAAACAGTACGATTTTCCAAAAATTGATGCTTTATTTTCACAGGCGTTTTATTCGCAATAGGATTATCAAAAATATCGGTAGGAATTACCACTAGCATAGTATAATCATTACCTCCGGCAGAAATACTTGGCGGACCAATGTACGACTCTAATGTTTTGTTAGTCTCTTTGCTAGCTGTAATTAAAATACTCCCTGTAATTATCGACTCTCCATTAGCGATTAACGTATAATCTATAATTCCTTTTTTTGAAGTTAAAAATTTAGGCAGTTTGAAACTAGCCTCATCAGTATCGCTATGTACCAGTGTGCTCCCGTAAGAGCCATTACAATACAAACTCACCGCTAAATTGGTATTGAATTTCAAAACCACAGGGCTTCCTGCTTCAAAGCTTGCTGTTTGTGTAAGTAATTGTGCTAACGGCTTTTTTTGCGCATGTAACAACGCTGTAAACACTCCATGAATAATACATAGGTTTACTATAAAAATAATATATCGTTTAGTTTGCTTCAATGTTACCTTTAGTTTGGTGCGCCTATATAGCTATTGATTTCTATTTTAATGAATGAAAAACCTTTCCCTTTAAAAGGAATAAGCTGTAACGTGCTTTTTTCTTGATTGGCTCCCAAATCTATTTTATCGTTAAGTGATTCGTTTGGCAACCCGTTTACAAAAGCATTTTTTGTATCTGATTTTATGTTTTTTAAGTTTGAAATATCGGCAAGTGGTACACTAAAAAACTGTTTGCGTTGTTGACGAATTCCTTCCGCTAAAAAATGATGATCTACCCAAAGTAATTTTTTATGTTCATCGTAATACGATAATAATAATTGTGGCACGGTTACCTCCTGTAAACCTGCATTAAACAAAATACCATTTATACTCTGATCTTCAAAATTCACCTCTTGTACCACTACACTTTTGTACAAATCTGTATTGGCGACATTCCCTGCACATTGCAGGTCGTAAATACTTGGTTTTTCCGTTATCGCAATATCTGTAAATTCTTTAGGATTGAATTTTTTTGGCGCTTTATCGGTGTTTTTATTCCAGGCAATTCCCTCAAAATTAATACGGAAACTGGTAAGCTCTTTAGGAAGCAATTTGTGCTTCATTTGATGCATTACATTATAACTTGCCAGTTGTTTATTATTACCCGTATATAACGAACCATTAATAACCACATCGGCGGGTACGTCGTCAACATTTTGAATTTCTCCCACAATACTATATTTATTATTTAAATAAACCAATTTTGAAGATAACACTTGCAATACGGGCTGTTTTAACACATCTTCATGGTGGGTTTGTTCAGAGGTAATTCTTCTTCTTCCGTGATTGAAAAAAGTAGTTCTATTCGAAGTAAATAACTGGTCGGGCGGAATATCTAAATCGTAAGCTAACGGAGTTACAAACCACTTATTATTGTACTTACGTAGTTCGTGGTGAAATGTTTTTTCAATCCTCTCTAACGGAGTAATCCAAAAGGTCTCTACCTTAACTTTAGCCAGGCTATCATTCTGCGAAAGCACTGTAGGTTTTATAGCATCTAATTTTGCATAGGAACTTAGTAAACCATCATTTACTGCGACTTCCAACATATACTGATCTTTTGTTTTATTACTGTTTGGATTAATGTAGGAATATGCACGTTCAAATTCTTTAAAATCGATAGCATCGTAGTAAGCAGAAATCACATTTTTAGGGCTTATTTGTGTGGCATTAGCTATATAAAATCGATACACTCCAAAGACAAAAAACAGTATTACTAACAGCACCCACCCAAAAGAAAAACGAACCACTTTAGGGTTGAATTTTTGATAGGCGACATTAAAATTTAAATAAGCTGCCTTTTGAGTTTTTCCTTTTTTAAACACTCGAAACCACAATAATTTAAAATGCAACAAAAACACTATAATTACAGTAAGCATAGGAACGGTTCCCCACAGTATTTTTTGAAACGTTGGTATGTCGTCCTTGGGTAAAATACTTGATAATGGTTTTACGTTTAATTTCTCCCAAACCATAATTCCATTTTCTAACTGGCGTAAGCGTTGCCAACCACAGAAATATAAAATAGGATCGTAAAACTTATCGTTAGAAAACACATATTTTAAATGGTATTTTTCGGGTACTGTTAAAAATTGCTGTAACGACCCCAAGCCTTCTATTCCTCTAAATTTAGAGTTCTCTAAACGCTCTACTGCCCTACTCGTAAGCTCTGGCAATCTACGTGCCGAATGGTAGTTTCCATCGACTGTCATGGCATTGGTTTGCGCCGAAAGCCAAGCCATTTGATCGCCAAAACCTAAAGGCAAAAACCTCCAATGATCGTGTTGATCTTGATTCAAAAAATTAAGAATGGGAAGCATTTTAATTTTTTGAGGTTGTGATGGTTTAAAGTAACTAAGGTTTACCGAAAAAATGACCAATGTAATCACTCCTAAAACTAACAAACCACCCAATAAACGATGAAAAACTGCACCAAATTTAGCTTGTAAATATTCTTTTAAATCTCCCTCGACAAATCGATATAGAAACTCTCCAAAAATAGGTAATGCCATTATAGATGCCCACAATGTAAAACGATCTAACGTAAGTATATTAAATGCGTTTTCACCCAACATTAGTTTAGGCAAAGGCGTGGTACCGCCCGTTCCTAACAAGGTTAAAAAACTAAACGATAATCCAAAAAACAAATAGCGTTTAGCGTAATATCGGTAAAACAAATACGGAAAAACAAAAAGTAATATTCCCCAAGGAATTAAAAAAAACACCAAGCCCGACGAGGTAACTTCTATAAAACTATCTCTTGACCCATGCGGTATAGGCACTTGAGTAATAGGATTATTTTTGGTATTGATCCAATAAGGAAGTATGCAGAAAACAATTAATACTAAGGAGCTTAATCCGAAACCTAAAATGCGTTTAAAAAGTTTAAAAAAAGTACTCAAAAACAAGCGAAAGCTTATGCTTTTATAAGAGGCTACTTTTTCACGTGAGCTGTCCATTACCACCATCCCTATAAGTGGGAAAATAAAGAATACCATTCCAAAAATAGGAGTTACATGATGTGAGGTTATGGTAATGGCTAACAAACTTAAAGAAGTCCATAGGTGTTTATATTTGCCTGATTTTAGCCATAAATATATTTCGGGTAGGGAATGCATTAATACTGAAATACCTATAATACTAGGCAATTGACCAAAAATATGTAATGTTTCTATAAAGGAGGATGAAAACACTGCTGCTATTGCGGCATAACCGGCGGTATTTCGATTACCTGTAATCAGTAATGAAAAACGATAGACCCCCGTTATAAATAATAGTATTCCTATAAATGCTAACGTAAACAAACCAAATTTAAGCCCTCCTATTAAGGAAAACAAAGCAATACTTTGATGTACTAGTGGCGGATATCCCATAACCGTAAATCCCGTATACCATTTATAATTCCAAGGCTCAAACCAGCTTGTAGCATAATGTTCGGCAAAACATAAATGTATAAGTGCATCGTAGGTAGTTTCAAGAGTAAAAAATATACTCACCCCGTGAAATACGATTCCTATTAATAAGGCACTTATTAAATATTTGTTTGTTGTGTTGGGCATCTAAAATAAATATACAACAAAGGCTTTATTCAGTAATAACAGTTTGACTTTTAATTAATTCCATTCGTCTACAGCAATCTCCTACTCACCGAAAAACCCCTATTTACAGCGGGTTGTGGCGGTACATTTGAATATAATTAAAACCCAAACTATTATGAAAACTGGAATAATCATACCTTGCTACAACGAAGAGAATAGATTGAATGTTTCTGCGTTTAAAAACTTTATTTCTGAAGAAAACAAGTATCATTTATGTTTTGTTAATGATGGAAGTAAAGACGATACGGTGCGGGTTTTAAAAGAAATTCAACAAACCAACCCTGCAAAAGTTAGTGTAATTGATCTTATTGAAAATGGAGGAAAAGCTGCTGCAGTTAGAGCGGGTGCTAAATACTTATACACTAAAAGTAGTGTAAAATACATAGGGTTTATGGATGCTGATTTATCTACTGGTTTCAACGACTTTGGAGACTTGGTAAATACATTACATACCAATAATAACTTAGGTTTTGTTTTTGGCTCTAGAGCTAAAGAAGCTTCCGAAGGAATTAAAAAAGATGGAGTAAGAGCTATTATTTCAAAATTAATAAATGTATTGATTGTGTTTATTTTAGGAATGTCAATTTCAGATACACAATGTGGAGCTAAAGTTTTCGAATCTAATTTAGTGCCGTTACTTTTTGGAAAAAAATTCAAAACTAAATGGTTGTTTGACGTTGAAATGTTTATCCGCTTAAAAAGATACTTTGGTAAAGAAAAAACAGTAAGCTTTATTTGTGAGCAGCCTTTAAGCCGATGGGTGCACATGGAAGATTCAAAATTAGGATTAAGAGATTCTATTGAAATTCCTTTTAGATTAGTATCTATATGGATAAACTATAACTTATTAAATAGCATATTCGAAACTAAAGTGGATACCTACTTAGAACCTGCAATGCGTGTTTTCGAAGTGCCTGAAACTTTAATGGCTGCATAAAGCTTAAGAAAATAGAAATCAATAAAAACCCCTCTAAACATAACGTTTAGAGGGGTTTTGTGGTCCCACTTGGGCTCGAACCAAGGACTTTCTGATTATGAGTCAGATACTCTAACCAGCTGAGTTATAGGACCAGAATTAAAAATATCAAAACTGATATAAAATTCGGTTTGCAAATGTATATAATTGCTGCAAAGCTTCCAAATAATATGCACACGAATTACAGCTTTTTTTATTAGTGCCACTAAATAGCGTACTTTTGCACTATGGAAACAAACAGACAGAAAAAAATAGCAGGGGTACTGCAGAAAGATATAGCAGATGTTATTAGCCAAGCCTTAAGAGATTCTGGCAGAGGAAACATTATGGTATCGGTTACTAAAGTTACTGTTACTACCGATTTATCAGTATCTAAAGTATACATGAGTGTATTTCCGCATAGTGAAGCTCAAAATATTTTAACAGAAGTACGATCCGTAGGAACACAAATTAAGCATCAAGTAGCCTTAAAAACTAAAAATCAGTTGCGCCGTATGCCTGCCTTAGAGTATTTTGTAGACGATTCTTTGGAGTATATTGACAAGCTAGATGAAGCTATAAAAGGAGAAGAAAACCCTATATTAGATCGCAGTTTATTAGAAAAGCGTAAAAAGAAATAAACCTATTGAACTTTTCGTTGTACATCGCTAAGCGGTATTTATTTTCAAAGGGAAGTACTAACGCCATCAATATCATTACCGGTATTGCTATGCTTGGTATTATTATTGGCGCCTTAATTTTAACCATCGTACTCTCTGCTTTTGGTGGCCTTAAAGATTTGCATTTACAGTTTACTTCGATTACCGATCCGCAACTGAAAGTGTTTCCTTCTTCAGGAAAATTCTTCAGCTTAACTGAACAACAGAAAATAGAAATTTCGAGTTTAGATGGCGTAGCTAATTTGGCGGAAATCGTAGAAAATCAAGTTTTTTTAAATTATAAAGACAAAAAGCAATACGCCAATATAAAAGGTATTAGCAAAAATTACAGTAGCGTTATCCCAACCGATAGTATTATAGCCTATGGCGATTGGGATTTTGATAATAAATATACAGTGGTCATAGGTGATCAAATAAGTAATTCTTTAAGTCTCGGAATTAACAATACTGTAAACCCTTTGGATTTGTACATGCCCAAAGCAGGAAAAGGTCAAATATCAAATCCTATAAATGCTTTTATGAGCGAAAGTGTTCGTGTTAGTGGAATTTACCAACTCACCAGCGAAATGGACGATAAATATGTGTTTGCTCATATTGATTTAGCTCGAAAACTATTAAATCTCTCCCCGGATAAAGTTTCAAATATTGAATTAAAATTACATCCAAAAGCGAACGAAGACGAAGTACGCAAACAGCTTTTGGAAATTTTTAATAATTCTGTTTATATCAAAACCCGAGCGCAGTTAAACGAAGCCACTTACAAAATGCTTAAAAGTGAAAACCTTATGGCATATTCGGTTTCCACACTAGTGTTAATTGTAGCTTTATTCAACCTAATTGGATCAATGATTATGATGATTATTGACAAAAAGAAAAACCTACAAACCCTTTATAAAATTGGTGCAACGGTTTCTAATATTCGTAATATATTCTTTTTACAAGGAATGTTAATGACAGTAATTGGGGGTGGAATCGGTGTAAGTTTGGCTTTGATTATTCTTTATTTACAACAAAAATATGGACTAATTATGATTACCTACGACATTGCCTACCCTGTAAAGCTAAGTGCGCTCACAGTGCTTATCGTACTCACCACCTTACTTGTTTTGGGTTGCTTAGCTTCTTTAATTGCTTCGCGAAGCATAAAAAAGAGTTTAGTCGTTTAAACCAAGCTTGTTAATTACTGTATTATCTTAACTGAATCTTCATTAACACTCAAAGTCATTTCTTTTCCAAAAACAACCGCTCTATTGTCTGCGATATGCCCAAATGGAGCATCAAATACTACTGGGTAATTATATTTAGTGGTGATTTCTAAAATCATTTCTGTTACCGTATAACCAAAAGGCTCGGTATTATCGTGCATATTACTCATTGCCCCAATTACCAAACCTGCTAAATCTTTAAATATTCCATTGCGATCTAAATTTTGAAGCATACGATCAATATGATATAAATATTCATCTAAATCTTCTAAAAACAAAAATTTCCCTTTGGTATCAATTGCCGACGCAGACCCGCATAAGGAATATAAAATCGAAAGATTCCCACCAACAGCCATTCCCTGAGCTTTACCTTGTATATTTTCCCGCGTAGACGGAAATGAATATGTAGTTGCTTTTCCTAACAATACATTTTTTAAAGATTCTTGGGCTTCCATAGTAGCCTTTGAAATATCAAAAGCCATAGGAGCATGTACAGTAGCCATATCAAATGTATGTAAATGCGAATGCAATACGGTTATATCAGAATATCCTATAATATATTTAGGCTGTTTTTTAAATGAAGAAAAATCAATATTATCAATAATTCTTACCGTGCCATATCCGCCTCGTGCACACCAAATCGCTTTTACTTTTGGATTATCAATCATTGCTTGTAAATCGGCAGTACGTGCTGCATCCGTACCTGCAAATTGATAGCTCTCTTCCCCTATAGTTTTTCCTAAAAGGACTTTAAAACCTAAATTCTCCATCCATTGTATTCCTAGTCGAAGCTCATTAACGCTAATTTTTCGAGCCGTTGAAATTATAGCAATCGTATCTCCCTTTTTCAATGGGGCTATGGGATTGGGGCTAAAAGGAGTATCCATTTTAAAAAGTTTTAGTAAAAATAACAAAAGCTTACTGCTTATAGCTTACTGCTTACTGCTAAAAAGCGAAAGCTTTTTCCTAAATTTGCGCCTTTATTGATATACCACTATGAGCACGCCAAAAAGATATACGATTACCACAGCACTACCTTACACTAACGGACCTATACATATTGGCCACTTGGCTGGTGTTTATGTACCCGCAGATATTTATGCCCGTTATTTACGCGGAACTGATAAAGACGTGGTTCTTATTGGTGGTAGTGATGAGCATGGAGTGGCAATACCTATGCGTGCCAAAAAGGAAGGTGTTTCACCACAGGTAATTATCGATAAATACCATAACATTATTAAAGATTCTTTTGAGGATTTTGGGATTTCGTTCGATAATTATTCGCGTACCTCTAGTAAAATTCATCATGAAACCGCATCGGAATTTTTTCAGAAAATGCATAATGCGGGGCAGTTTATAGAAGAAGTTACCGAGCAATTATACGATCCTGAAGCGAAACAGTTTTTAGCCGATCGTTTTGTAACGGGTACTTGCCCTAAATGTAACCACGAAGAAGCATACGGCGACCAATGTGAAAAATGTGGAAGCTCTTTAAATGCTACCGATTTAATTAATCCGAAATCAACAATTTCAGGAGCTGAACCTATTACAAAAAGTACCAAACACTGGTTTTTACCTTTAGATAAGTACGAGGATTTCTTAAAAGAATGGATTTTAGAAGGCCATAAAAAAGATTGGAAAACTAACGTTTACGGACAATGTAAATCGTGGATAGACGATGGTTTAAAACCTCGTGCAGTAACTCGCGATTTGGATTGGGGAATTCCTGTTCCCGTTGATGGAGCTGACGGTAAAGTATTGTATGTTTGGTTTGATGCTCCAATTGGATACATTTCTTCTACTAAGGAATGGGCTGAAAAAGAAGGCAAAAACTGGGAAGACTATTGGAAAAAAGACGATACTAAATTAGTGCATTTTATAGGTAAGGATAATATTGTATTTCACTGTATTATTTTCCCTAGTATGCTTAAAGCAGAAGGGACTTATATTTTACCTGAAAATGTACCTGCTAACGAATTTTTGAATCTAGAAGGCAATAAATTATCGACTTCGAAAAACTGGGCTGTTTGGCTGCACGAATATTTAGAAGATTTCCCAGGTCAGCAGGATGTATTGCGTTATGCACTTACTGCAAATGCACCAGAAACTAAAGACAACGATTTTACTTGGAAAGATTTTCAAACCAGAAACAATAGTGAGCTTGTAGCCATATTCGGAAATTTTATTAATAGAGCTGTTGTTTTAACTCATAAATACTACAACGGGGTAATACCTACTCCAACTACATTGGAGGCTATTGATATTGAAACTTTGGAAAAACTAAAGGCCTACCCTGCTGTAATTTCTAGCTCTATTGAACGCTACCGTTTCCGCGAAGCTTCACAAGAGTTAATGAATGTGGCGCGTTTAGGAAATAAATATTTGGCAGACTTAGAACCTTGGAAAACAGTTAAAGTAGATGAAGAACGTACTAAAACCATAATGTATGTTGCCTTACAAATCGCTTCCGCTTTAGCGACTTTATCAGAACCTTTCTTTCCTTTTACAGCTGCTAAACTAAAACATATGTTAGCCATTGATGAGACCTTTGTAAAATGGAATGACATTGTAACTGCAGATACGCTTTTACCTAGCGGACATCAAATTAATAAAGGAGAGCTATTATTCAGTAAAATTGAAGACGCTACTATTGAAGCGCAACTTCAAAAACTAGAAGACACTAAAAAAGCTAATGAAGCGGCTGCTAAAGAAGTGGAACCTCAAAAAGACATTTGTACTTTTGAAGATTTTTCAAAATTAGACATTCGCACAGGAACTATATTGGAAGCTAAAAAAATGCCTAAAGCTAAAAAATTATTAGTCTTAAAGGTCGACACTGGTATTGATGTACGCACCATAGTATCGGGTATTGCCGAACATTTTGCTCCCGAAGCTATTGTGGGAAAACAAGTAAGTGTGCTTGTTAATCTTGCTCCTAGAGCTTTAAGAGGGGTGGATAGTGAAGGAATGATTTTAATGACTGAAACACCAAACGGAAAGCTTGTTTTTGTAAACCCTGATGAGGATGGCGTAAGTGCTGGTGCTTCTATAAGTTAAAAACAATAACTTTATAGAAATTTTAGATTAATAAACAGTTCTTATTTGGGGAAGCTTACAATTCCTCTAAACATTTAATATTTTAGAACTAAGGCTTAGACAAAAAAAAGCTAAGATTTTACACTGTAAAATCTTAGCTTTTCTTATTGTATTAAATGTTTAATTACATTTCTTACTTTTTCTTTATTTGCTCTATTTTAATAGAATCATACTCAACAGTACCAAGTCCTATATGATGAATAGCTAGTTGCATTTCACTACTAACGGCTGTAAAATCCCAAGAGAATTTTTCCCATTCAAAACCTGCGTTAAATGTAGTTGATTTGTAGATTTTCTTAGAATCGTCTTGAACTTGAACTTTTACTTTTTTATTCCCCACAGATCTCGCATAAAAAGTAAGCCTGTAAGTCTTATTCTTTTTAACATTAATTTCTTTTAAACTTTGTACGTCCCATAAATTTTTACCTGGCTTTAATAAGGTAACTTTCATAGAACTTTCACCTTGATAAGGAGACCTTCTATTTAACTTAAAATCTGCTTTACCTTCTCCATCGACAACATTAGTCCAATCGGCAAATCCCTCTTCAAAACCTCCATTATCAATCATACTTGTACTCTTAGAACCAGAAGACTTATTACTAGATGGTTTTTTACTATTGTTTTTTGTTAATTTCTCAATAACTATATCGTCAATAGAATAAGTGCCTTTACCTAAAAAATGAAATGCTAAGGCTAAATCACTTTCTTTTGCTTCACTTTCCCAAGTATACAATTTCCATTCATCCGTTAGTTGAAACTCACGACCGGTGTAAGTTGTATTTTGCAATTGGGCTTTTAGTATTTTTCCTGATCTATTCGCTTTTGCATAAAATTGTATTAGGTATTTACTGTTTTTTCTAGAAGTAAATGGTTGCACCAAATGAATATCCCAGGTATTAGCTCCTAAATTAACCACCTCTACACGCAAGCTTTTTTCTCCTGAAAATTTCGTTTTTCTATCATTTTTGAAAAATGCTTTAGATTTATCTAAAGTATTTAGCTCCCAATTATTAAAATTATTCTCGAATCCTCCATTTTTCAAAAGATTATCTTTTTGAGAAAAAACGGTTGATGAAGTTATTAATAAGAAAGCAATAAATAGATTTTTCATAGGTTTGGGTTTAAAAATTTGGGTATTTTACAAATATGACTAATTAATTAGCATATTACAAATAACAAGCCAACTTCCACCAAAATAACATTTTCGCAAAAATTTCTTATTGGAACACACTTTTACTTTTTCTAAAAAGATCGCTTCCTAAGTTCAACAAAATTATCAATTTGCAATAATTATTATTTATTATTACAGCTATTCTAACTAAAACTTAAAATTATGAGAAAAATACTTCTATTATTACTTAGCTTATCCCTTACCACTGCCTTTACTTCTTGCAATGTAGAAGATAAAATTAATGAGCTTTTGGAGGATTTAACACAATTTGATATTGACGCCGACACCAATATTACCATAAACATTGCCCCTACAGGCAGTATAACACTAGCAAATACGATTACAACAAACATAGAAGAAGAGTTAGCTAATAATAATTTCAAGCAAGAAAACATTGCATCCATAATATTTAAAGAACTTAGTCTTAACATAGCTGATTCTGCATCTATTAATTTTGATGTTGTAGAATCTATTTCTCTTAAAATAGGAGCCGAAGGTTTGGATTTAAGAGAAGTTGCAGCTATTTCTTCGGTTTCAAACAACTCTAAGTCTCTCGATTTAACACCTCAAGTAAGTAAAGAAGATTTAACACAATACCTATTAAACAACACTATAGTTTACGAGATAACGATAACAACTAACCAGGCTATTACTGAGGCTACGTCCTTAGAAATTGCCTCTACATTCACGGTGACTCCTAAAGTGAATTTATAGAAAAAACATTCTTATTTTAAAACCTTAGAAGCTAAAAACTCCTAAGGTTTTTTTGTGCTTTTGTTTTAAATTACGGTATGCTAAAAATTGCCCATCATCCTTGTTATGAACACCCTTTAAAAAAAGGACATCGTTTTCCTATGGAGAAGTATGATTTACTACCCAAACAACTAATACACGAAGGAACTTGTACCCCAAATAATTTTTTTGAACCCTCTAAGGTTTCTATTGATAATTTATTGAGAGTACATACTGAAATATATGTAGCTAAATTATTGAATTTAAAACTTTCACAAAGCGAAATACGAATCACCGGATTTCCTTTATCTCAAACTTTAGTTGATAGAGAGCTTATTATTACACAGGGCACAATAGACGCCTCTTTATTTGCCTTAAATTACGGCGTAGCCATGAATATTGCAGGGGGCACACATCATGCCTTTTCTGACAAAGGAGAAGCTTTTTGTCTTTTAAATGATCAAGCTATTGGCGCAGCTTATTTATTAAATCGAAAATTGGCTACAAAAATATTAATAGTTGATTTAGATGTACACCAAGGCAATGGAACTGCTGAAATTTTTAAAAACAATAATTCTGTATTTACCTTTTCGATGCATGGCGAAAAAAACTATCCTTTTAAAAAAGAAATATCTGATTTAGACATTGCATTACCCAGCAACACTAAAGACGCCGAATACCTTTCTATTTTAAAAAAAACATTACCATTACTTATAAAACAACAACAACCCGATTTTATTTATTACTTATGCGGAGTCGATATTTTAGATACCGATAAACTAGGGAAATTAAGCTGTACTTTGAAAGGTTGTGCCGAAAGGGATCGATTTGTATTACAGCTATGTAAAGATTATAACATTCCTGTTATGTGCTCTATGGGAGGAGGGTATTCACCCAATATTAAAACTATTATAGAAGCACACTCGAACACCTTTAGGTTGGCAAATGATTTGTTTTTATAAACCCTTAAAACGCACATAAACAAATACTTGCTTAAATTTACTATATTGTAAAAAAATCAATTTATGCAAAAAAATTGTCCTGAATGTGGAGATAAAATAATTGGACGGTCTGACAAAAAGTTCTGCTCGGATGCTTGTCGAAATGTTTTTAATAATAATTTAAACAAGGACACCACTAATCTTATTCGAAATACAAATAACCAACTTCGAAAAAATTATCGAATTTTACAGCAACTTAACCCAACCGACAAAACAAAAATAGTTAAGAGCAAGTTACTGAATAAAGGATTCGACTTTAACATTTTCACAAGCATCTACACCACAAAAAAAGGAACTACCTACTATTTTGTGTATAATCAAGGATACTTACCGCTTGAAAATGATTACTATGCGCTTGTTAAAAGAAATTCTTAATGTTTCCAGTTATGTGAATTCAATTTTAAAGCAGCTACAATAATATCATGTTGACTAATTTGCCCCACTAATTTCCCATTTTCAAGAACCGGAAAACGCTTGTATGGACTTTTATGAAATTTTTCAGCTGCTTCAAAAATACTAGCATTAACATCTATAGTCTCCACAATAGAACTCATGTATTTTTCTACTGTTTCAGTACCCATAGGAATATTAAAATACTTACTATCACTTAGTGTTTTCATACAATCACTTTCCGAAATCATACCTACTAATTCTCCTTTGCTAACAACTGGACCACCCGTTATTTCGTTTCGAGCTAACGATGCCATAACATCTATCAACGTATCACTAGGCGAAAAATGAATAAGTTTTTTTGTCATGTAATCTGCCACATTAATTTGTGCATCTATACCTTTGGTTTGCTTTAAACGCTCACCCATAAAATTTGAAAATCCCATACCTTTTAATTTAGAGTTGATCTTAAATATACTCATTTTAAGACTGTTAAACAATTAGCTCACTATCGTAATTATGTTTTTTACTAAAACTGAGTAGTGTTTTTAGTAAAAAAAGTACTTTTATTAAAAAAATAAATGTCAAAAAAAAGTGTTTCTATCATCGGACTTGGCTGGCTTGGGCTACCGCTATACAAAAATCTATCAAAACTGGGTTACCATTGTAAGGGAAGTACCACATCCTTAACAAAGCAGTCTCTATTAAAACAAGAAAATATAGAGGCTTACTTATTAGAACTTAAAGAAACAACTATTGAAGGTGCTATTGAAAACTGCTTAGCCAGTTCAGAAATATTAATTTTAAACACCCCACCAGGTTTGCGAAAGAATCCCGATAGTAGTTATGTCGCAAAAGTTGAACAAATCTTACCCTACATTGAAAAATCGTCTATAAAAAAGATTTTATTTATTGGCTCAACTAGTGTTTTTAAAGATGAAGAACACTTTCCTGCAATCACAAATTCGTCGAAACCTAATGCTTTATCTAATGCAGGAAAGCAACTAAGGGATGTAGAGAATTTACTAATCAACAATAAAAATTTTGAAACGACTATACTCCGATTTGCTGGTTTAGTAAACGATGAAAGGCACCCTGCAACTATGATGTCCAAGAGAGCTAGTGTAAAAAATCCTGAAGCCCCCGTAAATCTAATACATCGTGAAGATTGTATTGGAATTATTACTTCAATTATAAATCAAAATCAGTGGAATAAAATTTTTAACGCTTCTTTTCCTAAACATATTACCAAACAAAAATATTATAATACGGTATGTGATAGACTAAATTTAAGCCACCCTAATTTTGATACGGAAACCCTTAGTAAAGGAAAATTAATTGACGGAGAAATCACTTCAAAAGCACTTAACTATACGTACAAATACGTAGTTTAAAATTAAGTATTTTTAAGAATTTAATTGATTTTGAATCATATATTATTAAATTCACTAGTAAATCGTTAAAAAACACAACTATTTATCATTTACCTATCATTATATTAAATATTTATTATTCATAATCAGTCCAAACAACTATTAAAACATTTTAAAAGCTTGTAAAAAAAGCTTTTCGCCCTTACTTTTGTTCAGATTATTAATTAAACAAACAAATGGGAGGAATTATTAAATCTTCAATTGCAAGAAAAGTCGCTATGGCGCTGTCTGGACTTTTTTTAGTATTTTTTTTACTACAACATTTTAGTATCAATCTGACTTCGGTTTTCAGCAAAGATGCTTTTAATGCTACTTCTCATTTTATGGGAACCAACCCTCTAGTGCAGTTTGTTCTTCAGCCTGTGCTAATTTTTGGTGTTGTTTTTCATTTTATCATGGGATTTATTTTAGAAATACAAAATAGAAAGGCTAGGTCAATTAAATATGCGCAATACAATGGCGGCGCTAATGCTTCTTGGATGTCCAGAAATATGATTATTTCTGGTATTGTAGTTTTAGCTTTTTTAGGTCTTCACTTCTACGATTTCTGGATTCCTGAAATTAACACCAAATTTATTCAGGGCGATATGTCTGGCATGCACAATGGTGAGTTAAGATACTTTACAGAATTACAGCACAAGTTTGTGAGTCCAGTACGCACCTTGCTTTATGTAATTTCATTTGCTTTTTTAGCTTTACACCTTTTACATGGTTTTGCTTCTTCTTTTCAATCTGTAGGGGTAAACAATAAATATTCTGGTGGAATTCAAAAATTTGCAAAAGCCTTTGCAATTGTTATCCCTGCCGGATTTATTTTCGTAGCTATATTTCATCATTTAAACCACTAATCACATAAGACATGGCATTAGATTCTAAAATACCAAAAGGTCCATTAGCTGATAAGTGGACAAATCATAAAAATAAAATTAACCTAGTAAACCCTGCCAACAAACGTAATATTGACATTATTGTTGTAGGAACAGGACTTGCAGGAGGAAGTGCTGCTGCATCTCTTGCTGAACTAGGATATAATGTAAAAACTTTTTGCTACCAAGATTCCCCACGACGTGCGCATTCTATTGCTGCACAGGGAGGTATAAACGCTGCAAAAAATTACCAAGGAGATGGTGACTCTAATTACCGCCTTTTTTACGATACGGTAAAAGGTGGAGATTACCGTTCACGTGAAGCTAACGTTTATCGTTTGGCTGAAGTTTCAGGAAATATTATAGATCAATGTGTTGCTCAAGGAGTTCCTTTTGCTAGAGAATACGGTGGACTACTAGACAACCGTTCTTTTGGAGGGGTGTTAGTATCGCGTACTTTTTACGCTAAAGGACAAACAGGTCAACAACTTTTATTAGGTGCATATTCAGCAATGAATCGCCAGATTAATAGAGGTAAAATACAAGCTTTCAACCGTCACGAAATGTTAGATTTAGTGAAAGTTAACGGCAAAGCAAGAGGTATAATAGCACGTAACTTAGTTACTGGTGAAATCGAAAGACATTCGGCACATGCTGTAGTTATAGCAACAGGTGGTTATGGTAACGTATTTTACTTAAGTACAAATGCCATGGGTAGTAATGTAATGGCTGCGTGGAGAGCTCACCGTCGTGGTGCTCATTTTGCAAATCCTTGTTACACTCAAATTCACCCAACATGTATTCCTGTTTCAGGGGATCATCAATCAAAGTTGACATTGATGTCGGAATCACTTCGTAATGATGGTCGTATATGGGTACCTAAGAAAAAAGAAGATGCAATTGCTATTAGAGAAGGAAAATTGAAACCAACTCAATTAGCTGAAGAAGATAGAGATTATTACTTAGAGCGTCGTTACCCTGCTTTTGGAAACCTAGTACCTCGCGATGTTGCATCAAGAGCTGCAAAAGAGCGTTGTGATGCTGGCTATGGAGTAAACAAAACAGGCGAAGCTGTTTATTTAGATTTTGCTGCTGCTATACAGCGTTATGGAAGTGAGAAAGCGTTAACTTCAGGTATTGATAATCCTTCTTCTGAAAAGATTTTAGAATTGGGTGAAGCAATTATTGAAGCCAAATACGGAAATTTATTCCAAATGTATGACAAGATTGTAGATGAAAACCCATACAAAACACCTATGATGATTTACCCAGCGGTACATTATACTATGGGGGGACTTTGGGTAGACTACAACTTACAAACTACAATTCCTGGTTGTTATGCGGCTGGTGAAGCAAACTTCTCTGACCACGGAGCAAACCGATTAGGAGCTTCTGCGTTAATGCAAGGTTTGGCCGATGGTTACTTTGTATTACCTTATACTATTGGTGACTATCTTTCGGATGACATTAGAACTGGAAAGATTTCTACAGAAACAGCTGAATTTGATCAAGCTGAAAAAGAAGTTAAAGATCGTATTCAAAAAATAATGAGTGCTAAAGGAGAGCATTCTGTAGATTATTACCACAAGCGTTTGGGTAAAATTATGTGGAACAAATGTGGTATGTCTCGTAATGCAAAAGGATTACAAGAAGCTATCGATGAAATTTCTGCACTACGTAAAGATTTTTGGGAGAATGTAAATATCCCTGGTGATTCTGTCGGAATGAATACGGAGCTTGAAAAAGCAGGTCGTGTTGCTGACTTTTTAGAATTAGGAGAGTTATTTGCTAAAGATGCCTTGGACAGAAACGAATCTTGTGGAGGACATTTTAGAGAAGAATCCGTTGAACAAAGTGGCGAACAAAAAGGGGAAGCACTTCGAGACGATGAAAACTTTAAATATGTATCGGCTTGGGAATACAAAGGGGAACCTAAAGATGCTCAACTTCATAAAGAAGAACTTACTTACGAAAATATTGAATTAAAAACACGTTCATATAAATAGATGTTAGTGTTGAGATAAGAGACGTTGAAGAACTCTCACTACTCAATACTCAATACTTAAATCTTGAAAACATGAAATTATTATTAAAAATATGGCGTCAGAAAAACGCTGCCAATAAAGGTCAAATGGTTGACTATCCTATTGATGGGATAGAAGAAGACATGTCTTTCTTAGAAATGTTAGATGTTCTAAACGAAGGATTAATTAACAAAGGTGAAGAACCTGTTGTTTTTGATCACGACTGTCGCGAAGGTATTTGTGGAATGTGTTCTTTGCAAATTAACGGTGAACCACACGGACCAGACCGAAAAGTAACAACATGCCAATTACACATGCGTATGTTTAATGATGGTGACACCATCACTATTGAACCTTTTAGAGCAAATGCTTTTCCTGTGGTAAAAGATTTAATGGTAGACCGTAGTGCTTTTGATCGCATACAACATGCCGGTGGATATGTATCGGTGAATACTTCAGGAAACACTATAGACGCTAATGCAACACCTATAAACAAAGGGGATGCTGACGATGCTTTTAATGCTGCTGCTTGTATTGGTTGTGGAGCTTGTGTTGCTGCTTGTAAAAATGCTTCTGCTATGTTATTTACTTCGGCAAAAGTTTCTCAATACGCATTATTACCTCAAGGACAAGTTGAGGCTACAGAACGCGTGCAAGCCATGGTAGCACAAATGGATGCGGAAGGTTTTGGTAACTGCACCAATACTGGAGCCTGTGAAATTGAATGCCCTAAAGGAATTTCTTTAGAAAATATAGCACGTATGAATCGTGAATACCTATCCGCTACTATTATCGGATAAATAAAAACAAAGCTTAGGAATATTTCTAGGTAGTATCCAAAAAACTGTGTAAACAAAAATTAGGCGGGGTTTTAAAACCCCGCCTAATTTTTTTATTAATTTTATAACACACAGTTTTATTATGGATGATTTAAAAAATCAATTTTTACAAAGTGGTCTATTAAAAGGCCTAAAAACAGAAGACGACTTAAGTAATTTATTGAATGAATTACACAGTGCCGCTTTAGAAGCTATGCTTCAAGGAGAGATGGATGCTCATTTAGGCTATCCTAAAAATGGTAAACGCAGCAATACTAACGCTCGCAATGGTAGTACTACAAAAAAAGTAAAGAACCGCTTTGGTCAAAGCGAGATTAAAGTTCCACGTGATCGCAATAGTGATTTTGAACCTGTTGTGGTTCCTAAACACAAAAGCACTTCACTGTCTATAGAAAATATCGTAATCTCGCTTTATGCAAAAGGTATGAGTGTTTCTGATATTGAAGATGAACTTTATCAAATTTATGGCTATAAGCTCTCCACATCATCTATATCTATTATCACAGACAGAATCAATCAAGAAGTATTAGAATGGCAAAACAAACCTTTAGAGTCTGTTTATTGCGTAGTTTGGATGGATGGAATTGTATTTAAAGTTCGTCAAGGAGGAAAGGTTGTTAACAAAACTATTTACTTAGCCGTAGGGCTCAACAGAGAAGGTCACAAGGAACTTCTAGGAATGTGGTTAGGGATGAATGAATCTGCCGCTTTTTGGCAAGGAGTACTTACTGATTTAAAGGCCAGAGGAGTTGAAGATATTTTGGTAACAGTTACCGATAATCTCAACGGATTCACACAATCTATTAAAAATGTGTTTCCAACAGCAGATACTCAAATCTGTGTGGTTCATCAAATTCGTAACAGTGCACGTTATGTGGTTTGGAAAGACAAAAAAGCTTTTACAGGAGATATGAAGCATATTTACAATGCTCCTAATAAAGAAATGGCTAAAGCCGAATTAGACCGGTTTGCTGAAAAATGGAATGATAAATATCCTTATGCAGTACAATCATGGCGTAACAATTGGGAAGAACTTACCGTGTTCTTTGATTTTCCTTTAGAAATCAGAAAAATAATTTACACCACTAATCTAATTGAAAATCTTAATGGCAAAATTAGAAAATACACTAAAAACAAGATGAGCTTCCCAACAGACGATGCCTTGAAAAAATCAGTTTATTTATCTTTGATGCAAATTACTAAGAAATGGACTCAGCCAATTCATAATTGGGGACTAATTCTTAACCAGTTCTTAACTATAT